>CANRPX010000009.1 GCA_947632605.1 uncultured Clostridia bacterium | reverse complement strand
AAGTAAAAGAAGTTAAAGAAGCTAAAAAAGTTAAAAAAGAAACAACAAAGAAAACAAAAAAAGAAGTTTTAAGTGAAGATAAGCCAAAAAGAGGAAGACCTAAAAAAACAGAAACAGCAAAACCTAAAAAAGTAAAAGAAGAAGATAAACCAAAAAAGAGAGGAAGACCTCCTAAAAAATAGAACAATCTTATTAAACACTTGATAAATGAAGAAAAATAATGTATAATTCCAAAAAAAGAACAGATGGAAGGTAAACAGAATGAAAGAAAAATATAAAGATATACTTGAATGGGGATATTGTATTATTATTGCTCTAGTTTTAGCATTAGTTTTTAGATACTTTGTAGCAACTCCAACAATAGTAAAACAAAGATCAATGTTTCCAACTTTACAAGAAAACCAAAGATTAATTTTAAATAGAACATTTAGAATAACAAAAAAGAAACCTGAAAGAGGAGACATTGTTACATTTGAAGCTCCAACAAAAACTTATTCAAAATGGGAAGCAGATCAATCAAATCCGATAGCAGTGTATGATGAAGAAGAAAAAGGTATATTTAATAAATTTGTATATTATATATTAGAAGTAACTAAAAAGAGTTATATAAAAAGAGTTATTGGTCTAGAAGGAGATCATATAAAAATAGAAAATAATACTGTATATGTAAATGGTGAAGTTCTAGAAGAAGATTACTTAAAAAATGATGTTGTAACAGAATCAGAAGTATTTTATGATTTTATAGTTCCAGATGGATATTTCTTCGCAATGGGAGACAATAGAACAAAAAGTACAGATTGCAGACAAATAGGATGTATACCTTTAGAAAAATTAGAAGGAATTGTTTGCTTTAGATTCTGGCCATTTAGTGAATTTGGTGGAATAGAAAAATAGAGGTAGAATAATTGGATTTTAAAGAAATTATAGGTAATCAAGATGTAAAAGAGTATTTACTAAATAGCATTAAGCAAAATAATATTTTACATAGTTATTTGTTCTTAGGAACAGAAGGAATTGGAAAATTACTTATAGCAAAGGAATTCGCAAAAAAAATATTATGTTTAAATGATACTAAAGAAGAATGTACATGTAAATCATGTACATGTTTTAATGGAAGAAATCATCCAGATTTTTATTTAATAAATGAATCAGGAGAAAATATAAAAATAGATGAAATAAGAAGTTTGACAGAAAAAGTAATAGAAAAACCAATAGTGTCAAATAGAAAAGTTTATATAATAAACGATTGTGAAAAAATGACTACTGAGGCACAAAATTGTTTATTAAAAACATTAGAAGAACCACCAGAATTTGCAGTAATAATTCTTATATCTTCAAATGAAAACTTAATTTTAAATACTATAAAATCAAGATGTATGAGCATAAAGCTAAAAAATATTGAAGAAAAAGAGTTATTAGAATATGCTAAAAGTGTATTAGGATACGAAAATATTTCTAAAAATTTATTAAAATCATTCGATGGAAGTATTGGAAAAGCTATAAAATTGAAGGATTTTAAAGAAAAATACGAAAATATAGATATTTTGATTTCAAATATATATAAAAAAGATTTAATAGAAATTTTATTAGAAGGAAAAATATTATATGATAAAGAAAATATTTATGATATTTTAGATTATATAATAGTATGTTTATATTCAAAAATTGAAGAAAATAATAAATATATTAATTGCATAAAATATGTTAATAAATGTGCAGAAAGAATTAGAAACAATTGCAATTTTGATATGTGTATTGATAATTTGATTTTTGAAATATGGGAGGAATTGAATGAAAACAGTAACAGGGGTTAGATTTAAAAAACCTGGAAAAATATATTACTTTGATGCAGGAAATATAAATGGTTTAGAAAGAGGAACAAAAGTTATTGTAGATACAGCAATGGGAGAAGAATATGGAGAAGTAGTAATAGTAAGTAAAGATGTTGAAGATAGCGAAATTTCAGAACCATTAAAGAAAATTATTAGGATAGTAACAGAAAAAGATGAAAAGATGAGATTACAAAATAAAGCTAAAGAAAAAGATGCTTTTAAAATTTGTTTAGAAAAAATAGAAAAACATGGGCTTCCAATGAAACTTATTGATGTAGAATATAAATATGATGGTTCTAAAGTAATTTTCTATTTTACAGCAGATAAAAGAATTGATTTTAGAGAATTAGTTAAAGATTTAGCATCTGTTTTTAGAACAAGAATAGAATTACGTCAAATAGGTGTAAGAGATGAAGTAAAAAGATGTGGAGGAAATGGAATTTGTGGTAGAGAACTTTGTTGCTGTTCTTTTTTAGGAAACTTTGAAACTGTTTCAATAAAGATGGCAAAAGAACAAAATATATCATTAAATCCATCTAAGATTTCTGGAAATTGTGGAAGATTAATGTGTTGTTTAAAATATGAACAAGATGTATATGAGGAAAAATTGAAAAGATTACCAAAGATTGGTGCAATCGTAAAAACTTCTGAAGGAACTGGAGAGGTAGCATCTGTTGAGACATTAAAAGAAGTTGTAAGAGTTAAATATCAAGATGGAGAAGAATCTTATTTTAAAAAGCATGATGCGAAAGATGTAGTAGTTATAAAAGATGCAGTTGTAGAAGATGATAAACTAGAAGTTGAAAATGAAGAAGATTTGAAAGAATTACAGAAATTAGAAAGACTTGATGATGATGACAAGAAAAACACTTCACAAGATGATATCTAATATAAGACTATTGTAATTCTATGAAAATAGAATTTAAAATAGATAAAGTAAAGTAATCAAAATATTATGAAAGGAGGAGTCTATAATGGCATATAAAATTTCAGAAAAATGTATTTCTTGTGGAGCATGTGCAAGTGCTTGCCCAATGACATGTATATCTCAAGGTGCAGATAAATATGTAATTGATGAAAGTGTTTGTATTTCATGTGGTACATGCGCAGGAGTTTGCCCAGTGGAAGCTCCAACTCCATCAGAAGAATAATATTTTAAAGATACTTACTTAAAAACAGCAATTGATGAAAATCGATTGTTGTTATTTTTTTGCAAATTTTAATATATTTATTGACAAACAGATGTTCTATATGCTATTATATTTTTACTTTTCGAAAAGGAGTGATAATAATGTATAATTCTAATTTAGAAACTGTAAAAGTAAATCAATATATTTTTGATCACAAGAAAGAATTTAATGAAGAAATTGGTTTAAAAATAAAAGAAATAAGATTGTCAAAAAATATTTCAACATCTGAAATTGCTACAAGAACAATGATGTCTCCAACTTATATTCTTCAAATAGAAAATGGAATATATGGTCTTACCCTAAACAAATTTATGATAATCTGTAATGCTTTAGAAGTCGAGCCAAAAGAAATTTTAGATGATTTTATATTCGGTTCAAAATATAATGAAGATACTTTGTACAGAGAATTACAAAATGAAAAAAATCTTTCAAAAAATATTTCAAACTACATGAAAAATAAGAAATCAGGATATTAAAAAAATTTAAAATTCAATGCTCAAATTTTAATATTCTATTTTAAATACATAAAATTTAAAATGTTGTTTTTTTAAAATCTATATGGTAAAATTATTAAGAAATAATTTAAAAAGGGGAGCAAAATAAACAAATAATGAAAGAAGAATTTATAAATTTACTTAAATCAACTAATAGAGAAGGAATGGATAAACTAATAGAATTTCTAGAAACTAAAACAGATTTTTTCAAAGCTCCTGCTAGTACAAGGTTTCACGGAAATTGCGAAGGTGGTTTATTAGAACACAGTATGAAAGTATATGAAATCTTAAAAGATAAAGTAAAAAAATCAACAATTGAGATTGATTATTCCGAAGAAAGTTTAATTATAATTGCTCTTTTACACGATATTTGTAAAGCAAACTTTTATAAAGTAGATTATAGAAATGCAAAAAATGAATTTGGTGAATGGGAAAAAGTTCCATATTATACAGTTGATGATACAATACCTTATGGACATGGAGAAAAAAGTGTTATGATGCTTACAGAGTATTTAAAACTTACTAGTGAAGAAAAATATTGTATAAGATGGCACATGGGCTTTACAGAGCCAAAAGAATTGTATACAACTATTGGACTTGCTTTTAAAAAATATCCTTTAGCATTACTTATGCACGAGGCAGATTTAGAAGCTACATATTTTTATAATGTTTAAAAATATATTAATAAAAATAATATTTTTATATAGAAAGTTAATGTAGGTGGGAAATGGTTACGATATATGATTTATTAGAAGTTAAAGAAAATGCTTCTAAAGAAGAAATTGAAGATTCTTATCAAAAATTGGTACAAGAATACCAATTAAATCCTAATTTATCAGAACAAGAAAATAAAGAAAATGAAATGATATTGAATAAGTTAAAAATAGCTTATGAAATAGTTATGAATGATGAAAAAAGAAAAAGATATGATAATGATTTAGCTCAAAAACGAGCAGAAAGCTTAATACAAGGTGTTGCTTCTAGTTCAGAAGAAGCTTCTTTAAAGGAGCAAAAAGAAGAAACGAAAGCTCCTGAAATGAACAGAAAAATAAAAGATGATAGTCAGTTTTATGATAATGATGATGACGATGATGAAGATGAAGAAGAAAATGATGATGATGAAAATAATGAAGAAGTAATTTTAACAAAAGAAGAACAAGAAGAAGTAAGAAAAGCTGCTCAAAAAGAATTTGCACAAAAATTAAAAAAGGCTCAAAAGGTTGAAGAAGAATATAATCAAGCATATAATCAAGTTTATAAAGATTACTTAAAACAGTTAGGATATAAACAAAAAGAACCATTAACATTAAAAAAGATAAAAAATATATTAATAGTACTAATTTCAATTATATTAGTATGTTTTATAGCTTGGCATATACCACCTGTAAGAAACATCTTATTAGATTTATATAGAAATAATTTTATAATAAAATCACTTGTAGATATAGTAGCAATATTTGTTAAATCAATAATGGGTATCTTTAAATAAAATTGGAGAATACAAATGGGAAAAAGCAAAAAAAAGAAAGATAATCAAAAATTTAAATTAACTTTAAGACTTGGGGTTGTAGGAGTTTTTGCAACACTTTTATTTGTTGTTGTTTTATCTCATTTATTTATTATTCAATTTATGGAAGGCAAAAAATGGTCAGAAAAAGCTTATAATCAACAAGTAAAAACTCAAATATTAAGTCCAAATAGAGGAACTATTTATGATGCAAATGGAGAAATTTTAGCTCAAAGTATACCAGTTGATACTGTTTCATTAAATCCTGGTAAAGTTACTTACAATAATAAAAAACAAGTTCCAAATGAAGTAATAGCAGAAGGAATATCTAATATTTTTGATATTACTTATGATGAGATGATGGAAAAATTAAATTCAAATAAATCAGTTGTTGTAATAGAAAAGAAAGTAGAAAAAGATAAGATAGATAAATTAAAAAATTGGATATCTGAAAATGATATTTCTGTTGGTATTAATATAGATTCAGATTCGAAAAGATACTATCCATGCAATGATTTAGCATCTAATTTAATTGGTTTTTGTGGAACAGATAATAATGGACAAACTGGTATAGAACAAAGATATGATGATGTTTTAACTGGTACTTCTGGAAAAATAGTTACAACAGTAGATGCAACTAGAAAAGCAATTTCTGATGAAGATGAACAATATGTTGCTTCTGAAAATGGAAGAAATATTTATTTAACAATAGATGCAAAAATACAATCAATAGCTGAGAGATATTTAGAGCAGGCAGTAAATGAAAATCCTTCTTCAACAGGTGGAAATGTAATTATAATGAATCCACAAAATGGAGAAATACTTGCTATGGCAACTTATCCAGATTATAACTTAAATCAGCCATTTGATTTTTCAAGAACTGGTTTTACAGAAGAAGAATGGAATGCATTAGAACCAGCTGATAAAACAAATAATTTACAGAATTTATGGAAAAATCAAGCTGTTTCAGGAACTTATGAACCAGGTTCTACATTTAAATTGATAACAGCATCAGTAGCATTAGAAGAAAATTTAGTTGAAACAGATACAGAAAAAGAATTTTATTGTTCTGGATCATATCAAGTTGCAGATCAAGAAATAAGCTGTTGGAGAGCAGATAATCCACATGGAGCACAATCATTAAGAGAAGCTTTATGTAATTCTTGTAACCCAGCTTTTATGCAATTAGGTCAGAGAGTTACAGCCAAAACTTTATATAAATATTATCAAGCATTCGGCTTTTTTGATAGTGAAGGAAATGACATAGCAAGAGCATATCCAGGAACTTTTTATAAATTAGAACAAATAGGACCAGTTGAACTTGCAACAATGTCTTTTGGACAGAGATTTGAAATATCACCACTACAATTAATAACAGCTGTATCAGCAATTTGTAATGATGGTGTTTTAGTAAAACCTAAAATTGTTAAAGAAATAGAAAACCCAGATACAGAAAGCAAAGAAAAGGTAGAAACTCAAGAAATAAGACAAGTTGTATCAAAAAGTACAACAGATAAAGTAAAAGAAATGATGCAATCTGTTGTTACTGATGGAACAGGATGGCGTGCAGCTGTTGAAGGATTTTCAATAGGTGGAAAGAGTGGAACTTCAGAGCCACCAGTAGGAAGAGAAGATGAAGGATATGTTGCTTCTTTTATAGCAATATCACCAATTGAAAATACACAAGTAGTTACTTTAGTTGCTCTATACGGACTTTCAGAAGGAGCTAACCATCAAGGTGGTCAAGTTGCAGGTCCCGTTACAGCACAAATATTATCAGAAATTTTACCATACTTAGGTGTAGCATCAAATACAGCTGTAACAACAACTGAAGAAAGAAATTTAATAGCAGTTCCTAATGTAACTGGAATGACAGCAACAGAAGCTACTACACATTTACAAGAATTAGGATTTAATGTAGTTTCTCATATAGATGGAAATCCAGATGAAGTTATTATTAAAGATCAATTTCCTAAATATGGAAATGCACTTATAGAAGATTCATCAATTCATTTATATCAAGATGAAAATCAAGAAAGAGCAATGGTAGAAGTTCCAAATATAAAAGAAATGGGAATAGGTCAGGCAATTTCTACTTTAAAAGCTAGAAATTTGAATATTCAAATAGATGGAACCAGTGGAATAGTTGTATCACAAGATCCATCATTTGAGACTCAAGTTGAAGAAGGAACAATAATTAATGTTGTTGTAAAAGAGCAATTAAATAATGCCCAATAACAATTTAATTAAAATAATTTAAAAATTAAATATTAGAATAAATTAAAAGTAAAAACATACAATTAACCAAGAGGTGATTGTATGTTTTCTTTTTGTAAAATGCAGGCAACAGGAAATGATTTTATAATAATAGATTATTTGGAAAATAAATTAGAATATAGTTATAAATTATTATCTGAATTTTTATGTGATAGACATTTTGGAGTTGGAGCAGATGGTATTTTAATAATACAGAAAAGTAATAAAGCAGATTTTAAAATGCGAATATTTAATCAAGATGGTACTGAAGCAGAGATGTGTGGAAATGGTATTAGATGTTTTGCAAAATATGTTTATGAAAAAAATTTAATAGATAAAGAAGAATTTAATATAGAAACATTAGCAGGTATAAAAAAAGTTAATCTTGAAATTGAAGGAAGTACAGTTACAAAAGTAAGTGTAGATATGGATAAACCTATTTTTGAATTACCAGATATACCAGTTATATATTTAGAAAACAATTATAAAGGTAGTATACATATAGAAGGAATTACTGTATATCCAATTTCTATTGGAAATCCACATGCAGTGTGTTTTGTAGATGATGTAAAAAAAGTAGATGTTGAAAGATATGGAAAATTAATTGAAGACTATAAATATTTTCCAAATAAAACAAATGTTGAATTTGTTCAAATAGTAGATAATTCAAATATAAAGGTAAGAGTTTGGGAGAGAGGAGTAGGAGAAACATTTTCATGTGGTACAGGAGCATCTGCAGCATCTATAATATCAATGAAATATAAATCTACAAATAATGAATTAAATGTGGAATTGTTAGGAGGAAATTTAAAAGTTATATATAAAAATGAAAATATAAAATTAATTGGTCCAGTAGAGAAAGTTTTTGAAGGAAAAATAGATATTTAAAAAAACTTTAATAGTTAAAAATATTCCACAAGTAGTATTTACTTGTGGAATATCTTCTAAAATAATTTTTATTTTTTGTAATTAAAACTAATTAATAGGAGTTCTTTCTCCAGAAGCAATCATTTCATCTATTAATTGAGCTATAACTTTTCTTTCATCATAAGGGTATTTAACACCATTTCTTTCCAAGTACAAATCATGTCCTAATCCTGGTATAACAATAATATCACCAGGTTTTGCAATAGAAATAGCATAACGGATTCCCTCAGTTCTATCTACAATTATTTTATATGGTTTTCCAGTTGGAATTATTCCAACTTCAATTTCTTTTAGTATTTTTAAAGGATCTTCTGTACGAACTTGATCAGACATTAAAATAGTGTAGTCTGCAAGTCTTCCTGAAATTTCTCCCATAACAGGACGTTTAGCAGCATCTCTATCTCCACCAACACCCCAAGCACATATTACTTTACCTTTTGCATAAGTATTAACAGCTTTTAAAATACTTTCCAAACTAGAAGGTGTGTGAGCATAATCTATCATAATTGTAAGCCCTAATTTATTAGGAACAAGTTCACTTCTACCTAATACTTTTAAATCTTTTAGAGCAAATCTTATTTCATCTGCTGTTACTCCAAAATATGAACATACAGCAATTGCTCCAGCAGCATTATAAATACTAAATCTTCCAGGAATAGAAGCTTCTATTTTTTCTTCTTTTCCATTAAATAATATTGAAAAATCAATATATGAGTCTGTAATAACAACAGTATCAGGATTTACTTTGAAATCAGCTTGATTATCTATTGCAAATGTTTTTATATCCTTTTCTGGCAATAAACTTTTTACTTTACGAACAGTTTCATCATCATTGTTAATTACACCATGCTTAGATTCTTTTATAAGTTGTAATTTACAATTAAAGTAGTCCTCCATATTAGGATGTTCTTTAGGACTGATATGGTCTTCTGTTAAATTTGTAAAAAGTCCAATGTCAAATTCACAACCTGCAACTCTATCTAATTTCATAGCTTGTGATGATACTTCAATAATTGCAACATCAACATTTTTATTTACCATAGTTGCTAAATGTTTTTGAATTTCGATACTTTCAGGAGTAGTTCTATCAGTATCTTCAATTTTTTCTTCGTTAATATAAACTGCAATACTACCAATTAAACCAACATTTAATCCATGTTTTTCTAGAATTGATTTAACCATAAATGTTGTAGTAGTTTTTCCTTTTGTTCCAGTTATTCCAATAAGTTTTAATTTTTTTGATGGATTATCATAAAATTCACATGCTGTTTGGGCTAAAGCCTTTCTTGTGTTCTTTACAGATATTACAGGCATATTTTCAGGAATATTAAGTAAGTTAAAATCAACATCTGGTTCTACTACTAAAGCTTTTGCACCATTTTTAATAGCATCTGGAATAAATTCTATACCATTTTTGGAAAAACCATTAATGGCAAAAAATAATCCTCCTTCTTTAATTTTTCTTGAGTCTGAATGTATATTAGTTATATCTAAATTTAGATCACCAACTTTGTTTATTACTTCGACTTTAGAAATTAATTGATTAAGTAACATAGTCATCCCTCCATTTCTCAAGATTACTATGTTCAAATTATATAACTAAAGAAATGTAATGTAAAGATAAGAAAAAGAAAAACACACCAACGTATCTGTTTTTAGGCAGATTAGTTGATGTGTTTTGTGGACCTCAAGATGGACCTTAGGCCACTGGCTCGTATTCAGAATATCCGAGCTAAAAGCCAGATGACCAGGAGAACACCAAGGACGACCCACTTGTGGTCAAGAGCGACGCTGATGAGCCAGTAGATGGGAGTCATCAAGATGTTCCAGAGAAAAATAATAATCGGGAGTATGCAAATTGCCGCTACGATGAACAATATATTTGTGAGTAACATGAGAGTATTTTCCCCTTTCTTCTATTTCAGTTAACAACTGGATTCCCTTTAATTATAGCACAAAATGACGAAAAAATAAAGCTTATGAAAAATTATGTCATAAAAAATATTTTTTTGTTTAATTTGTATGGACATTTTTGTTAAAGTTTTATATAATAATGAAAAATGTGACTTGGGAGGGTTCTTTTATTATGTATGAGAGAAGTGCGATAGTATTAGAAAGATATTTTAGTACTTTACTAAAATATATATCTGAGTGTAATTTACAAGATAATTTTGATAATTATTGTAATCTAGTACAAAAACTAGAAAAGTTTCAAACTAATTATCAAAAAGAATTAGAAGCGACACAAGAATTTAATAAAGCTCTTAAAAAAGTAAAAGATATACAAGCATCCCAAGAAAAACTATACAAAAAGAGCGTAAACTTAGAGTATAATAGAAATTTACTTTTCAATAATATTGAAGGAAAAATTGAAGATACTAAAAAAGGTATTGAAAAAATAGAAGCAGATGTTGAAAAAGTAAATGAAGAAATGAAAGATAAGAAAGATGAGTTAATAGCAGCATTAGAAGAATATAACTTAAAAAGATTTGAACTTTCTAAATGTAAAAGATATAAAAAAATGGCAGAAAATGACTATGTAAACATATTAGAAGCCTCTCAAATTAACTTTGAAGGTATAACTCAAGAAGCAATTGAAACAGCAACACAATTTGAAGAATTTGATAATTTTGATGAAATTATTGAAAAATTAGAAGAAAATGGAAAAGGTGAGAAAATTCCTTTTAATGGTGATGTAATAGAGAATGCAACAATATTTTCAGTAGATATTGCTAAAAAATTAGCAGGAATTTATTTAGTAATTTATGACAAAATGAAAAAAATGCTAAATGATATAGAAGAAGGTGTTGCTAAAGTTGAATTACACAAAAAATATGTTAGAAATGAAAAAGCAAAAGTAGATTTTCTTTTAGCAGCAAAAGAATACATTGTTCAATTTTTAGATTATGAAAGAATGACAATAATCCATGGTAGAAAATCTCATAATAGATTAATGAGTGAAGCTTGTGAAAACTTTAAAGCAGATGTAGTTCAAATTAATAATCTATATGAATTATTATTAAAAGAAGTTGCAGGTAAAGCTACTAAAAAAGCTTATAAAGAGCTTTATAATAAATCTTATTTAATAGATATACAAGAAAAAGAAGAAAAATTTAAAAGAGAAAAGAATCGTGTTAACTTAAATACTGCTACTCTAATTAATTCAAATTATTGGAGAATAGAAGGATTTAAAGGAATATATTCAACTTTCTACAAAAATGTTACAGAAGTATTTGGTAGAGATGTAGCAGAATTTGATGTGCCAAAAGATGTAGATGAAGATTCAGTAGAAGAGTATAAAAATGCACAAGTCTTTGAAAGTGAAGAAGAAACTAATACTAGAAAAATTCCTTTTGAAATTGAGTCTTTAACAGAAGAAGATGATGATGATGAAAATGAGAATGAAGTAGAAGAACAAGAAGAAACAGAAGAAGATTTCGATATTTTCGGAGAAAAATATAAAGATGTAGATTTTTATGAAGTAACAAAGGAATTAATAGAAAAACAAGAAAAAGAAAATAAAGAAGAAGATGTATTTGAAGAAGAAGCAAGTATGTTTGAAGAAGACATACCTTATGAAGAAGAAGAGGAAGAAAAAGAATTATTCGAATCTGCAAAAACATCTAAAAAGAAAAAAGAAAGTGAAATAGAAGACTTTGACTTAACAAAAGAAGATAAAAAAAGACATAATACATTAATAAAGAAAATTAAAAAAATAAATAAAGCTAGAAAAACTACTATGCAAGAAGATATTTGGTAAAAATAGGGATTGATAATAGTAATATAGCATGATATAATAAATAAAATACTATGTATAGAAAGGTTAAGAAATGAATCAGATTTTAGTTTCTGAGAAATTATATATGACACCAGAACTAAAAAGGAAAAAAAGAATGTATAAAATAGATTTCTTTATTTCCATCTTTTTAGTATGCATTTTATTTTCTTATTACATATATGCAGAGTATGACAAAAACAAAAATGAAGCTATATCTAAAGAAATTTTATCAAATATAAATTTTGAAGATAATGTTGCAGATGATACAACAATTAAATTTGCAAATAATTCAATTGTTGTTATATTAAATACAGAAGATCCATTTGAAGTAATATATTCTGAACCAGTTCCTGAACAAGATCCAAATAGTGATATAGAATGGTTACAGACTGAATCTGGAACAATGTATTATGCTCTAGCAACAATTAACATACCATCAATAGATTGTACATATCCTATATTAAATGAAAGTACAGAAGAATTATTAAAGATTTCACCATGTAAATTCTGGGGACCTGATCCTAACGAAGTGGGAAATTTCTGTATAGTAGGACATAATTATAGAAGTAATAAATTTTTCAGTCATGTACCAGATGTAGAAATAGGAGCAACAGTTGAAATAACTAATTTAGTTGGAAGAAATAAAGGCCAAACTTTACAATATAGAATATATGATAAATATATAGTTGAACCAGAAGATGGCTCTTGTACTTCTCAAAGAACAAATGGTTTAAAAGAAATTACAATTATTACATGTACAGATGATAGTAAACAAAGAGTTATAGTAAAAGCAAGAGAAATAAATTAGTTTTAAAAATGTAAATTGATTAAAAAAGATTTGAGTTTTTAAATTCAAATCTTTTTTTATTTTAAAAAGAAAACACTTGTTTTTACAATGACTAAAAATAAAAATAGGAATTATTATCGTTTTTTATTTTAATACTATAAAAAATAAATAAAAAAATTTATAAAATTTTTTAAAATGTAATAAATTTGAAATACAAAAACTTATAATCTTACAGCGAAAAGATGTTTGAGTTTTAACAAAAATTTAATATAAAAAATAATGAAAAAAGTAACTTCGTAAAAAACATGATATGCATGAGATATAAGAGATTGGGAACATAAAGAGTATTAATTTGACATTACTTTTTAAAATGTTAAAATGAATTCGTAAAATTACAAAAGTAAAAATAAGGGAATTTTATTAATACAGAATTTGGGGGTACAAAAACATGAAAGTTATTAAACGTGATGGTAGAAAAGTAGATTACAACAGTGACAAAATAGTTATTGCTATAAGTAATGCAAATAAAGATGTAGGAGGAAAAGATAAAATTTCCAGATCATCAATTGAATTTATAACAAAATATATAGAGGGTCTAAACAGACCTACTATGTCAGTTGAAGAAATTCAAGATGTTATAGAACGTAAATTAATGGAATTTGGCAAATTTACACTTGCAAAAAAATATATATTATATAGAAATAAACATGCTTTAATGCGTAAAGCTAACTCAACAGATGCAAGTATATTATCATTAGTTAAAAATTCTAATAAAGAAACAATGGAAGAAAACAGCAATAAAAATGCTATATTAGTATCAACTCAAAGAGATTTAATTGCTGGAGAGTGTTCAAAAGATTTATCAGATAGAGTTTTGCTACCTGAAAGAATTGTAAAAGCACATGAAGATGGTGTACTTCATTTTCACGATAAAGATTACTTTTTACAACCAATGCATAATTGCTGTTTAGTTAATATTGGAGATATGCTAGATAATGGAACAGTTATGAATGGAAAAATGATAGAAAGTCCTAAGAGTTTTCAAGTAGCATGTATTGTTATGACACAAATAATAGCATCAGTTGCAAGTAGTCAATATGGTGGACAATCAGTTGATATTCGCCATTTAGGAAAATATTTAAGAAAAACTTATGATAAAGCATATAAGAAAAGATTTTTAGGATACATAGAAAAAGGATATTCTAAAGAAGAGGCAGATGAAAGAGCAAAAGAAGATGCAATTGAAAGAAGAAATGAAGATTTAGCAGCAGGTGTACAAACAATACAATATCAAATAAATACATTAATGACTACGAATGGCCAAACTCCTTTTGTTACAATATTTATGTATTTAGATGAATCAAATGAATATATAGAAGAAATTGCTTTAATAATAGAAGAAATTTTAAAACAAAGATTACAAGGAATTAAAAATGAAAAAGGTGTATATATAACACCGGCATTTCCAAAGTTAATCTATGTATTAGATGAAAATAATTGCCTTAAAGGTGGAAAATATGATTATTTAACAAAACTTGCAGTTAAATGTTCATCAAAAAGATTATATCCAGACTATATTTCAGCAAAGATAATGAGACAAAATTATGAAGGAAACGTTTTTAGTCCAATGGGATGCAGAAGTTTCTTATCTCCATGGAAAAATGAAAAAGGTGAGTATGTATTTGAGTCTAGATTTAATCAAGGTGTTGTTAGTATTAACTTACCACAAATTGGAATTATTGCTAATGGTGATGAAGACAAATTTTGGAAACTATTTGATGAAAGATTAGAACTTTGCAAAGATGCTTTAATGTGTAGGCATAATGCATTACTTGGAACAATGTCAGATGCATCACCAATTCATTGGCAATATGGGGCATTAGCAAGATTAGAAAAAGGAGAAAAAATAGATAAATTACTAAATAGTTGTTTTTCAACTTTGTCATTAGGATATATAGGATTATATGAAGTTACTAAATTAATGAAAGGTGTAAGCCATACAGATCCAGTTGGAGAGGAATTTTCATTAAGAGTAATGAAATATATGAGAGAAGCAGTTGATAAATGGAAAAAAGAAACTGGTTTAGGATTTGCTTTATATGGAACACCTGCAGAATCATTATGTTATAGATTTGCTAGAGTGGATAAAGAAAAATTTGGAGATATTAAAGATATAACAGATAAAGGTTATTACACAAATTCATATCATGTTGATGTTAGAGAAAAAATAAATGCTTTTGATAAATTGAAATTTGAATCAAAATATCAACCAATTTCATCAGGTGGAGCAATTTCTTATGTAGAAATACCAAATATGAAAAACAATTTAGAAGCATTAGAAGAAATCGTTAAATTTATTTATGATAATATTCAATATGCCGAATTTAATACAAAATCAGATTATTGCCATGTTTGTGGATTTGATGGAGAAATAATTATAAATGAGCAAAATGAATGGGAATGTCCTCAATGTGGAAATAAAGATCATAGCAAAATGAATGTTACAAGAAGAACATGTGGATACTTAGGAGAAAATTTCTGGAATGTAGGAAAAACAAAAGAAATTAAATCAAGAGTACTACATATTTAAAATGCACAAAAGAGCCGTTTGGATTAAAATTAAAAAAATATTAATTGAATTCAAACGGCTTAATTTGTAAATAAACTAGAAATTAAGGGGATTTACTTATGAATTATGCAGATATAAAAACAATAGATATACAAGATGGTACAGGAATAAGAGTTTCAATATATGTTAGTGGTTGCCATTTTCACTGTAAAGGATGCCATAATAAAGAAGCATGGGATTATAATTATGGAAAAAGGTTTGATAATGAGACAATTAATTATATAATAGATTTAATGAATCATGATTATATTGCAGGTTTGTCTATTTTGGGAGGAGAACCATTAGAACCAACAAATCAACAAGAATTAGTTTCACTTGTGAAAAAAGTAAAAGAAACATATCCAAATAAAAACATTTGGTGTTATACTGGTTATGACTTTGATAAAGATGTTTTAGGAAAAATGTATCGAGAATTTCCATTTACTAAAGAATTTCTTGATAAAATTGATATAATGGTAGATGGAGAATTTGTAGAAGAGAAAAAATTAGTAGATTTAAAATTTAGAGGGTCAACAAATCAAAGAAAAATTGATGTACAAGAAAGTATAAAAAATGGTAAAACCATAGAACTTAAATTTGGTGATGAAAACAGATATGAGCAAGCGAAAAATCAAAAAGTAAGTGTTTTTAAACAATTTGAAAAAGAAACAAGTTTTGTATAGTTATAGGTAATCTAAAACCTAAATAAAATAAAAAGGAGAGCATTAATAGAAATTAATGCAAAGAGAAAATGGAGAATTTAAAAGTATTTGCATGTAGTGACTCAGCAGAAAAATTTACAAAAGAAGTTTGTAATTATCTAAAAATCGAAGAAGGAAAAATTAACAGAATGAAATTCAAAAATGATAATAATTTCGTTCAAATATTGGAAAGTGTTAGAGATAAAGATGTTTTTGTAATACAAACAACAGAACCACCAGTAAATGAAAGAATAATGGAATTATTAATTACAGTAGATGCAATAAAAAGAGCATCATCAAAAAGAATTACAGTAGTTTTACCATATTACATATATTCAAGATCTGATAAAAAAGATCAACCTAGAATACCTGTTACTGCTAAACTTTTTGCTAACTTAATTGAAGCTGCAGGAGCAGATAGAGTTTTAACCTGTGATTTGCATAATAAAGCAATTCAAGCATATTTTAATATAAATTGTGATGTTTTAACAGGTGAGAGCTTACTTGAAAAATATTTTGATTTGAAAAATATAGAAAACAAAGTAGTTGTTGCAACAGATGCAGGAAGTTCTAAAAAGGCTTATAAATATGCAAAACATTTTAATTGTCCAATAGCATTAGTAGATAAAAGAAGAGATGGAAATGATGATAGAGCTATTTCAAATAGTGTTATAGGTGATATTAAAGGAAAGAATGCTTTAGTATTTGATGATGAAGTAGATACAGCAGGTTCTATAATTGAAACTATAAATGTTGTAAAAAAATTTGGTGCAAAAGATGTATATGTTGGTTGTACTCATGGAATTCTTTCTGGACCAGCTATTGAAAGAATTCAAAAATCAGAATTAAAAGAATTAGTAATGACAAGTACAGTTCCTTTACCAAAAATAAAACAAATTGAAAAAATAACAGTTGTTTCAATATCAGAATTATTTGGAGAAGCAATAAAAAGAATACATGAAGAAACATCAATTGGGGAATTATTTGAAACAAATTAAGTATTGACAAAACAAGGTTTGGAATGTATAATATTAAACAGTTAAGCGAATCTAAAGGATTTATTACATAAAAGATTGAATCCCACAAGATGTTTTTAGGCTTCGGAAGGAGGGGAAAAATAATGTCAGAAGTTAAAGTTAATAATGGAAATATAGAAGATGCTCTTAAAAGATTTAAAAGACAATGTGCAAGAAATGGAGTATTACAAGAAGTTAGAAAAAGAGAACATTATGAAAAACCTAGCGTAAAAAGAAAGAAAAAGTCAGAGGCTGCAAGAAAAAGAAAATTTTAATATTATTTAAAATCCTGAATTTTTAAATTCAGGATTTTTTTATAATAAAACTTTAATTTAAACTATTTTCCTATAAATAATTCAACAATAATTTTTCCATAAGCAATGCTATCTACAACCCCTATACCAGTATAGTTGTAATCATTACTTAATATATTTTTCTTATGATCTTCGGAATTAAGCCAGCTTTCTACTGCTCCAGAAACACTTGAATTACCAGCTATATTTTCACTAGCAGTTTTGTAAGAAATACCATTGTTTTTAAGCATTTCAAAAGGTGTTCCTAAAGTCGGGGAAATATGTGAAAAATAACTATTTTCTACCAAATCTTTTGCTTTTAACCTGGCAACATTTTGAAGGTTTTCATCAATTTCAAAATTTGGTAAATTATTTTTATTTCTTTCTTTATTAATTAAAGAAAATATTTCTGTTTCTTCTTGTGTTAAATTCATATTTGAAGTTTCTTCAACTGCTTCACTATTAGTTGTGGCAGCTTTCTCTTCTGAAGTTGGAGTTATATATTTTTGATGTGCTGTTCCAATTTTATTTCTCTCATTTTGAATTATATACCAGTCTCCAATTTTTCCAAAAATTTTTACATATTCATTCTTCTTTAATAAATCGATTGATTTAAAATTTATTCCTGTACCACTTCGCATATTTAAGTAATCTGTATTTACAATTCCTAAAGATGAATCTACTGTTTCAAAATTTTCCATTCCAAAAGAAGTTGCAAAAAGACTTACAGTTAGAATTAGTATAATTGAGCAAAGTAGAATTGTAATTTTATTTTTTAGAATAAAATTTTTCATAAAAATACCTCCTTAAGTGATTTAAGGAGATTATACCCATATTTATAACAAGTAAACTTAAAATGTAAATTAATTAAAAAAGTTTGTATGATAAAAAATAAATTTTAGATAGCAATATTTAATATAAACTTAGAATATTTTTAAAATAGTATTTCCAATCATTTTTAATTAAATTGTTTTCAAGAATTATATCAACTTTGCAGATTAAATTATCATTATTATATAATTCTAAAACACCTATTTTAGAACCAGGAGCAGTTTTATAAGAAAATTTATTTAAAGTATATATTTTTGTTTTTAGATTTAATTCTTTATTTTTGGAAAACGGAAATTCATAATTTTCTAAATTAGATAATTTTAAATTTGGTAAAGTAGTAGTTTTTTCTAACAAATAATGATTATTAAAATATGTAACATACTTATTAAATTCTTCATTAATAGTATGAGAGATATTAATATAATTATAATTATTAAATATATAATTAATTATGTTTATGCTATCTTTAGTACGAAAATTTTTAGTATCTGCTCCTAAGACTACAACAATAATATCTAAATTGCTTCTTTTACAAGCAGATACTAAACATCTACCAGCATTAAAAGTAAATCCAGTTTTAACACCATAAACACCTTCTAAATTGCCAAGAAGTTCATTTGTATTAGAAATATCTCTAGGAATTCCATTTAAATAAATAGTACAATTTTTAGTAGATACTATTTCTTTGAATTTTTCATTATTTAATGCATAATTTGTAAGAAGAGCAAGTTCATAAGCTGAAGTATAGTGATTGTCATCATCTAAACCGTGAGGAGTAACAAAATTTGTATTTAATAATCCTAATTCTTTTGATTTTTGATTCATAAGAATAGAAAAATTCTCTACTGAACCACTTATATGTTCTGCAATAGCAATTGCACAATCATTTCCAGATCTAAGCATTAAACCATATAATAAATCATTCATAGAAATTTTCATATTTGTTGTTAAACCCAAAGTGGAACCATGTGTAGAAGCAGCATTTTTAGAAACAATAACTTCTTCATTTAAAGAGGAATTTTCTAAAGCTATTATGCAAGTCATAATTTTTGTTGTTGAAGCCATAGCAACCTTTTCTTTAGAATTTTTCTCATACAAAATAGATAAAGTTTTTCTGTCTATTGCAACAATGTTTTTAGAATTTGTTTGAGGTTCTGAATCTACTTTAGAAGAAACTTCTAAAAAATTTAAAGGTTCTTCTTCAAATTCTAAAATATCATCTGCAAAACAAAAAATATTTGGTAAAAACATAAAAATAATAAAACAAATAAAAATTTTTTTCATAGCGCATTTCTCCTACATAAATCTATGTGTGAGGAAAATTTTATATGCAAATTTATTAAAAAAATATAGCACTTTTTTGAAAAAGCCTAAAAAATCAACAAAAAAGCACAAAAATTTACATAAAGCCTTGATTTTAAGGCAAAAATGTAATATAATTGATATGTATTGTGTAATGTATATTGCTCTAAGAAAAGATAAAACCAGTTTAAAATGAAATATTGACATGTTTTTTTTTAGAGTTAAAATATATTATATAATAATGTAACTATGTAAAATAATATAAAGGAAGGTAGATTTTATGTTAAAGAAAAGAATTGTAAAAATAGCTTTTGTATTAGCATGTGTAATCACATTAATTACTCCTTATACAACAGTATTTGCAAAGCTAACTCAAGAAGATGATACTGCAAATTTACAATCGCTTATAATACACGAAGGAGGAGAAGAAGCAAGTGGAACATTAACCAATGAGCAAAAAGAAATTTATGATACAGCTCAACATGGTTATACAATAGGAGATGTTATAATTTGTAAAATTATCGAAGAAGGAGATAATAATTATACAAATGCATTCTATTGTTTAAATGCTAAAAAATCATTCCCAGGAGCTACAGCAGAAGGACAAAAAAGTCTTGAATATAAAAAGGTTGCAGACTTTAAAGATTCTACAAATGCAGAAGTAAAATCATTACATTTAAGTACTTCAGCTTCAGCTGATGAAGCACTTTGGACAGAAAATTATAGAGCTCTAGAATGGTTATTTAATAATTCTTATTTAAGAAAAGAAGCTCCAGAACAAAAAGATAGCTATTTAGCAAAAGCTTTTGAAGGTTCAGAGTATGATTTAGAAGTTGTAAAAGCTACTTTAACAGATGATGATATAGATGTTATTCAACAATATGCTATTTGGTATTTCACAAATAGAGATAGTACAGAATTTGATGTAACTACTTTACCAGCAGTTAGATTATCTGGTGTTGGTGAGGATATGACACCTTATGATAATCAATCATATTATGATGTAACAGGAAACAATCAACGTCAACCAATAGCAAATTATTTATATAGATATTTAATACAATCAGCACAAGATAGAACAGATTCAATATATGAGGGTTCATATCCTTCAGTTGCTGAAACTAATCCTGTTGCAACAGAAAATGATACACATTATGTTGTAGGACCATTTAAAGTAAATGCAGGAACTGTTTCTCCAGAAGAATATTCAATAAAATTATTAGATCAAACAGGTGCAGAAATTGCAAGAAATGAATATCAAATTTTAATTGAAGGAGAAAATACTTTCACAAATAAAAATGTTAGTGATATATTAAATCAAAATTATTACATATATCTACCAAAAACAAATACAACAATAACAAATATAACTTTAGAATTAACATATTCAACTTATGAAACACAAGCTTCTGTTTGGAAAAATAAAACAACAAATAATGATAATGTTGAAGTATATCAACCATTAGTATTGTTAACAAGACCAAACACACCACACAGAGCAACTGTACCAGTTGAAATAAAAAGAACAGCTCCAGATTTTGCATTAAGAAAATACATTATTTCAGTAACAAAATCAAATGGAGAAAAACCAGATCTTGGAGATAGAACACCAGATGTAGATGTTTCAAAATTAAAAGATGGAACAGAAACTACAGCAGAATATAAACATAAAAAAGCTCCTGTATCAGTATCAGTAGGAGATAAAGTTGTATATGAAATGAGAGTATACAATGAAGGAGATGTTGATGCAGCAGGACCAGTAGTAGTTGATGCTTTACCAAAAGGATTAGAATATGTTGAAGATAGTGAAATAAATGAAATATATAAATGGCAAAAAGTATCAGATGGACAAAATGTAACTGTTTATTCAAGTGATTATTTAAAAGATAAAAATATTGAAGGTTTTGATAAAGAAAATGATACAGAACTAGATAGTGCTTATGTACAAATGGAATGTAGAATAACAGGTGATGTTTCAGCATCAGCAATAATAACAAATATTGCTGAAATATTAGAAGATGAAATTGCAGATAGAGATTCAGAACCATCAAATAATGATTATATACAAAAAGATTATGACACTTCAGATTATACAGGACACAATGATAATAAGCCTGAATTAGATGATAGTGACTATTTCTATAAAGGAAGACAAGATGATGATGACTTTGAAAAAGTTCAAGTTGAAGGAAAAGCATTTGACTTAAATTTAAAGAAATTTATAACAAAAATAAATGGAGAAGCTCCAAAAACAAGTAGAGAACCAAAAGTAGATGTTTCAAAATTAAAAGATGGAACAAGTACAGATGCAACATATACTACTACTAAAACACCTATTGTTGTAAAACAAGGAGATATAGTTACTTATACAATTAGAGTATATAATGAAGGTGAATTAGATGGATATGCAGAAGAAGTTGCAGATTATATACCAGAAGGATTAGGTTTCTTAGTAAACCATAGAACAAATATTGATAATTATTGGTCAATACCAAAAGATAATCCTCAAATAGTAAAATTAAGTACTATATCTAATGGAAAAGCTCATTTATCAAAAGATGACTTTAGTGATGTAGAAAATTTAGATGATGTAGATGTAGTAGTTGGAAAAGCAAAATTAACATCAACTAAATTAAAATCTTCTGAAACAGATACAAATAATTTATTAAAAGCATTTGATAAAGAAAAATCTACTACATTAGATTATAAAGATATACAAGTAACATGTATAGTATTAACAGATAAAGTTTCAGGAAGTAATTTAAGAAATATTGGTGAAATAATAAAAGACTCTGATGAAAATAGAGAAGATATAACAGATAGAGATTCAACTCCAGACACAGTAGATCCAGACAAATATCCAGGAGATGATAAAAATCAAGATGATAATGATTATGAAGATTTAACAACAAAAGATGATGTATTTGATTTAAGCTTACAAAAATTTATTACAGGTTTAAATAATGGAAAAGTTGAAGGAAGAGAACCAAAAGTTTCAATTAATTCAAATGGAGAAGTAAATTTCTCATCAACAACTTCACCATTACAAGTAGAAAACAATGATGTAATTATATATACAATTAGAGTATATAATGAAGGTACTGTACCAGGATATGCTAAAGAAATATCAGATGATTTACCAGAAGGATTAGAATTCTTAACTGATAATGATATAAACAAAAAATATGGTTGGAAATTATATGATAAAAATGGAAATGAAACATCTGATTTAAGCCAAGCAGTATCAGTAAAAACAGATTATTTATCAAAAGAAAAATCTGAAGATAGAAATGAAGATAATTTATTAGATGCTTTTGATGGAAAAGACTTAGATTATAGAGATGTTCAAATAGCATTTAAAGTTGTTGAAAGTAATGTAAAAGATTCTCAAAGAATAATTAAAAACATAGCTGAAATAACAGATGATGAAGATGAAAATGGAAATCCAGTTGAAGACAATGATTCAACACCAGGAAACAATAAACCAGGTGAAGATGACATTGATGATGAACAAGTATATGTAAAATATTTTGACTTAAGCTTACAAAAAGATTTAGTTAAAATAATAATCACAGAAGATGGTACAACAAGAGAAATTTCACTTACTTCAGCTGATGGATTACAAAAAGTAGAAATTCATAGAAAGAAAATCGATTCAACAACAGTAAAATTTGTATATAATGTAACAGTTAAAAATGAAGGTGAAATAGCAGGATATGCTACTGAAATTACTGATTATATCCCAGAAGGATTAGAATTTATACAAGAAGAAAATAAACAATGGACACAAGTTTCACAAAATGTTATTACAACAAATGCATTATCAGATACTAGATTAGAACCAGGCGCATCAGCATCTGTTCAAGTAGTATTAAAATGGATTAATAATGAAAATAACTTAAATTTAAAAACAAATACAGCAGAAATTAGTCAAGATAAGAATGACAGCAATACACCAGATATAGATTCAACACCAGGAAATAAAGTACCAGGTGAAGATGATATAGATTCAGCAGATGTATTTTTAGGAATTTCAACAGGTACTGCACCAACATATATTGCTTTAACAATGGTAGTACTTGCAATAATGTCAACAGGTGTAATTCTAATCAAAAAATATGTTTTATAATAAATAAAAAAACAGATTTTTAAAAATTAACTCTCCTTGTTTAAAAGCAAGGAGAGTTTTTTTATAAAAAAATAAATTTTATTTTAAATTAAAGTTTTAAATTGTATTTTATAAGTAATTTGTAGCTTAGAAAAAAATGTATAAAAAGGTAATTTTTTGTGTTTACAACAAAATACCTATATGATATAATCAAGCTTGAAGTAATGTAAACGAGGTGTTTATAAGTATGAACCAAATATTAGACTATAATCCAAATAAAAGTTCTGGGGGAGGTTCTTCCGGTTCTGACAAAATAGTAAGAGTATTTGCTATAATTTTAGCAATATTTGCAATTTGTTTATTGGCAGGTGGAGCTTATGGAATATATAAGAATAAACATAATTCAAACATTCCTACACAAGCAACTTCAAAAGCCCAAATAACAATTGAGCAAAAAGAAACAACAGCAGTAATAAAAGTAACACATGATAAAGTCATAGAAAAGTTAATATATAATTGGGATTCTGAAAAAGAAACAACTATAAAAGGTAACGGAGAATCAATTATGGAATCAGAGATTCCTCTTTTCGCAGGTGATCATGTATTAAATATAAAAGTAATTGATATAGATAAAAATGAAACAACTTTTGAGCAAGCTATTTCATCTGAAACAGGAGAAGATAAGATATATCCAGTTATAAAATTGGAAGTTACAGATGAAAGAAAACTAAAAATAATAGCAACAGATGAAACAGCAATTGATTTTGTAACTTATAGATGGAATGATGAAGAAGAGCAAAAAGTTGAAGAAACTGATGAAGAAGGAAAACAAATAGAATTTGAAATTGAAATATTAAAAGGAAATAATGATTTAACAATAGTAGCAGTAGATAAGAGTAATAATACTACAACAGAATCTAAAAACTTCTCTGGAGTTACTAAACCAGATGTTAAAATAACAATTTCAGCAGACAAGACAAAAGCAGATGTATATTGTTTCCATGAAAATGGATTAAAAGAAATAAAAGTAAAAATCAATGATGGTGCAGAACAATATGTTGGATTCCCAGAAGATGATCCAAATCCAAGAGAAGCAAGATTTAGTTTTGACTTACCACAAGGAAATGCAGATGTAACAGTAACAGCATCAAGTGTTGATGAAACAGAAACAGTAGCAACTGAAATAGTAGAAAATCAAGGAAATGAAGATATAATAAATATAAGCATTGAAAAAGCAGAAGATAATGAAAAACAAGTAATAATTGCAACGGATTGCGAAGCAGGAATTAAAGAAATAAGATTAAATGTAAATGATGTTGATTATCCAATTAAATTACCAGTTGAAAATCCTAAAAACGCATCATTACCATTTGATTTAGTAGAAGGAAATAATAAAATCACAGTTACAGTTGTTTCTGCTAATGGAACAGAAAAACAAGAGGTTAAAGAACTTTCTTATTAAATAAAAAACTAAAGTGGACTTGCATAATAAAATGAAAGTCCACTGTTATTTTAAGAGGTATATATGGTTCAAGAAATATATGTAATAGAAAATGGTACAGAATTAAAAGATAATCTTACAAATAATTTTGCAAGAGAAATAGATGAATATAAATTTAAAACGATTATTCCTTCAGAATTAGAAATTGCATTAAGAAATATACCATCTTTAATAATAATAGATGAAGACAATTCAGATATTAATATCGTAGAATTTTGTAAAAGTATTAGATCAAACGAAGATAACAGTATTACTCCAATTATAGTAGTTGGTTCAAATAAAGATAAATTTCATCAAATTGAAGTATTAAAAGCAGATGTTGAATATTATATAGAAAGACCAATAGATGATGAATATTTTTATTATATAATAAAAAATATAATTGGATTATTAACAAAAAACAGAAGAATAAGTCCACTAACTGGACTTCCAGGAAATGTTCAAATACAAGCAGAAATGAAGAAAAGATTATTAAATAAAGAGGTTTTTGCAATTCTTTATTTTGATTTAGATAATTTTAAAGCATATAATGATGTGTATGGCTTTTCAAATGGAGATGAAATTATAAAATTTACAGCAAGAACTATATCAAAACATATACATCAAGTACCAAATAGTGATAATTTTATTGGCCATATAGGTGGAGATGATTTTGTTGCAATAATAGGAAAAGCTGATTATGATTTAATCTGTCAAAATATAATAACAGAATTTGATAAATTTGCAGTTGAATTTTATAATGAAGTCGATATAGAAAGAGGTTTTGTTGAAGTTGCAAATAGAAGAGGAATTATAGAACAGTTTCCTCTTACTTCAATATCAATTGCTGTATTAGAAGTAGATTCTAAATATTATAAAACAACTCTTGAAATAGGAGAAGTTGCGGGACAAATAAAACATCAAGCAAAAGCGATTTTGGGAAGCACTTATATCATAAATAGAAGAAAATTTTAGAAAGGACAAACATAAATAATGAGTGAGAAATTAGTACATGCGATTTTAGGATTATTTGGAGGTGTTACTACAATCGCTTATGGGAAAGAATTGTTAGTTTTTATTATATCATTAATGCCAATATTAGAATTAAGAGGAGGACTAATAGCAGCAGCATTATTAGGATTAGATCCTATTCCAAGTTATATAATTAGTATGGTAGGAAATATTCTTCCAGTACCATTTATATTATTACTAATAACAAAAATATTAGATTATATGAGAAAAAGCAAAATAAATTTTTTAAATAAAACAGCACATTGGTTAGATGAAAAAGTTGAAAAAAACAAAGGTCAAATAGAAAAATATGGTTATTTAGGAGTTGTTTTATTTGTTGGAATACCACTTCCAGGAACAGGTGCTTGGACAGGATCATTAATTGCATCTGTTTTAGAATTAGACAAAAAGAAAACCTTTATAGCAGTACTTGCAGGAATAGTTATAGCAAGTGTAATAATGATGCTTTTATCTTTTGGTTTAATTGCAAATATAGTTCACTAAACAATAATTGACTATTATAATTGAAAATTCCTTAAATTTATGGTATTATATAATATATTAAAATTAGAAGAGGTATATAAATGTCAAAAAAAATAAATGAGGAAAAAAATTTTGAAGGCTATTTTAAAATAGTAAAACATAAATTACCATATTGGGAAGAACTACCAGAAATCGATTTATATATGGATCAAGTTGTGGCTTTAATGGAAAAATATTTATCTTTTCATAAACTTGATGAAGATACCAAATTAATTACAAATTCAATGATAAATAACTATGTTAAATTAGGAATTATGCCACCACCTGTAAAGAAAAAATATTCTAGAGAGCATATAGCATATTTAATAATAATTTGTACACTAAAACAAGCTCTACCAATTTCAGATATAAAAAATTTAATTGAACTTAGAGTTAAAAGAACATCAATTGCCGAAACATTGAATTTCTTCAGTGATTTATATGACTCTGTTTTTAATACTGTTATTGCAATTGGGAAAAAATTTAGTAAAAGAAATGAATCAGATGAAGATTTATTTTCAGATACAGCAATATTTATGGCAATAGGCTCAAGTGGTAGCAAATATATTGCAACACAAATTGCAGAATTAAACAAAAAAGAAGATTCTAAAGGAGATTAAACGAAAAAGTCCTTGAAATAAAGGCAAATAAATTAAAGTGAAAGATTAAACTGCTAATAAATTATTTTATTAGCAGTATTTTTTATATGATTTTATTTAGTATAAAGGAAAATTTTAGAAAAAGTTCTAAAACAATTGACTTAAATATTAATATAATATATAATAGTATCGAAAACTAGATGAAGAGGAGGATAATATGAAAAAGAGTACAGATTATCTTTTTGAATATCCTGATTTTAATAATGTTAAAGAAATTGTATATGATGCTGTAAATAAATATCCTGATAATACGGCATTTATTATAAAAGATAAAGTAAATAATGAAGTTAAATATACAAATATAACTTTTAAAGAATTATTAGAAGATATAAATAATTTAGGAACTGCTCTATATAATTTAGGCTTACAGAATAAAAGAATTGCCATTATTTCTAAAAACAGATATGAATGGGCATTAAGTTTTACAAGTGTTTTACTTGGAAATATGATAGCAGTTCCACTTGATAAGGGATTAACTGAAATAGAGATTGAAAACAGTATTAGAAGAACAAGCCCAGATGCTATTATTTTTGATAATGATATGCAAGAACTTATTTCTGAAGTAAGTAAAAAAGATGGAATAAATATTAAGCACTATATTTGCATGGAAGCAAATGAAAAATATAAAAGTTTAAATGAGTTAAAATATGAAGGCAAAAATTTACGTTTATCTGGAAATCATGATTTTGAAAATGCAGAAATAGATTCAGAAAAAGTAAGTGAATTATGTTTTACTTCTGGAACAAGTAGTACATCAAAAGTAGTAAAGCTTTCTCATAGAAATATAGCTTTTAATATATCTGCAATGCATTTAGTAGAAGATTTTAGAGATACAGATGTAAATTTAGCATTTTTACCATTTCATCATACTTTTGGCTCAACAGGATTTTTATTTATTTTAAGTTATGGTGCAGCAACAGCTTTTCCAGATGGATTAAGATATATTGCTCAAAATTTAAAAGAATATGGAGTATCTGTTTTTATAGGAGTTCCACTTTTAATTGAATCTATGTATAAAAAAGTACAAAAAGAAATAGAAAAACAAGGAAAAACTAAACTAGTTAAATTTGCAAGAAAAATTACAAATTTAACGCCATTTTTAAAAAGAAAAGTATTTAAATCCGTTATAGACCAAATGGGTGGAAAATTAAGAATGATAATTAGTGGTGCTGCAGCTCTTGATAAAGAAGTTTGGAAAGGATTTAATGAGCTTGGAATTAAAGTTATACAAGGATATGGTTTAACAGAAGCTGCTCCAGTTGTTAGTGCTGAAAATCCAAAATATAGCAAAGAAGGTTCAATAGGATTTCCTTTAAAAGGCGTAGAAGTAAAAATTTTAAACAAAAATGAACAAGGAATAGGAGAACTTGCAGTTAAAGGTCCGAATGTTATGATTGGATATTATGATGATGAAAAAGCTAATGAAGAAGCATTTAAGGATGGATATCTTTTAACTGGAGATTTAGCATATATTGATAAAGAAGGGTTTATTTTTATAACAGGAAGAAAGAAAAATGTTATAGTTCTAAAAAATGGAAAAAATATCTATCCAGAAGAATTAGAACAATTAGTAAATAGAATTTCTTTAGTTAAAGAATCAATGGTCTTTGGAATGCCTAAAGAAGATGATTTAGTAGTATCAGTAAAAGTTCAATATGATGAGGAATATATAAAATCTACTTATCCAAATGCAAATGAAAAAGAAATTACAAAGATTTTATGGGATAAGATAAAAGAAATTAATAAAACATTACCAACTTATAAATATATTAAAAATATGATAATAACAAAAGATGAATTTATAAAAACTACTACTGCTAAAATTAAAAGAAATGAAGAAATGAAAAAAATGAGTTATGCTTCTTAAAAAATAAAAAATTAAAACATCTTAATTTGGTAAGTATACTAAATTAAGATGTTTTTTTATATATAAGAAATTATTAATAAATCTTTAATTTCCTTGAAAAGATATTCTTTTATGATAAAATATTTATAAGTTAGGAGAGAAAATGAAGAAATTTATTAAGATTTTTTTAATTGTAATTGTTGCTATAATACTTGTAATAAGTGGTGTTTTAATTTATCAAGGATATTCAATTTATAAAGAAGCCATAGAAAAAACAAGTATTTCAGCAAAAATAGCAGAAATAAAAGAAGAAAAAGAACATTATACTAAATATGAAGAACTACCACAGGATTATGTAAATGCTGTTGTTGCAGTAGAAGATAGAAGATTTTTTGAACATAATGGAATAGATATGATATCTATTTTAAGGGCAATAGCTAAAGATATAAAAGAATTAGAATTAGTAGAAGGTGGTAGTACAATAACACAACAACTAGCAAAAAATACTTACTTTACTCAAAGAAAAGAATTTACTAGAAAAATAGCAGAAATATTTATGGCTTTTGAATATGAAAAAGAATGTAGTAAAGAAGAGATTTTTGAATTATACGTAAATACTATGTATTTTGGAGATGGATATTATTCTATATATGATGCAACACACGGATATTTTGAAAAAGATGTAAAAGATATGGATTTATACGAATGTACACTTCTTGCTGGAATACCAAATGCACCATCTGTATATTCTCCAACTAAAAATCCTGAACTTGCAAAAGAAAGACAAGAACAAGTTTTAAGTAAAATGGTTAAATATAAATATCTTACACAAGAAAGAGCAGATAAGATAATAAATTCATCATCAGAATAAAATTAAAATATAGATTTTGTAGTAGTAGCATATCGAAAAGGAATTCCTAATTGTTGAAATATTATGTAAATTATGCTATAATATTAAAGACAAAACTTTAGGAGGTGACATCATGGAAGTTCGCTATGCTACATGGGAAGACTATCCTGAATTCGAGAAACTTCATGCACAATTCTTCTATGCAGGAAACTCAGAGGTACGGCCGAATATAACTGTAACAGCAAACATGTTCATAGAACTTGTGATTACCCAGTCGATGTTCCTTGCTTTCGAGCAGGATGAGATGATTGGATATGCTGTTATGCAGGGATACACGGACGGAAGCTGTAAGATTCAAGAGTTCTTTATCAAACCATCTAAGCAAAGGAAAGGTTTCGGCCGGCAATTTGTTGAGGAAATAAAGAAACGTGCAAAAGAAGAGGATTTTTCCAGGATTGAGCTGATGTCCGCAACAATGGAAACAGATCGGTTTTGGGAAAAGTGCAGATTTCTCTCGGTTGGGGGAAGTGACCTGTATATCCTAAATTTAGAAAGCGAATGAGGTGATAAGGGAAAGAGTCAAGCCAGCTTAGGCATGGCTCTTTTTCCTTTATATAATTAATAAAATTTGAAAAAATAAATATAATAAAACATTGAAAGGAATTGAAATGTTTTTAAATTTTATATTTATTTTTTTAGGAATATTTTTACTTTTAAAAGGAGCAGATATCTTAGTTGATGGAGCAAGTAATATTGCACATAAATTCAATATTTCTGAAATTGTAATTGGATTTACAATTATATCTATTGGAACATCACTTCCAGAATTAATAGTGAGTTTGACATCTTCACTAAAAAATTATTCAGATATGGCAGTAGGAAATGTGATTGGAAGCAATATTTCAAATTTGTTTTTAATTTTAGGTATATGTAGTCTTATTAAACCATTAAAATTGAAAGATAAAACAATAAAAATAGAAATACCATTAGTAATATTTTTAACAGCATTATTTTATATATTAGCTAATAATGGGGATAAAAAAGTTATTACTAGTTTTGAAGGAATAATTTTATTATTATTTTGTATTTTATTTATTTTGTATAATATTATAATTGCTAAAATAAGTTTTAAGACCAATTCTTTGAAAGAGAATAAAGAAGCAGAAAATATTTTATTAAAATCTATTTTAAAAATTATAATAGGAATAATATTATTAAAATATGGTGGAGATTTTACAGTAGACAATACATCTGAAGTAGCAATTAAATTAGGAATTAGCGAAAAAATAGTAAGTCTTACAATATTATCTTTTAGTACTAGTCTTCCAGAACTTGTAACATCTGTTATAGCTGTTTTGAAAAATGAAACAGATATGGCAATTGGAAATATTATGGGTTCAAATGTATTTAATATAGTTTTAATTCTTGGAATAACTTCTATAATAGCGCCAATAAATTATTCAGTAAAATATAATAATGATATTATTATATTTTTAGTTGGAATGATATTATTATTAATTATTTCTTCTTCTAATAAAAAGAATAATATTTCAAAAGTAGAAGGAATAGGTTATGTATCAAGTTATATAATTTATATTTTAAGTTTAATTTATATAAATTTATGTTAAAAATTAGTCAAAATGGAAAAATTTACAAGAAATTTACAAAAATGTATTTATTTTGTTCACAATTTGTGTTAAAATAAAATTGAATATTGCGGGATTATTTTTTAAAAGAATATTTTGGCAATATACTATAAAAAAGCATTTTGCTTAAAATTAAAATCTATAAATGTGATTACATATATAGGAGGAAAGTATGAATAAAGCAAAAATAATTTTTTCTGTGGATAAAATGGCAGTTTTGTGTAATATGCTAGATGGTGAAATAAAAGCAAGGATAGACTCAAGACATAGTCCAGAAAAGAAAGAATTTTACAAAGAAATGGGAGTAATAAATAGTTCTCCTGCAATAACTAGATTTATGCATAAACACCCAAATATCTTTGGAAAGAAAAAATTTATTAATTCAAAAGGCAGTAATATATTTGAAGAAATATTGCCTATATCATCAGAGTATGGACAAGAAATATATGTAAAAGAAGCTGTAAGAAGATTAAAATACACGTATGACTTGTCAGATCAAGAAATTGTAGATATGGAAGCTTTTTTAAATGATTTCTGGAATTTAAGTGATAGACCAGAAATAAAAAAGATTATTTCAGCTACACAAAAATATAAAGATTCTATTGAAGAAATTTGGAGACGTCAAGAAGATTTTGTAATTGGTTATGTAAAAGATGTATTAGGATATGATCCTGAAGTTGTAGGAACTGTATGTACATATATAATGTATCCTAATTTTAATATACATAGAACTTGCCAAGCTAAGTCTAATCAAACAAATTTGTTTTTCGGTAAAATGAAGGAAAAAAATCCTGATAAAATAATTGCATTTTTAGCTCATCAAGTTTTTCATCAACCAGTACTTCCATATAAACCAACTATGACTAAAAAGCAAAAAGAAGAATTTCATGGATTTATAAAATTCTTAACAGATAAAGATGTATATAATAAACTTACAGGAAAAAGTTATTTAGATATAGTAACACAAAATGAAAATCCAGAAGTAATGGCTAGAATTTATCCTTATTGGTTAGGATATAGATATAGAAATGCTGATAAAGAAGGAATGGATCCAGCTAAACAAATTGAAAAAGCAATTGAAAGAGATAAAAAATATTTTGATAGATTACCAGAAAAATCTAAAAAAAGAAAATTATATGCTGGATATGATTTTGAAAAATTAGACCCTAAAAAAATAGCAAACTTTTTTAAAGAAAGAAAAGGTATAACACCATATCAATTTGCAAAAATCAATTTTGAAGATATAAGAAATGTATATAAAACAGAATATATACCAAATGTAGATGATGCAAGATAATAAGATTAGTAAAAAAGATAATAATTATTTATTATCTTTTTTTATTTTAAACTTTAAAAATAGGTAAAAAAAACAATATTGATTATTGTTTTTTTTATTTATATAATTAAAATATATTTTATATTTATAAAGAGGATAGTATGGGGCGAAGAAATAGAAAAGTAAAAAATGAATTAATAAAGCTATGTAGCATTATAATTATTCTAATAATTTTAGTTGTACTTTCAAAAATCGGATATTTAGAAAAAATTAAAGATTTTGGAGTTAAAATTGGAATTCTAGAAAATTCAAGTGGTACTATAAAAACTGAAGAAATATCTGAATCTCAAAAAGAGAATATTAACTTAGATAAAGAAAAGTTAAATATACTTTTTTTAAATGTTGGACAAGCAGATTGTGAAGTTATAGTCTATAAAGATAATACTGTTTTAATAGATGCTGGAAACAAACAAGATGGTGAATTAGTTGTAGATGAATTAAATAAATTAGGAATTACAAAATTAGATTATGTAATAGGAACACATGTACATGAAGACCATATTGGTGGAATGAGTTATATAATAGATGCTTTTGAAATAGATAAATTTTATTTGCCTTATGACACAAAAACCACATCAAGTTATTATAAAGATTTATTAAATTCATTAACTAATAAAGATTTACAGATTGAAGAGGCATCTGTTGGAGATAAAATTTCATTAGATGATTTAGAATTTGAAGTAATGAGTGTAGATAATAATCAACCAGAAGATGCAAATGATTCTTCAATTGTATTAGAACTTACTTATGGTGAAGAAAAATATCTTTTTATGGGTGATGCAACATCTAAAAACGAAAAACAGAGAAATTGGAATGATGTAGATGTTTTAAAAGTAGGACATCATGGATCAAACACTAGTAGTTCTCAAGATTTCTTAAATCAAGTTTTACCAGAAATAGCAATAATTTCTGTTGGAAAAGACAATAGTTATGGACTTCCAAAAGAAAATATAATTGAGAGATATAATGATTTGGGAAGCAAAATTTATAGAACAGATTATGATGGAACAATACAAATAATAAGTGATGGAAAAACTAATGAAATAAATAAAATTGATATAAGTTTTGATGGGAATAATTAAAATAAAACAAATACCAAGTAATTTTAAAACTTGGTATTTATTTTTTTCTTTTAAATAAGTTATCTACTAAATTTTTAATTTCTTCTCTTTTTGCATTTGTTTCTTTTACATCTAAAATAAATTTGTTATTTTCATATTTTAAAATAGATCCTTCTTCACAATTGCTAGGCAATTCTTCTTTAGGAATATTTACAAATTCTCCAGTATTTAAATTTTCACAAACAGCAAAATTTCCTTCAAATCTGTCAATTGAAAATGTTGTAACAGTTTTTTCTAAATGCTTTCTTAATTCATTAGAAAAGTTATCAATATTATTTATATTTTTATTATTATTTATTTCTAAATCCATAAAGACCTCCTTTAATATAACTTAATATATACCACATATTTTGGAAAAAGAAAATATAAAATATTTACTTTTAAAAATTTTATTGATAAAATTATAAATATTATAAATACTAATAAAACAAAGGAGAAAAAATGAAAAATAAAAAAGATATTATTTATTTAATAATTGCTGGTGTTTTATTTGTAGGAACACTTATTTTTTGCTTAAATGTATATTTTTTTGACAATAAAGATAATAATGAATTAAAGGTTGAAGAAGTTTCTAAAACTAAAGATATTGAACATGTTTCTTATAAAGATGTTGTATTTTATAAAAATGATGGAACAGAAATAAAGCTTTCAGATTATCAAAATTCGCCTGTTGTTTTATTGTTTGTTAATAAATCATCAGAAGATTCTATTGAAGAATTAAATAGATTAGAAGGAATGAGTGAAAGATATGCCGATAAAATAAATTTTTTTGTAATTAATTGTGCACAAGATGTTGATAATGAATTCCAAAATAATCATTCTTTAGAAATATATTATGATTTTTATGAAGAAGCAAGAAGAAATTATAATGTTTCTGAATATCCATCAATAATATATATAACAGAAGACAACGAAGTGTTTAATGCAAAATCTGGACTTACAACAACAGATGCTTTAGAAGCAAATTTAGATATATTATCAGGTAATATATAATTATTTTACTTTTATGAAAAGAATGATGTATATTATATAATAAATTAAATCACATAGAGGAATGCTATATAATGAGCCTTTTATAGAAAACAATACAAATCCTAATATAGCAAGTACAAGATTAACAACGATTTTTGAAGAAAAAAGAATCGTTGTTTTTTTGTGTGTTAAAAATGAGTTTTTATTATTATATAAAAAGAACGGAACTAAAAATTTTATTGCATATAAGCTACCAGTAATAAAAATAATTTTAGATGCATATACTGCATAATTTACTACTCCAGGTGTTTTTGAAAAAAGAGAAAATATACTTCTTGCAAAAAAATGAATACCTAAAGAAATGAAAATTTCTAAAATAGTTATAAATGAGAATGCAAAAAGTAACCCATCTTTTTTATTATACAATTTTTTATTAAAAGAAATTATTATTATGGGTAAAATCGCAAAAAAGTATAATATAAAATTTAAAATTAAACCAAAAAAAATAGTAGAATTCATAAAAATATTCCTTTTTTAAAATTTAATACTATTTTAACACATAAAGATAAAAGTGTCTATTACCAAATGTTTTATTAGATTGAAATACAATTGTAATATTTCAATTGTATTAAAAAACAAAAAAGTACTTGCAAAATTAAATAGTATATATTAAAATCTAATTGAAGTGGAGAGAAGTGGAACAAAGTGGTAGAAAATTGAAAGGAGATAAGTAAATTGCTAATTGGTGAATATGAGCATTCTCTAGATGCTAAAGGCAGATTAATAATGCCTGCTAAACTTAGAGAAGATATTGGTGAGAAGTTCATAATAACTAAAGGTTTAGATGGTTGCTTATTTGCTTTTTCATTGGAAGAATGGAAAAACTTTGAACAAAAGTTAAGATCACTTCCAATTTCAAATAAAGATGCTAGAACTTTTTCAAGATTTTTCTTTGCTGGTGCCATGGATTGTGAAATCGATAAACAAGGTAGATTTTTGATATCAAACAATTTAAGAACTTTTGCAGAATTAGAAAAAGAAGTTGTTATAATTGGTATGGATTCAAGAATTGAAATTTGGAGCAAACAGAAATGGCAAAATACAGATGATGACATTTCAGCAGATGAAATTGCTGAAAAAATGGAAATGCTTGGTATATAACTTGCTAAAGTTTATATAAATGCCAATGATAAAACTTTAAAGCACAAAAGATAAAGCATACAAAAGATAAAATCTTTAGAATACTAAAGATTAAAATTAAAATTACAAAAGAAAAATATATAATTTACTAAGGTAAAAAATATATAGCACAAAAGATTTAAAAATACAAAAGATGAAAAAAATGTACAAAAGAAAAAAATAACAATTTAGCAAGACAGTTGGTATATATTTACCAACTGTTTATGCTAATATGGGAAATTTATTATGAGGGTAGCAGTTTGGAGTTTAATCACAAATCAGTAATGCTTACTGAATGCATAGATGGACTAAATATAAAACCTGATGGAATCTATGTAGATGGAACAATGGGCGGAGCTGGTCATAGTAAAGAAATAGCAAATAGAATATCTGAAAATGGGCTTCTTATAGGAATTGATAGAGATGAAGAAGCTATTTGTGTTGCAAAAGAAAGATTAAAAGAATTTAAAAATGTTAAATATGTACATGATAATCATGATAATTTGGAAAACATTTTAAATGATTTAAACATATCAGAAGTTGATGGAATATTATTAGATTTAGGAGTTTCTTCTTATCAGTTAGATGAAAGAGAAAGAGGCTTTAGTTACATTGGTAATGGAATTCTTGATATGAGAATGGATAAGTCTCAAAAATTAACGGCAAAAATAGTTGTTAATACTTATAGTGAAGAAGAACTTGCAAGAATTATTTATGAATATGGTGAAGAAAGATTTTCTAAGCTTATTGCTAGAAAAATTGTTGAACATAGAAAAGAAAAAGAAATTGAAACAACAAATGAATTAGTTGCAATTATAGAAGAAGTTATAAAAAGAAAAAAGGGTGAAGGACATCCAGCTAAAAGAACTTTTCAAGCAATAAGAATAGAAGTAAACGATGAAATAAAGCCATTATATGATACGATTATAACTTCAATAGATAAATTAAAATCAGGTGGAAGATTATGTGTATTAACATTTCACTCATTAGAAGATAGAGCTGTAAAAAATGCTTTTGCAGATTCAGTTGGAAAATGTACATGTCCACCAGGATTACCATACTGTATGTGTGGTGCAAAATCAAAAGGAAAAATTATTACAAAAAAACCAATATTACCATCTGAAAAGGAATTAGAAGAAAATTCTAGAAGTAAAAGTGCTAAATTAAGAATATTTGAGAAGAAATAGAAAATAAGAAATACTAAAGAAAGGAGGGATAAAGATTATGAATAGTAGAAATTATGGTTATCAATATGACACTAATCCGAGAAAAATAAAACCAGATTATAGTAAGCCGAAACGAAATAATACTCAATCGAAAAAAAGTACTAAAAAAACGGTATCAAAAGGAAAAGCCAGAAGTAATAGTAAACAATTAAAACAAAAAGAAGAAAAGAAAATGCAAGCAAAAGCAAAATTTTCTATTTTTGTAAAATGTATATTATTATTTGCAATACTATTTTTTGTAATCTTTAGAAACTCTCAAATTAGTGAATCCTTTTCTCAAATACAAAATTTAAAGACAACTATATCAGATATAAAAAAGGAAAATAATCAATTAGAAATTAATATTCAAAATAGTATAAATTTAAGTAATATCGAAGAGCAAGCAAGAAATTTATTAGGAATGCAAAAACTTAATAATAAACAAATTGAGTATATAAGTCTTCCAAAGAAAGATTATACAGAACCAAGAACAGAAGAAGTTATAATAGATGATGAAAAAAGCATTATAGACATAATAATAGAAAAAATCACAAACTTATTTTAAAATAGATTTTCTAAAAATATAGAAAATCTATTTTTTTATTTTACAAAATGTTGGGCTTTAAAACATTTAAGTAAAGTAATTGTAACAGTTTTGTTATTGTAAATAAAATCTGTAAAACGTATAATATAATAAGTAAAATAGATTCTTACATTTAAAATAATTTAGATTGGATGTTAAAATGAATGAAATTATTGTAATAGGTGGTGGTCTCGCAGGATGTGAGGCTGCACTTCAAATTGCTAAAAGAAAAATAAAAGTAAAATTATATGAAATGAAACCTTACAAATTTTCAGCAGCACATTCAAATCAAAATCTAGCAGAAATAGTATGCAGTAATTCTTTTAAATCAAATTTATTAACAAATGCATGCGGATTATTAAAAGAAGAACTTAGAAGATTAGGAAGTTACTTAATTCCAATTGCAGATAATGTTAGTGTTCCAGCAGGACAAGCATTAGCTGTTGATAGAGAAAAATTTTCAAAAGAAGTTACTAATTTAGTGAATTCAAATGAATACATAGAAGTCGTAAGAGAAGAAATATCAGAAATACCAAAAGATAAAATTGTTATTATAGCAACAGGACCATTAACTTCTGAAAAAATGTCAAATTCAATTTCAGAATTAACAGGAAAAAATAAATTATATTTTTATGATGCAGCAGCACCTATTATAGAAAAAGATTCCATAGATATGAATATTGCATTTTATGGAAATAGATATGAACAAGAAAGAAAAAAAGAAGAAGATATAGAAGTTTGGAAAGAAAGACTAATAAATCAAGAAAAAAGTTATATTAATCTTCCAATGAATAAAGATGAATACGAAAGATTTTATGATGAACTTATAAATGCAGAAGTAGTTAATTTACATGAATTTGAAAAGAGAGAAATTTTTGAAGGTTGTATGCCAATTGAAATAATGGCAAAAAGAGGAAAAGATACGTTAAGATTTGGACCGTTAAAACCAGTTGGCTTTACAGATTTAAGAACAGGAAAAAGACCTTATGCAATTGTCCAATTAAGACAAGATAATAAGGAAGGAAATCTCTATAATATTGTGGGCTTTCAAACAAATCTTAAATTTGGAGAGCAAAAAAGAATATTTTCTTTAATACCAGGACTTGAAAATGCTGAATTTGTGAAATATGGGGTAATGCATAGAAATACATATATAAATTCTACAAAAATCCTTGACAATACTTACAAAATGTTAGAAAATACAAATGTTTTTTTTGCAGGACAAATAACAGGAGTAGAAGGATATGTAGAATCAATTTCTTCTGGGTTTGTAGCAGGTATAAATGCAGTAGAATTATATAAAATTTATGAGAAAAATAAGTTTAATATAGATAATCCTAATGTTCTTAAGGAATATCAAGATAGAAAGAAGGTGTTTTCAGAAAGAACAGTTATTGGCAGTTTAGCAAAATATATATCTACACCAAATGAAGAATTTCAGCCAATGAACGCAAATTTTGGTATTGTTCCTCAATTAAAAGAAAGTATAAAAGATAAAAAGGAAAGATACTCAAAATTATCAAATATAAGTCTAAATGAAATACAAAAATTTATAGCAGAATGTTTAAATAACTGAAACGTGGAAAGTACTTATTTATCAATAAATAATCAATAGTAAAAAAATTATGTAAAACTATTGAATTAATGTCCAAATAATGGTATAATATAAGAGATTAGTGTATTTAGGCGAGAATAATAAAATTTATATATATGAAAGGAGTTTGTTTTAATATGGAAAATATGGAAAACAACGAAAAAGCACTTAGCGACAAAGGTTTAGCTCTAGTTAAAGAAATGGCTAAAACAAAAGTAGAACTTAGCAATTTAATTGCAGAATGTGAAACAGAAAAATCAAGAAAATAATTTTAGAAAATAATTTATATTAAAAGGAGAAAAAAATGGAAGAAAATAAAACTTTAGAAGAGCTAAATAGTGAATATGTAGCTCTAGTTAGTAGAACAAGAGATTTTAGAACAAGATTAGAAGCTTTAAAATCAGATAGAGAAACAACAATGGAAGATCTTTCAAGAGCTGAAGGAGATTTCGCTAGTGCAAAAGAAAAATTTGAAAGTTTATCTAGACAATATGAAGGAGCACAAGGTTTCTCAGATGCTATACTTACTAGCATGAGAGATGAAATTGAAAAAGCAAGACAAGAAATGGAATCAGCACAAGCTTTATTAGAACATAGAAAAGCTTTAGATGAAGAAAAGAGAGGTCAAGTTTCTTCATTAGAAGAAGACCTTAAAAAAGCAAATGATAGAATGAACTTAATATTAGTAAGTTTTGGTGCAAATGAAGTTATTAATAAAGCTTTAGTAAATGAACTTGAAATAGATTATGGAGAAAAAATAGAAGAAAAAGAAGAAGCTATAAATGCAATTGATGAAACTAAAACTAAAATTAATGAAGATCCTAAAGTTCAATCTTTAGTTACAGAATTAGGAGATTTATTAACTAGATTTGAAGAAGCAAAATCAAAAGTAACACCAGATAGTACAAAAACATTAACTGATTTAGCTGAACAAATTAAGAAAACTAGAGCATCTATTAGAAATAGAGTAAGACGTGTTGGAAATATTAAAGGTGGAAACATAACAACAGAAGAAATAGATGCAATGGTATCAGCTAGAGATAGCAAAGGTAGAATTGTTATACCAGAATTAGATAGACGTATACATGAATTAGATATGGAAATAGGAAGCTTAGCTTCAGAAAGAGATGCAATAAAAGATTCTTTAGCTATTGCTTTAGAAATGGCTAAAAACTTAGAAACAGGAACACCTGAATATCAAAAATTATTAGGAGAAATTTCTACATTAGATGCAGAAGTTAAATCAGCAACTGCACAAAGAGATGAAAGTCAAGGAAAATTAGATGCTATTCCTGATAGAAGAAAAGGTATACAAGATGAAATAGAGGCTGCAAAATCTTCAAATCCTAATGCTGAAAGAATAGCACAATTACAAGAAGAATTAGCAAAAATTAATGGTGAAGATATATCACTTGTTGATAATCCTAGAATTGCTGAATTGAAAGCTGAAATAGCAAGATTAGAAGCTGCAGGACCAGATGCAGGAGATGCAGGAAAAGTTGAAACAGAAGAACATAAAAAAGCTAAAGCAGAATATGAAAAAGCTGAAGCTGCATTAGCAAGTGAAAAAAGATCACCATCAATAGAAGATTTCTTTACTATTAATTTTGTAGAAGGTGACGAAATCATTGACAATCCAGAAATAGCTGCACTTAGTGAAGAACAAAGTAAAATACAAGAAGAATTAGAAAGCATGATGGAAGGTAATCCAGAACTTAAATCAGCACAAGATGATGTTGATAAAGCTAAAGCAGAACATGATAAAGCTGTAAAAAAAGTTGGAGAAAAACAAGCAGATTTAGAAGATGGACGTAAAGAATTTGATAAAAAACATATAACTAAAGAAGGTTATAAATCATTACAAGATGAAGATTCAGATGCTTCAAAAGCATTTAAAGAATATGAATTAGCAGAATTAGAAGTAAGAAAAGCAATGTTAGCCTTACAAAAAGATCCATCAGAAGATAATATAAAAGCATATAAAGATGCGATTGAAGCATATAAAGAAGCACAAAAAAGATTTGCAGATGAATTACAATTAGAAAGTGGTGAAGAGCCAACACCTAAAGCTATGCATGACTATTTAATGAGAACTTTAAGAGAACGTAGTCTAGAAGAAAAATTACCAGAAGCATATAATAAATCTGCATTTTATAATAGAGCTGCAATTGCTCAAAAAATGAATAGATCTAATTTAGATGGTGTAATAGAAACATCTGATAAGTTAAATGATTTAATGGAAGAAGTTTTTTCAGGAACAGAAATTGATGATGAAGAATTATCTGGAGCTATTCAAGACCATAGTGATAGAATGGATGATTTATCTTCTAAAGATAGCGATATTCTTAGAGGAGAAGGATTACCAGCACCTAAAAAAGGATTCTTTGCTAGATTATTTGCACCTAGAATGCCGAAACAATATAAAGATTATGCATTTGATAGCAAAGATATCGAAATCCCAGCAGAAGATACTGATAAAATTAAAGGATTAGAAGATGAATTAGCAGATGCTGAAGGAACTAGAGATTTAACAAAAAAGGCTCTTGAAGATGCAGAAGGTGAATTAGAAGAAACTTTAACACCTGAAGAAAAAGAAAAAAGAGACCAACTAAAAACAAGATTAGCAGAAGTAAAATCTAAATTAGATGGAAGATTACCAAGAAAAATTAATAAATCAGCTCTAGACAGATTAACATCAGCACTTGAAGCAGCAAAAGCAAAACTTGATGCAACACCAGAATATGAAACAACAGAGGATGTTCAAAAACGTTTAGAATCTTTAAGAAGTGAATTAGATTCAGCTCCAGAACAAGTTCCAGATCCTGACAAAGTAAAAGATAGAGATAGAAGAGCTAAAGAAAAACAAGAAGAAATCGATTCTTTACAAGGAGCACAAGATGTTACAAAAATTCAAGAACTTGAAGCTAAATTAAGAGATTTAGATAGAGAAGAAGAAGAAGAAAGAACAAAATTAGAACAAGCTAAAAGTGCTCTTTCAGATAGATTACCAAGACTAGAAGAAGTTAAAAAGAGATTTGCAGTATTAAAGGTTGCAAAAGATAAAATGGCTGGATTAAAAGACTTAATACATATTAAAGATGCAAGAAAGATTTCTGATAGAAGAAGTGGAGCTATTGCACAAGAATTAGCAGATGAAACAAAAAAGAAAATTTTGGGAGACGATGAACCAGAATTATAATAGATAAAAAATACGGTAGAGATACCGTATTTTTTTATGTTTTAATATATTCTAAAAACTTGAATGAATAGGGAAAATATGGTATAATTAAAGTGTAGCAGGGTATCCTGCACAAATAAATTGAAGGGAGTCTTTTTATGAAGACCAAAAAACTAAACCCCGTCGCCCGGAACCTTGTTATCTTTGTGATGGCTATTGCCGATATCGCTCTGCTCACCGCAGTCGCGTTCTTTGGCTCCGCCATTGTCAACTGGATCAAGGGCATTAGTATCAGCCATGTGCTTACTGCCCTGATCTCCTCTGCCATCACCGCGGTTGTTTGCGGAATCGTAGAAATACGCATTTCCGCGAAAAAGGATAATCGCGAAGACGGAAGGAAAGATCCAGAAGAGCATGATGCTCCAAGAGAGAGAAGGAGAGGTGAAAGATAGGGTGAAGAACAGTCCCATAGAGTGGAGTTCCACTCGTAAAAAGTAAATATCGGGGCCTTCTCCGAGAAAACCCACACAATTTATAGCGGAACTATTGCTGTAAGCTGTGTGGGCTTTTACTTTTTTATTAATATAAATAATTAGATATAACAAAAAAATTAGCTTGAAAATAAAGAATAATTAATTGACATTAAAATGTGTGAATGATAGAATATAACTATATTAATGGAGATAATTATGAGTGAAATTTTAGATAATGAAATTGCTAATTTATTAAAAAAGTATAATATCCCACCAGATATTATGGAAATCATTGCAGATGAAGCAATGAGAATATCACTAGATAGTGATAGAAGTGCATCAAGTGGTGTTGTGTTTTACAGTAAAGATGATGGAAAACTTTTTGCAATAACAAGATGTATAGAAAAAATAAGAAGAACTAATTCACAATATTCACAAGTTTTAGATAAACCAGGTTTTATTACATATTCTGATGATAAAGAAGAATCTTTAAAAATAAGAAGACCAGAATATGTAATAGATATGGATGATTTTGATGTACATGAAGAAAGAAAAAAATCTGTTCTTAGATATTCAAACACTTATTTTGATAATAAATTTTTAGTTGATAAATTAAATTCTGAAATCAAACAAATGGAATCAATTTATTCTCGTTCTCGTTTGGCTCACAGAAAAGTTGGCAATCTTAATCAAATGCTAAATGAATATAAAGGAAAAGTTACAGATATTGAAGTTAGCATAGTACCTAATATTTTTAGACGAAAAAAATTAAGAGAATATAATGAAAAAGTTAGAACATATATGAAAAAAATTGATGAAGCAGAATTGGCTTGTGAAATTGCAGATAAAGATTGTGATAAAGCAGACCAATTAGTATTTGAACGTCAAAAAAGAATACGAATAGCAAAAAGTTACAATCAATTAATTGGAACAAGAGTGGGAAGATTAGTACAAACTTTTAGAATTTCACAAGATGAAATAAAAGAACATTTACATGAAGCTTATGGAGTAGAAGAAGTACCAAGGGGATTTATTACATTACCTAGAGAAGATAGAGATAGATAGTGAAAGGTGATTAAGATAAAATATGGATATAACATCAGATATGATGCCAGAAGGTGATTTAGCAAACTTACGGTGAAAGTATTGAAAAATTACTTAGAAGAACTGCTAATGAGATTGCACAAATTAATACAACTAATGTACCAGTAAATCTTCCATCTAGAATATTAAATGCAGAAACAAGAAAAAGTGAAAGTGAAAGAAGACCTAAATCTAAAAAAAGAAAAATTAAAGAGCCTAAAAATTCTAAAAAGAGATTTAGATATACTGAGCCTAAAAAGAGAGGCTTTTTAAAAAGATGGATAATGCAAAAAAAATTACTAAATAATGATTATTATGATGTAAAGTCAGATTTAGCAGAAAGAATATTTGACACAAAAAATACAATCGAAAGAATGAGATATTCATCAAATCCTAAAGATAGAAAATATTATAAAAGAGTACAAGAATATGAAGATGCAGTAGATGATGAAAAAATAAAAAAAGAAATTGTTGCTTTCAAAGTTTTTCTTGCCACAGCTGCACTTGCAGGATCTATCACATTAGGATCTTTTGTTACTGCTTATGCTAAAGATACTTATGATAGTTTAAAAAGCACTTTAAAAAGTCCATATACTGTAACTGAGTATGAAGATACTTCAGCAGAAAGTAGAGAACAATTAAAAGATAAAGTTATATCTATTTGTGATGAAATAAGAACAAAAGATGGATATGTATTTAATAATCTTTCTATTCCTGAACTAGCAGAAGGATATTATAAGATTATAGAAAAAGAAGAAAAGTTATCAGAAAACCAATTTGAAGCAGCAGCTTTTAAAATTTCTTCAGATGGAGACCAACAGTTATTAGAAAGAGTTTTACGAGAAAGTTTAGGAGATAAGTATAATACGGCATCTCCAGAAAAAAGAAGAGAATATAAACAATTTGCATTTGAATTACTACCTTATGCTTTGCCAGAAATATTTGAAAATGAAAATGATTATGTAAGAAATCCAATAATAATGGATGAACTTGAAGCAAGAACTTCAGCTAATGAAAAAGGTTATAGAATTAGATTAAGAGTTAATAATGATGAAAAAGAAACAGTAAAAGTTTTAGGAACTGTTTTATCTACTATAAATACAATGAAACAAGAAGATTATGAAAGATATAGTTCATTAGAAAATGGACAACAAGCTTTTTTTGATGAAGTATTATCAAGTGCATTAGGAGAAAACTTTAAAGGTATTGATAAAAAAGATAAAAGAGATTATGAACAAATTATTTATGAATGGTTACCAGATATTGGAAGACAATATATAAAAGATCCAATTGAAGTTGAAAGACAAATAAGTGAAGATATAGAAATAGGAGATTAATGTGAAAGAGTTTAAAGTAGGTGGAAGAGTAACTATTAGTGAAGATGAAAGTTATAGAATAATTGATATTATTAAACATAATGGTAAAACTTATTATTTTTCTTGTACAGAGCAAAGACCAATTAGACCTAAAATATTTGAAAGAGTAGAAAAAAACGGTGAAGTTTATATAGTTATGGTGGAAGATCAAGCACTTATAAAAGAAATTTCAGAAGAAGTTATATCAAGTAGTTATTATAATGAAAATCTACGGAAAATCAAAGAAACAAACTTAATTGGAAAGTATTGACATTGTTTTTTAAAAATGATAAAATAGATACGCTATTTGTTAGGGAAACTAGCATTATAGCGTATCTATTTGTTATTTATAAAGTAAAATTTAAATAACAAATAAAAAGAATTTAATATAAATATTAAATTTATTTTTAAAAAGAAATGAGGTGAAAAAGAAGAATGCCAACAATTAATCAATTAGTAAGAAAAGGTAGACAAACTGGAACAACTAAATCAACAGCTCCTGCTCTTCAAAAAGGTTACAACTCTAGAAAAAAGATTCAAACAGATAACAAAGCACCACAAAAAAGAGGTGTATGTACAGTTGTAAAAACAGTTACTCCTAAAAAGCCTAACTCTGCTTTAAGAAAAGTAGCCAGAGTTAAACTTTCAAATGGATATGAAGTTACATCTTATATTCCAGGAGTAGGTCACAACTTACAAGAGCACAGTGTTGTACTTATAAGAGGTGGAAGAGTAAAAGATTTACCTGGTGTTAGATACCATATTATTAGAGGTACTTTAGATACAGCTGGTGTTAAAGATAGAATGCAAGCTAGATCTAAATACGGTGCTAAAAAACCAAAAAAATAAAATTTATTAATTGATAATAGTGCATAATTCTTTTTATGGAATATATGTTATATGAAAAAAGAAATTGTTGCACTATTACGGAAAAGTGAAATAATCTTTTCAGAGTACCTTTCTGCATTATGTGCAGAATAAAAATATTGAAATAGGAGGGAAGTATAGTGTCAAGAAAAGGATATATAGCAAAAAGAGATGTATTACCAGATCCACTATATAATAGCAAAGTTGTTACAAAATTAATTAACAATATAATGTTAGATGGTAAAAAATCAGTTGCTCAAAGTATAGTTTATGGTGCTTTTGATATAATCAAAGAAAAAGAACAAAAAGATCCATTAGAAGTATTTGAAGCAGCTTTAGAAAATGTAATGCCAGTTCTTGAAGTTAAAGCAAGAAGAGTTGGTGGTGCAACTTATCAAGTACCATTAGAAATTAGACCAGAAAGAAGACAAACTTTAGGTTTAAGATGGTTAGTAACTTATGCTAGAAAAAGACATGAAAAAACAATGTCTGAAAAATTAGCAGGAGAAATAATAGATGCTATAAACGGAAATGGTGGAGCATTTAAGAAGAAAGAAGATACACACAGAATGGCTGAAGCTAATAAAGCTTTTGCACATTACAAATGGTAAAAGGAGGAAAATAAAGTGGCAGGAAGAGCATATTCATTAGAGAAAACAAGAAATATAGGAATAGTAGCTCATATAGATGCTGGTAAAACAACCACAACTGAAAGAATTCTATTTTACACAGGTAAAACTCATAAAATAGGAGAAGTTCACGAGGGTGCAGCTACAATGGACTGGATGGAACAAGAACAAGAAAGAGGTATTACAATTACTTCTGCTGCAACAACATGTTTCTGGAACAATAACAGAATAAACATTATTGATACTCCTGGACACGTTGATTTTACAGTTGAAGTTCAAAGATCTTTAAAAGTACTTGATGGTGCTGTTACAATATTAGCTGCTAAAGGTGGTGTTCAACCACAAACAGAAACTGTTTGGAGACAAGCAGATAAATATAGTGTACCAAGAATGGTATATGTAAATAAAATGGATATTACTGGCGCAAACTTTATGCTTTGCGTAGATCAATTAAAAAATAGATTAAAAGCTAATGCTGTTCCAATTCAATTACCAATTGGAGCAGAAGACAATTTCAAAGGAATTGTTGATTTAATTAAAATGAGAGCTTTTATTCATAAAGATGATTTAGGAAAAGTTGTTGAAGAAACAGAAATTCCAGATGATATGAAAGAATTAGCAAAAGAATATCATGAAAAATTGGTAGAATCTGTTGCTGAACAAGACGAAGAATTAATGATGAAATACTTAGAAGGTGAAGAACTTTCTCAAGAAGAAATTAAAAAAGGATTAAGAGTTGGAACAATTAATAATACAATAGTTCCAGTTACATGTGGTTCTTCATACAAAAATAAAGGTGTTCAAGAATTATTAGATGCAGTAGTTGACTACATGCCATCACCATTAGATATAGCACATATCAAAGGTGTTGACTTAGATGGAAATGAAGTTGAAAGAAAAACTTCAGATAACGAACCATTTGCAGCACTTGCATTTAAAATTGCAACAGATCCATTTGTTGGAAAATTATGTTTCTTTAGAGTATATTCAGGAACATTAGAATCAGGTTCTACTGTTCTTAACTCTAATAAAGATAAAAAAGAAAGAATCGGTAGAATTCTTCAAATGCACTCAAATCACAGAGAAGATATTGATAAAGTATATTCTGGCGATATTGCTGCTGCAGTTGGATTAAAAGAAGTTACAACTGGTGATACTTTATGCGATATAGATCATCCAGTTATACTAGAATCTATGGAATTCCCAGAACCAGTTATTGATATAGCTATTGAACCAAAAGACAAAGCTGCTCAAGAAAAAATGGGAATTGCTTTATCAAAACTTGCTGAAGAAGATCCAACATTTAAAACATATACAAATCAAGAAACAGGTCAAACTATTATTGCTGGAATGGGTGAATTACATCTAGATATCATAGTTGATAGATTAAAAAGAGAATTTAAAGTTGAATGTAATGTAGGTAAACCACAAGTTGCTTATAAAGAAACAATTAGAAATAGTGTTAGAGTTGAAGGAAAATTCATTCGTCAATCTGGTGGTAGAGGTCAATATGGTCACGTTTGGTTAGAAATGGAACCATTAGAACCAGGATCAGGTATTCAATTTGAGAGCAAAATCGTTGGTGGTGTTGTTCCAAAAGAATATGTTAAACCAGTTGAAGAAGGAGTTAGAGAGGCTGCAGAAAGCGGAATATTAGCTGGATATCCAGTTATAGATTTCAAAGCTACATTAGTAGATGGTTCATACCATGAAGTAGACTCTTCAGAAATGGCCTTCAAAATAGCAGGTTCTATGGCATTCAAAGAAGGATGTAAACAAGCTAAATCAGTTATATTAGAACCAATTATGAAAGTTGAAATAACAGTTCCAGAAGAATATATGGGAGATGTTATAGGAGATGTAAACTCTAGACGTGGTAGAATGGAAGGTATGGAAGGCGTAGACGGATTACAAGAAATTCGTGCATTTATACCACTTTCTGAAATGTTTGGATATGCAACAGACTTACGTTCAAAAACACAAGGTAGAGGAACATATTCTATGGAACCTTCTCATTATGAAGAAGTTCCAAAATCAATTCTTGAAACAATTGTAGCTTCAAGAGCAAAAAAAGATGAATAATTATTAATTTGCGTAAAGTAAACAGTAATATTTAATATAATATTAAGTTTACTAGCGGATAAGTGGGATTTCCACTTATGTAATAAAATTGTAAAAAATTACTTGCTTTTTTAGTAGTTATAGTGTAAAATGCAAGTGATTATAAATAAAGTCATTAAATTTAAAAAAATAAAGAAGAGAGTAATCTCAAAAAATTAAAGGAGGATTTAAAAATGGCTAAAGCTAAATTTGAAAGAACAAAACCACACGTTAACATTGGTACAATCGGACATGTTGACCATGGAAAAACAACAACAACTGCAGCTATTACAAAATATTTAGGACTATTAGGAAAAGCTCAATACACAGCTTATGATCAAATCGATGGAGCTCCAGAAGAAAAAGCAAGAGGAATCACAATTAACACAGCTCACGTTGAATATGAAACAGATAAAAGACACTATGCACACGTTGACTGCCCAGGACATGCTGACTATGTTAAAAACATGATTACTGGTGCTGCTCAAATGGATGGTGCTGTATTAGTAGTTTCAGCTGCTGATGGACCAATGCCTCAAACAAGAGAGCATATATTACTTGCTAGACAAGTTGGAGTTAAATATATCGTTGTTTACTTAAATAAATGCGATATGGTTGATGATCCAGAATTATTAGAATTAGTTGAAATGGAAGTTAGAGACTTATTATCTAAATATGATTTCCCAGGAGACGAAATTCCAATCGTAAAAGGATCTTCATTAAATGTATTAGAATCAAATTCTACAGATCCTAACGATCCTGTATATACTCCAATTAAAGAATTATTGGATGCAATAGACAATTATATTCCAACTCCAGATAGACCAACAGACCAACCATTCTTAATGCCAGTTGAAGACGTATTCACAATTACTGGTAGAGGAACAGTTGCTACTGGTAGAGTTGAAAGAGGAGTTGTTAAAATGCAAGATGAAGTTGAAATCGTTGGATTATCAACTGAAAGAAGAAAAACAGTTGTTACTGGTGTTGAAATGTTCAGAAAATTATTAGATCAAGCAGAAGCTGGAGATAATATAGGTGTTCTTTTAAGAGGAATCGATAGAAAAGACATTGAAAGAGGTCAAGTTATTTCTAAACCAGGAACAATTCATCCACATACAAAATTTAACTCAGAAGTTTACGTTCTAACAAAAGAAGAAGGTGGAAGACATACACCATTCTTCAATGGATATAGACCACAATTCTATTTCAGAACAACAGA
>CANRPX010000008.1 GCA_947632605.1 uncultured Clostridia bacterium | reverse complement strand
ACAAATACAAATACAAATTCTAATACTAATAGAAATACAAACACAAATTCTAATAGCAATAGAAATGCACAAAATAATAATGACCAAATATCAGGATCTTTACCTGCAACAGGTGCAAAAATGTTTGTAGTACCAATGATTGTGTTAATTATATTAGCTTATATAAGTTATAATAGATATATTAAATATAAAGACATATAATATTTTTCTTGAAATAATAAAAGTTCCCTGGAGAGATAGCTTTTAAGCTATCTCTTCTTTTATTCATAATGTAAAAATAAAATAAAATTATAACTATTGCATAAAATAATTTATATTGATATAATATAATAAATTTATAAAGTTGGAGGAAAAAAGAGATGTCAATAGGAACAATAGTAATAATAATTATAGTATTCATTTTATTAGTATTAATTACAATCTATAATAGTTTAGTGCAATCTAGAAATAAAGTAAAAAATGCATGGAGCCAAATAGATGTTCAATTACAAAGAAGATTTGATTTAATACCAAATTTAGTTGAAGCTGTTAAAGGATATATGGCTCATGAACAAGAAACTCTTACAAAAGTTACAGAATTAAGAACTTCTTGGGCAAATGCAAGTACTGTTGCTGAAAAAGCAGAATTAGATAATCAATTATCAGGTGCTTTAAAAACAATTATGGCTGTTTCAGAAAATTATCCAGATTTAAAAGCAAATCAAAACTTTTCAACATTACAAGAAGAATTAAGAAGCACAGAAAATAAAATTTCTTATGCAAGACAATTTTATAATGATTCAGTTACAATGTATAATACAAAGCTAGAAACAGTACCAACAAATATAATTGCTTCAATGTTTAATTTTAAACCAGAAGAGTTATTCAAAACAGATTCTGAAGAAGCTAGACAAAATGTTAAAGTAGATTTTAGCAAATAATAGAGATAAAAAAAGCCGCTACTTCAATCTGAAATAGTGGCTTTTTAAAGTTATAGGAAACTTTTCAAAACCTAAATATAAAAAAAGGAAAATATAATATATGTATGATGATATAAGGAAAAATAAAATAAAAACAGGAATTATAGTTTTTATTTTTTTAAGTATGATAACAGCAATTATATATTTTTTATGTTATGCTTTTGGATATAGTGAATATGCTATAGTAATAGCATTAATTTTCTCTATTATTTCTACTGTTGCAACATATTATAATTGCGATAAAGTTGTACTAGCCTCTGTTAGAGCAAGACCTGCTACAAAAGAAGAAGACTTACAACTTACAAATATTTTAGAAGGCTTAATGATTACATCAGGTCTTAATACAAAACCAAGATTATATGTAGTAGATTCTATGCAACCAAATGCATTTGCAACAGGAAGAAATCCGGAAAATGCTGTAATTTGTGTTACGCAAGGTTTATTAGAAAAATTAGATTATTATGAGCTAGAAGGTGTTATTGCACACGAACTTTCACATATTAAAAATTACGATATTAGACTTTCAGCAGTTATAAGTGTAATGGTAGGATTTGTAGTAATGCTATCAGATATGTTTTTAAGAATGACTTTTAGAAGTAGAAGAAGAAGTAGTAATAATGACAATGGTAGTGCAGTAGATATAATAATATTTGTTTTAGGATTAATATTCCTTTTAATTTCACCAATTATTTCACAACTTATACAATTAGCTGTTTCTAGAAGAAGAGAATTTTTAGCAGATGCGACAGCAGTATCTTTTACAAGAAATCCAGATGGTTTAATATCAGCACTTAAGAAATTAAGTTCAGATGAAGAAGAATTAGATGTAGCAAGTAAAGCAGAAGCACACATGTATATAATAAATCCTTTTAAAAACAAAAGAGGTAAAAGTAATTTATTTTCAACACATCCAGCAACTGAAGAAAGAATTGAAGCCTTAGAAAACCTTAGATAAGGTTAATTGACAAAGTAGAGATTTAATAGTATAATTGCCTTGCAATTTAAGGAGGAGATTTATGAAAACATGGAAAAAATTATCTATTAAGATAATTAGAAAAATTGTTTTTGTAAGTATTATTTTAATTTGCTTATTGACAATTGGAGTTAAAGCTTCAAAATCAGACATTAATTATGTAACAATAGTTTTCCCAGAAGACTATGGAATAACAGTTATGACTTCAAGCACATCAGTATCAGATATTTTATCTGAAAATCATATTATAGTTTTGCCTGATGAAGTAGTATATCCAACAGAAGATTCAAAGATTGATTATACTAAAACTATTACAATCTCTAAAGCTAATCAAGAAAAAGTTGTAGTTGCAGAAGAAGTTGAAAATGTATCAACTGAAGAACTTTTGGGAAAATATGTAACAATAACAGAAAAAATAATAACAGAGCAAGTAGAAATACCTTATGAAACAATAACCAAAGATGTTTCCACTGTTGGAACTGAAACAAAAGATACAGTTCTTCAAGAAGGAGCAAAAGGGTTAAAAGAAATTAAATATAAAGTTAAATTCCAAGATAATGTTGAAATAGAAAGAACAGTTATTTCTGAAACAGTTATAAAAGAACCAGTAGATAGAATTATACAAATATCTACTAAGATTGTTTCAAGATCAAGAAGTAGAACTGAAACATATTCTGCATCAACATTAGAAGCAAGTGTAGAAGGAATGACACCTAAAGTTGTAACTCTTAATACATCAGCTTATTGTGCTTGCGTAAAATGTACAGGAAAAACAAATGGAATAACAAGTTCAGGTGCTAAAGCTAAAGAATGGTATACAGTTGCTGCTGGACAAGGTTATCCAATAGGAACAGTTATATATATTCCATCATTAGCAGACAAGCCAAATGGTGGGTGGTTCGTTGTTGAAGATAGAGGTGGAGCAATATCTAATAATAGAATAGATATTTATATGGGTTCACACCAAGCTGCAATACAATTTGGAAGAAGAAATTTAGAATGCTATATATATCAATAGTAGTAGTAATAAAATTAAAAGCTTAGTTATAGATATCTATAATTAAGCTTTTCTTAAATTTGTTGACATTCAAAATTAATTGTAGTATTATACTTCAAATTTATAATAAATCTTATTTAAAAAAATCTTTGGGCATTTCGTTTAATTTTCCAATAATAATCTTATAAATGGCATAAAAACAATTAATAATGAAAGAAAGGAGAAAAAATAGCGGAAAATTATAATGAAATTGAAAAGTATGGACAAGAAGAGGCCATAAAATATTTAGAAAGAGAAGGATATACTATTTTAATAAAAAATTATACTACTTGTTCTGGAAAAATAGATATTATAGCAAAAGACAAAAATGAATTTGTTTTTATAGATGTTAAAACAAGATGTTCTAAAAGACTTAAAGCTTTAAAAGAAAGTATAAATTATACTAAAAAAGGAAATGTATTAAGAGCTAGCAAACATTTTGTGTACAAAAATAATTTAACTAATAAATTGATAAGATTTGATATAATAGAAGTATATATAAATGGAAAAGATAGTTTTATAAATCATTTGAAGAATATTTTTAGTTAAAATATGAAAAACTACGCATACAAGAGAAATAGGTTATTTTTCTAAAAAATTAGGACTTTGTAAAATTTGTAATTCAAAAGATATAAAAAAGATACAATTCAGTCTACAACTGCAAATAAGAGCTCCCGATAAAGTAAAAAGGACCTAAGTAAGATGTTCAAAATATTGGTATTGAAAAGAAAAATAAAACATTTATAATAAATATAATAGTTATTATATAAAAATAGGAGAATTTTATGAATAATAAAGAATGGAAAAAATGGATATTTTGGTTTTCATTCGCAGTAGCTACAATAGCTGTATATAAAACTATTGATAGCGTAACTTCAATAGTATCTGGAATTGGAAATTTCATAAGTTTAATAATGCCATTTTTTATGGCTTTATTAGTAGCATATATATTGTATATGCCATGTAAATTTCTAGAAAATGTTATTAATAAAGCAAAACCAAAATTTATTAAAAATCATTCAAGAGGATTAAGTGTATTATTTGTATATTTAATTGTTATATTATTAATTTTTATAATAATTAATTTTATTATTCCAACAGTTTCAGCTAGTATAGAAGATTTAGCTGAAAACATACCAAATTATTATAATACAGCAATGGAATATATAGATAATTTAGATGAGAATTCATTATTAGTTAAATTAAATTTAAATTCATATATAAATAACTTAAAAGAAATTAACTTTATGGATCAAATAATTAATCTATTAAGTATTGATAATATTAGTTCTTATATAAAAGGTATAATGGGAGCTGCAAGCGTAATATTTGATGCATTTGTAACAATTGTAGTATCAGTATACTTGTTATTAGAAAGAGCAGATATAAAAAGTTTTCTACAAAATCTTTCAAAAGCTGTATTTGATAAAAAAACAAATATGGCAATTGGAAAATATTATGGAAGAACAAATAGCATATTTTTGAAATTTATTGCAAGTCAAATGCTTGATGCAATAGTTATTGGTGTAATAACATCTATTGCAATGATGTTAATGAGAGTAAAATATGCAGCATTACTTGGATTTATAATAGGATTATTCAATGTCATTCCTTATTTTGGAGCAATAATTGCTGTAATTTTAGCAATAGTAATAACAATCTTCACAGGTGGACTTACACAAGCTGTTTGGTTAGGAATAGTTGTTATAATCTTACAACAAATAGATGCAAATGTAATAAATCCTAGAATACTAGGAAATTCTCTAAATTTAAGTCCAATTTTAGTTATATTCTCAGTAACAATAGGAGGAGCTTATTTTGGTGTATTAGGAATGTTTTTAGGAGTTCCAGTTATAGCTTTTATAAAATTGATAATTGAAGATTTTATCGAATATAAAAAGAATAAAGAAATTGCTGTGAATAAATAATCTTTATATAAAATAAAATTAAATAAATAAAAAAGGCGCATTTTATGATACGCCTTTTTTTATATGAATTTATTAATATAAAACAAATGAACTTATAGTGTCATTTATAATGTTTGTGTAATTATTTAAATTATCTAAAGGAAATTCTATGTCAAAAATGTAATAACCATTATTTGTTTCAATCCATATAACTTGTAAATAATAAGGTGTATTTGTTTTTGAATCTAAATAATGAAAGCTGTAAGTATATCCTTTATAATCTTTTATGTTTAACTCAGTGATTTGAGATAAATTAGAATAACTATTATATTCTCCAATATATGAACGTAAATCAGCAGATGCCACTTCAACTAAAGAACGATTTTCAATAATATTTCTATGAGATACAAAAATATTAAGGTTATCATCTGATCTAAGCTCTAGTAAATAATCATTTGTTGTATGATATTGTGATAAAGAATATTGTTTTGAAAGTTCTAAACTAATACTATTATTATCACTATAAAAAATAGAGTTAGGGCTTTGCTCTTCCAAATTTTTATCTCGAATTTTACTTACATTATCGACATCAGAATCACTATTAAAGATACTACTTATGATTTCAACTAAAATAACAATAAAAAATAAAGCTATGACTCCAACAATAATAATTTTTTTCATATTTAATTCTTTATGATATCCAAAAAGTTCATTCATAATTTATCTCCCTTATGTTTGACTATATAATAGTAAATTTTTTTCAAAAAATCAAGTCCTTATTAATTTTATAAAAAAGTATCTATGAAAGCCTTATTTTCCCTAAGAAAATTAAGAAAAATGCTTGACTTATGTTACATAAATGTTATATAATATTTGAGTATTTTTGGGAGTTTGTCTCGTTTTTGGCTCTCAAAAACAGTGTATTTATGATCTAGTAAGAGGAATTGAATAAAAGAGGAACTATTGATAAATAGCCTTTTAAGGCAGGGAGACTATTTTAAAATAAAAACCTTTTATTGCAAGAGGGACTTACAAAAGGTAAATTTATGCTGACCTGCTAAATATTTAAAGAAGGTGGGGTTTTATTTTGAAAAAAATAAAAGTAAAAGACGTTGTACACGAGAAATGTGTGCGTAAAACTTTTTCTAAAATAGGTGACTTTATAGATATACCTAATTTATTAAAAGTTCAAAAAGATTCTTACGAATGGTTTGTTAACGAAGGTTTAGGAGAAGTATTAAGAGATATTTCACCTATTATTGACTATTCAGGAAACCTAGTATTAGAATTTTTTGATTACTACATGGAAGACAAAACAAAATATTCATTACAAGAAGCAAAAGAAAGAGATGCTACTTATTCAACAAGATTACATGTAAAGGTTAGATTAATCAACCGTGAAACAGGAGAAATTAAAGAGCAAGAGATTTATCTTGGTGATTTCCCTCTTATGACAGAAAGTGGAACATTTGTTATAAACGGTGCAGAAAGAGTTGTTGTAAGTCAGTTAGTTCGTTCACCAGGATGTTATTATGATTCAAGTTATGATAAGTCAGGTAAAAAACTTTATACTGGATCTGTAATGCCAATTAGAGGTGCTTGGATTGAATATGAAACAGATAGTAATGATGTATTTTGGGTAAGATTAGACAGAACAAGAAAATTACCAGTTACATCATTATTAAGAGCAATAGGGTTAGATACAGATGAAAAAATAATTGATTTCTTCGGAGAAGAAGATAAATTATTAGCAACAATAGCAAAAGACCCAGTAAAAACAGCTGATGAAGCTTTAATTGAGATTTATAAAAAATTAAGACCAGGAGAGCTTCCAACAGTTGATGCAGCTAGAAACTTATTTGATGGATTATTCTTTGATAATAGAAGATATGATTTATCAAAAGTAGGTAGATACAAATATAATAAAAAATTAAGCTTAGCTTCTAGAATTGCTAATCATATAGCTTATGAAACAATAGTTAATCCAGAAACAGGAGAAGTTATTGTAGAAAAAGATGAAAAGATTTCTAGAGAAGTAGCAAAACAAATACAAGATACAGGTATAAATGTTGTATATGTAAATATTGAAGGTAAAAAAGCAAAAGTTATAGGAAATGGAACAGTTGATATTAAAGCTTTTGTAGATCCTAAAATTGCTGAAGAGCTTAAAATTAAAGTTGATGTTAATTATGCAGTATTAAAAAATATATTAGAAACAGCTAAAAATGACAAAGAAATAAGAAAATTAGTTGAAGATAGATTAGATGAATTAGTTCCAAAACATATTGTTACAGAAGATATTTTAGCTTCAATTAATTACTTATTAAATCTAGAATATAATATGTTTATTACAGATCCTGCAAAACCAAAACTAGGAAATATAGATGATATAGATCATTTAGGAAATAGACGTATAAGATGTGTTGGAGAACTTTTACAAAATCAATTTAGAATTGGTTTAACAAGATTAGAAAGAGTTGTTCGTGAAAGAATGACACTTCAAGACTTAGATGTTATAACACCACAAAGCTTGATTAATACAAAACCAATTACATCATCAATTAGAGAATTCTTTGGAAGTTCTCAATTATCACAATTTATGGATCAAACAAATCCATTATCAGAATTAACACATAAAAGAAGAATTTCTGCATTAGGACCTGGTGGTTTATCTAGAGAAAGAGCTGGATTCGAAGTTCGTGATATTCACTACACTCACTATGGAAGATTATGTCCAATAGAATCTCCAGAAGGACCAAACATTGGTCTTATATCAGCACTTTCAACATTTGCTATTATAAATGAATATGGATTTATAGAAACACCATATAGAAAAATAGATAAAGAAACAGCTCATGTTACAGATGAAGTTACTTATATGACAGCTGATGAAGAAGATTTATACATTATATGTCAAGCATCAGAACCACTTGATGAAAATAATTGCTTAATTAATAAGAGAGTAAGAGTTAGAGATAAAGCAGAAATCAAAGAGGTTCCAAAAAATCAAGTTGATTATATAGATGTTTCACCAAAACAATTAGTTTCAGTTGGTGCTGCAATGATTCCTTTCTTAGAGCATGATGATGCTAACCGTGCATTAATGGGATCAAACATGCAACGTCAAGCAGTTCCTTTAATGATTACAGATTCACCAATGGTTGGAACTGGAATTGAGTACAAAGCTGCTAAAGATTCAGGAGTTATGGTTTTAGCAGAAGAAAATGGAACAGTAGAATCAGTTGAAGGTGACAAAATAGTTGTTAAAAATGAAAATGGTCAAAAAAGAACATATCGTTTAAGTAAATTTAAAAGAACAAATGGTAGTACATGTATAAACCAAAGACCAATAGTAAAAGAAGGAGAAGTTGTTAAACGTGGAGATGTCATAGCAGATGGACCTGCTACTGATAAAGGAGAAATGGCATTAGGTAAAAACTTACTTATCGCATTTGCTACTTGGGAAGGTTATAACTATGAGGATGCTATTTTATTAAATGAAAGATTAGTAAAAGAAGATGTTTTAACATCTATGCATATAGAAGATTATGATTGTGAATGTAGAGATACAAAATTAGGACCAGAAGAAATTACTCGTGATATACCAAATGTTGGAGAAGATTCACTTCGTGACTTAGATGAAAATGGTATTATAAGAGTTGGTGCTGAAGTTAGACCAGGAGATATATTAGTTGGTAAAGTTACTCCAAAAGGAGAAACAGAACTTACAGCAGAAGAAAGATTATTAAGAGCTATCTTTGGTGAGAAAGCAAGAGAAGTTAGAGATACTTCTTTAAGAGTACCACACGGAGAAGCTGGAACAATAGTTGATGTTAAAGTATTTACTAGAGAGAATTCAGATGAATTATCTCCAGGAGTAAATCAAGTAATTAGAATTTATATAGCTCAAAAGAGAAAAATATCAGTTGGAGATAAAATGGCTGGACGTCACGGAAATAAAGGTGTTATTTCAAGAATATTACCAGAAGAAGATATGCCTTTCTTACCAGATGGAACACCAGTAGATGTTGTTTTAAATCCACTTGGTGTACCTTCTCGTATGAACTTAGGACAGGTTTTGGAAGTTCATTTAGGAGCTGCAGCTAGAATGTTAGGATGGAAAATGGCTACACCAGTATTTGATGGTGCAACAGAAGAAGACATAGAAGCAATGCTTGAAACAGCTGGTTTAGAAACAAATGGTAAAACAATACTTTATGATGGTAGAACAGGAGAACCATTTGATAAACCAATTACAGTTGGTGTAATGTATATGTTAAAACTTCACCACTTAGTAGATGATAAAATCCATGCTCGTTCAACTGGACCATATTCTTTAGTTACACAACAACCACTTGGAGGTAAAGCACAATTTGGTGGACAAAGATTTGGAGAGATGGAGGTTTGGGCATTAGAAGCTTATGGTGCTGCATATACTCTACAAGAAATATTAACTGTTAAATCAGATGATGTTGTCGGAAGAGTAAAAACTTATGAAGCAATTGTTAAAGGTGAAAATATTCCTGAACCAGGTATTCCAGAGTCATTTAAAGTATTAATTAAAGAATTACAATCTTTAGGACTAAACGTAAAATTATATAGTGATAATGATGAAGAAATTGAAATTAAGGAACATGTTGAAGAGGGATTAGACGGAGTTGAAGAAAGAATTGACGAAAGTGAACTTGAAGAAGATAACTTAACAGAAATTTCAGATACAGAACTTGAAGAACAAGATGAAGAAGATGAAGATGAATTCTTTACAAACATATTAGATGAAGAAGATTTACCAGATGATAAAATATTTAAAGATTTAGACTCTCAAAATGATAGTGATGATGAATAAAAAATTTAAAATATAAAGTCAAAATCTTATTTATAAAAATTAAAAATTAAATATTGTATCTTTAAAATACCTTAAATTCTTTAAGGAATTGTTCAGCAGTGTATATTTAAGGTATGTTTAAAGATAAGGTAAATATGAACTATTTGCTACCTATTATTAATAAAAAAGAAAGGGGCTACTTTAAAAGTGGATGAATTAGAAGTTTTTAACAAATTAAAAATTGGTTTAGCTTCTGATGAGAAAATAAGAGAATGGTCTCATGGAGAAGTAAAAAAACCAGAAACAATTAATTATAGAACTTTAAAACCAGAAAAAGATGGTTTATTTTGTGAAAAAATATTTGGTCCAACAAAAGACTGGGAATGTCATTGTGGAAAATATAAAAGAGTTAGATATAAAGGTATAGTATGTGATAGATGTGGTGTTGAAGTTACAACTGCTAAAGTAAGAAGAGAAAGAATGGGACATATTGAACTTGCAGCTCCAATTGCACATATTTGGTACTTTAAAGGAATTCCAAGTAGAATAGGATTATTATTAGATATATCTCCTAGAAGCTTAGAGAAAGTTATATACTTTGCATCATATATAGTTACAGATAAAGGAACATCTGGATTATTAAAATGCCAAGTTTTAACAGAAAAAGAATATATAGAAGCTGTTGAAAAATACGGCCAAGGATCTTTCAAAGCTGAAATGGGAGCAGAAGCTATTAGAAAATTATTAGCTGAAATAGATATTAATAAACTATCTGCTAAATTAAAAAGAGAATTAGCAAAAGCTAGTGAACAAAAAAGAGCAAAATTAATTAAAAGATTAGATACAGTAGAATCATTTAGAGTTTCTGAAAACAGACCTGAATGGATGATTATGAATGTTATTCCAGTTATTCCACCAGAATTAAGACCAATGGTTCAATTAGATGGTGGTAGATTTGCTACATCAGATTTAAATGACTTATATAGAAGAGTTATAAACAGAAATAACAGATTAAAAAGATTATTAGAATTAGGAGCACCAGAAATCATTGTAAGAAATGAAAAGAGAATGCTTCAAGAATCTGTTGATGCATTAATAGATAACAGTAGACGTGGTAGACCAGTTACTGGTGCTGGAAATAGACCTTTAAAATCATTATCAGATATGCTTAAAGGAAAACAAGGTAGATTCCGTCAAAACTTATTAGGTAAAAGAGTTGACTATTCTGGACGTTCAGTTATTGTTGTTGGTCCAGAACTTAAAATATATCAATGTGGTCTTCCAAAAGAAATGGCAGTTGAACTTTTCAAACCATTTGTTATGAAAGAATTAGTTGGAAGAGGAATAGCACATAACATTAAAAATGCAAAAAGAATGGTAGAAAGATTAAGACCAGAAGTATGGGATATATTAGAAGAGGTTATTCAAGACCACCCTGTAATGTTAAACCGTGCGCCTACACTACACAGATTAGGTATTCAAGCTTTCCAACCAATATTAGTAGAAGGTAGAGCTATAAAACTTCATCCATTAGTTTGTACAGCATTCAATGCTGACTTCGACGGAGACCAGATGGCTGTTCACGTTCCACTAACACCAGAAGCTATTTCAGAAGCAAGATATTTAATGCTTTCAACAAATAACTTACTTAAACCACAAGATGGTAAACCAGTTACAGTACCTACACAAGATATGATTCTTGGTGCATACTACTTAACTGTACAAATTGATGGTGAAAAGGGTGAAGGTTTATACTTTAAAGATGAAGATGAAGCTATGATGGCTTATCAAAATGGTGATGTTGGATTACATTGTAAAATAAAAGTTAGAAGATTTAAAACAGATGAAGATGGAACTGTAAGACATAAAACAATAGAAACAACAGTTGGTAGATTAATTTATAATCAAGGAATACCACAAGATTTAGGATTTGTAGATAGAACAGATCCAGAAAAAGAATTTGACTTAGAAATTGATTTCCCTGTTATTAAGAAAAATTTAGGAAAAATAGTTGCAAATTGTATAAATGCACATGGACTTTCAAAAACAGCAGAAGTATTAGACTACATTAAAGCAACAGGTTACAAATATTCAACAAAAGGTGCTATCACAGTTTCTGTTGATGATGTAAAAGTTCCTGAAGCTAAAAAAGATATATTAGCAAAAGCTGATGAAGATGTTTCTAACATATTCAGACAATATCAACGTGGTATGATTACTAACGATGAAAGATATAATGAAATCATTAAAATTTGGGAAAAAGCTACTGATGATGTTTCAAAAGCAATGCAGAATAATTTTGATGAATTAAACCCAATTTATATGATGGCACAATCTGGAGCCCGTGGTAATATGAACCAGTTAAGACAAATTGCAGGTATGCGTGGACTTATGGCTAATACATCTGGTAAAGCAGTTGAAATTCCAGTTAAATCTTGTTTCCGTGAAGGATTAGATTCTCTAGAATACTTCATTTCTGCACACGGTGCTAGAAAAGGTTTAACAGATACAGCTTTAAGAACTGCAGACTCTGGATACTTAACAAGAAGATTAGTTGATGTTTCACAAGACATTATTATAAGAGAAGATGATTGTCACACAACTAAAGGAATAGAAGTAGAAGATATCAAAGATGGAAATCAAGTTATCGAACCATTAGAAGAAAGACTTATAGGTAGATATCCAGTAGAAGATATTAAAGATCCAGAAACTAAAAAGGTTATAGTAGATACAAATACTATGATTAATGAAAAAATAGCTAAAGAAATTGTTAAAGCAGGTTATACAAAAGTAAAAGTTCGTTCTATACTAGAATGTAGAGCAAGACATGGTGCTTGTAGCAAGTGCTATGGTATGGGATTAGCAACTCGTGAAAGAGTAAATCAAGGAGAATCTGTTGGTATTATAGCAGCACAATCAATTGGTGAGCCTGGTACACAGCTTACAATGAGAACATTCCACACAGGTGGTGTTGCTGGAGGAGATATCACACAAGGTCTTCCTAGAGTTGAAGAGTTATTTGAAGCTAGAAATCCAAAAGGTTTGGCTATTATAACTGAAATTGATGGTAAAGTTAAAATCAATGAAGAGAAAAAGAGAAAAGAGGTTATTGTTACAAATAAAGATAACAGTAAAACTTATACAATTAGCTTTGGTTCAAAACTAAAAGTAAAAGATGGAGATGAAATAAAAGCCGGTGATCCAATTACAGAAGGTTCTATAAATCCAGCAGATTTACTTGCTGTAAAAGGTGTTGAAGGTGTTTATGGATATATCATTTCAGAAGTACAAAAAGTTTATAGAAACCAAGGTGTTGATATTAACGATAAACACATTGAAGTTATTGCAAGACAAATGCTTAAGAAAGTTAGAATTGAAGATCCAGGAGATTCAGAATTCTATACAGCTTCATTAGTTGATTTATTAGAAGTAGAATATAGAAATGAAGAATTAATAGCAAAAGGAAAGAAACCAGCAACATATAAGAGAGCATTACTAGGTATTACAAAAGCATCTCTTGCAACAGAAAGTTTCTTATCAGCAGCATCTTTCCAAGAGACAACAAAAGTATTAACAGAAGCTGCTATTAAAGGAAAAGTAGATAACTTAATGGGATTAAAAGAAAATGTTATCATTGGTAAATTAATTCCAACTGGAACAGGTTTAAAACGTTATCAAAACATTAAAATTAATACAGAAAAAGTTCAAACTATTGAAGATGTAGCAGAAGAAAATGTAAATAAATAAGGAGATTCAAATGAAAAATAAAAAAGCTTTAATAATATCAATAATTGTTTTTATAATAGTTGGTGTTTTAGCATTGTTAATAGTGTTAAATAAAGGTCATATAGGAAGTTATGCTTTAGTACAAACAGGAGAAGAATCTAAAAAGCAAGAAGAAATCTTACCAAAACTTAATTTAGAATTAGAAAATGAATACTTATCTTCAAAGAACAAAAAAGAAACAGTAGGAATGACAGTTACAATTGATGGAGAAACAGTTACAGAAGGTGTAACATTTAAGAGTAGTGATGAAGATATAGTAAAAATTAATAAAGATAATGAATTAGTTGCTGTTAAAGATGGAAAAGCTACAATTACTGCAAACTATGATGGAATGGATGCAACAGCAGATGTTAGAGTAATTACTCCAATAAAATCAATGACATTTACAACAACAAATAGTACAATAAGAGTAGGAAAGGATTTGCAGATGAAATTAAAAGTAACTCCTTCTGATGCTTATATAGATACTCTAAAATATACTTCAAGTGATGAAGAAATAGCAACAGTTGATCCAAGTGGTATAGTTACAGGAGTTGCTCCTGGAAAAGTAACAATAACAGTATATGATTCTTATACAGATACTGAAAAATCTGTAAATTTAACAATAAGAAAATAATTTAAAAAAATAATAAAAGTAAGTGAACAAAAATTATTAAGCAAAAAGTTTAATAATTAAAGTTCACTTATTTTTTATGCTTTTTAAGTACAAAAGCTTGTTTGACAAAAAGAGCTTTAAGTAGTATAATAACTGTGTTATATTATGTATATAAGGAGATTTTATGTCTAAAGAACGTGATGAAATTTTAGATAAGCTCATAAGTAAAAATATTATATATATAGCGATAATAGCAGTATTATGCATAATGTTAAGTGTATATAATTTAAGATGGGTTATTCCTTCAATATTTATTTTTGCATTAACAATCACATATACTTTATGGGTTTCAAGTAAAAGAAGAACTGAAATTGAAAATCATATTAAAGATGTTACTTCAGATGTAAGTTCAGCTTCAAGAGGAAATCTTGTAAATACACCTATTCCTTTAGTGTTAATAGAAACAGGTGGTAATATCATTTGGAGAAGTAAAAAGTTTGTTGAAGAGTTTCAAAATATTGATATTGCAACAAGCTTAAATCCTATTGTTAAAGAAATAAAACTTGATATAGAAAAAAAGAACGAAAATTTAGAAATTTCAAAACAGTTTAATATAGATAAAAAAGTTTATAAAATATTAGGTAGTGTAGTAAAAACAAAAAGAAGAAAACAAAAAGAATATATATTATCATTATATTTTATAGATGAAACAAAATATAATGAATTGTTTGATAACTATAATAATGCTAAAACTTGCATTGGTATTGCAATGATAGACAATTATGATGATATTACACAAACTGTTTTACCTGAAAGAAAAATAGAATTATTAGCAAAAATAGAAAAAGAAATAATAGATTGGGTAACAAAAACAGGTGGCTTAATCATAAAAACAGAAAGAGATTCATTTATATATGTTTGTGAACAAAAATATATAGCTGAATTTGAAAAGGAAAAATTTAATATATTAGATAGAGTAAAAAGTATTGAAGTTGATGGTAGAGCACCAATAACTTTAAGTATAGCAATATCAAGTGATGGAGAGACAAATTACGAGAGATATAAAACAGCTTTAGCTGCAATGGAAATAGTTCTTGGAAGAGGTGGAGATCAAGCTGTTATAAGAAAGAATGGTAAATATACTTTCTTTGGTGGAAAGACTTTAGAAGTTGAAAAAAGAGCTAAAGTAAAAGCAAGAACAATTGCACAATCAATAACAAGACTTATATTATCATCAGATAATGTTATAATTATGGGACACAAAAATATTGATATAGATGCAATTGGCTCTGCCTTAGGATTATATAGATTATCTAAAACTTTAGGAAAAGAATGTTTTATAGTTTCAGAACCAACAGGTAAATCATTAGGAAAATTTCTAGAAATATTAAAGAATGAAGAAGAATATAAAAATATTATTTTAACAGAAGATGATGCATTAGAAGTTATTACAGATAATACCTTACTTATAGTTGTAGATACTCACAAGATTTCTTATGTAGAATTTCCAGATTTACTTGAAAAAGTAGATAAAAAAATTATAATAGATCATCATAGAAAAGCGCCAGATTGCATTGAAAATGCTATTGTGTCTTTTCATGAAGTATATGCATCTTCAACAGCAGAGCTTGTAACAGAAATAGTTCAATATGCTCAAGATGATATTAAATTAACACTTTTAGAAGCAGAAAGCTTATATGGTGGAATTATGGTAGATACTAAGAATTTCACATTTAAAACAGGTGTAAGAACATTTGAAGCAGCAGCATATTTAAGAAAATATGGTGTAGATATAATTAAAGTAAAAAAATGGTTTCAAGCAGATTTAGAAAGTTATAATATTATAGCAAATATTGTTAGAAATGTAGAAATTCATAATGATACAATTGCAATAGCAGTTTATGAAGAAGAAAATGAAGATTCAAATTTAATTTGTGCAAAAGCAGCTGATGAACTTTTGACAATTAGTGATATAACAGCCTCATTTGTTATGGCTAAGATGGGAGATAAAGTTTGTATTAGTGGACGTTCAATTGGAAATATAAATGTTCAATTAATTCTTGAAAAGTTAGGTGGTGGAGGACACATTACCTTAGCTGGAGCACAATTAGAAGGATTTACTTTAGAAGAAGCAAAAGATGAACTAATTGTTAGAATTAATGAGTATTTATTAGAAACAGAATAAATTATAATTTATCTTACAAAGGAGGTTTTTAATTTGAAAGTTATTTTAAAACAAGATATAAAAGGCGTAGGAAAAAAAGACCAGATTATTAATGCGGCTGATGGATATGCTAGAAATTATTTGTTTCCTAAAAATTTAGCTGTTCCAGCAGATACTGGAAATATGAATAATTTAAAAGCCAAAAATGAGTCTGTTGCTTTTAGAAAAGGTGTAGATTTTAAAGAAGCACAAGAAATAGCTGAAAAAATGAAAAAAATAACAGTTAAAATACCAGTAAAAGCAGGAGATAATGGAAAATTATTTGGAGGAGTTACTGCAAAAGAAATTGCTGAAACTCTAAAAAAAGATTTTAATATAGATGTAGATAAGAAAAAAGTTTTACTTACAGAAACAATAAAAGTAGCAGGTTGTACAAAAGTTGATATAAAACTTAATGAAGGAGTAATGGCAACAGTACAAGTTATGGTTGTACCAAAATAAACCTAAAATGAAGAGGGATAAGAATATGGAATTAGGAAAAATACCACCACATGATATAGAAGCAGAACAAGCAATTTTAGGATGTATGCTTACTGATAGGGATTCTGTAATTAATGCAATAGAAATATTAAAAGAAGATGCTTTTTATAGAGAAGATAATAGAGCAATATATTCTGCTATATTATCTTTATATGCAAAAAGCGAACCAATAGATATTATTACAGTAAAAGCTGAATTAGTTGAAAATGGAAACTTTGAAAGAATCGGTGGATTAGATTATTTAGCTAGTCTTCCAGAAAAAGTTCCAACTACTTCAAATGTAGATAAATATATAAAAATAGTTGATGAAAAAGCTATGATGAGAAGCCTTATTAACACAGCAAATGAATTAGTTTCATTAGGATATGACGAAACAGAAGAAGTTGATAGAATAATGGATTTGGCAGAGAAGAAGGTTTTTGAATTAGCTCAAAAGAAAAATACAAAAGGATATACACCAATAAAAGATGTTTTAGTTGAATCCTTTGCAAAATTAGAAGAATTATATAACCAAAAAGGTAGAATAAGTGGATTAACCACAGGTTTTAAAGATTTGGATTATAAAACTTCTGGACTTCACAATTCAGATTTAATAGTAATAGCAGCAAGACCAGCAATGGGTAAATCTGCTTTCGCAATTAATATAGCAACAAATGTAGCACTTCAAGCTAAAAAACCAGTTGCAATTTTCAATTTAGAGATGTCAAAAGAACAAGTAGGAAATAGAATTTTATGTAGTGAAGCTTTAGTAGATAGTAATAAAATTAGAACAGGTCAAATTGAAGATGATGATTGGGTTAAACTTGCTTCAACACTTGGAAGATTATCTGAAGCTCCAATATATATTGATGATACAGCTGGTATTTCAATAATGGAAATTAGAGCTAAATGCAGAAAATTAAAATTAGAAAAAGATATTGGTTTAGTTGTAATAGATTATTTACAGTTAGTTCAAGGAAGTGGAACAAAAAATTCTACTAGAGAACAAGAAATATCAGAAATAAGTAGATCATTAAAGATTTTAGCAAAAGAACTTAATATACCAGTTATAGCATTATCACAACTTTCTCGTAGTGTAGAAAAACGAGATGACAAAAGACCAATGCTTGCGGATTTAAGAGAATCTGGAGCAATTGAACAAGATGCTGATATAGTAATGTTTCTTTATAGAGATGATTATTATAATGAAGATAGTGAGAAAAAGAATGTAGCAGAAATAATCTTAGCAAAACACAGAGGAGGGGCAACTGGTACAATTGATTTAGCTTGGTTAGCAAGTTATACAAAGTTTGCAAATTTAGAAAAGAGATTTTTTGAAGAACAATAAATAATTTTTTAGGGGTATTAGTTTTAAAGAAATCTAATACCCCTAATTTTTAAAATAATTTTAGTTTAATTTGAGGAGAAGAAATGTTAAAAGAACAAGTTTTAGAAACAATAAAAAAATACAATTTAATAGAAAAAGGAGATAAATTAGTACTTGGTGTTTCTGGTGGACCAGATTCTATATCTATGCTTAATATTTTAAATGAAATTAAAAAAGATTTAAGCTTTGAAATTGTTGTAGCCCATATAAATCATGGAATTAGAGAAAATGCAAAAATAGATGAAAAATTTGTAAAAGATTTTTGTGATAAAAGAGAAATTAAAATTTATATTTTAAATGCTAACATAAAAGAAAAAGCTAAAGAAGAAAAAAGAGGATTAGAAGAGACTGGAAGAGAAGTAAGATATGAATTTTTTAATGAAATTTTAAATAAAACAAATTCAAACAAAATAGCTATTGCACATAATCAAAATGATAATGTAGAAACAATTATTATGAATATAATACGTGGTACAGGATTAAGTGGTTTAAAAGGTATAGAACCACAAAATGGAAAGTATATTAGACCACTTATAGAATGTAAAAGAGTAGATATAGAAAAATATTGTGAAGAAGAAAATTTAAATCCAAGACATGATGAATCAAATGATGAAAATATTTATACAAGAAATAAAATTAGGAATATTGCTATACCATATATTGAAAATGAGTTAAATCCTAATATTATTGATACCGTAAGTAGATTATCAATGATTGTAAAAGATGATTTGAATTATTTGAACTTTCAAACAGAAGAGGCATATAAAAATATGTGTCTAGAAGAAAAAATTCCACAAGAAGATGTATATAATGTGGAAAAAGAGGCTAAAATTATATTAGACTTAAAAAAATTTAATAAAGAAAATATAGCAATACAAAAAAGAATAATATTATATTCTATAAATAAGCTATTTGGTACTACGAAAGGGATTGAGAAAATACATATTGAGGATATGATAAAACTTTGTAACAATAATGTAGGAAATAAATTTTTGACTCCAAACAAGAATACAAAAATTGTAATCAAAAATAAAAAAATATATATAGAAACTGTAAAATGAATATCCGTAAAGGCTTAGAAATGCGAATATTACAGAATTATATCTTTTTAAATAAGCTATTGAAATTGAAAAATTGCTATGCTATATTTTATCCAAGCAATAAATTTAAAGTGTATAGATTTAACTTAGCACAATAGATATGGAGGAAATAAGTTTTGAAAAGTAGAATTAAAACATTAGCAGTATGGCTAATTTTGGGTATCATTTTTGTAGGATTATTAAGTGCAGCATTTAATGATCCAGAAACAAAATTAAGTTATTCAGAATTGATGAAAAAAATACCATTAGGAGAAGTTACAGAGATACAAATATCTTCTGATAAAACAAAAGCGTATGTAACTTTAAAAGATACTGATTCTTCAACAAGAGTACCACAAAAAGAAGTTATAATACCTAATATGGAAAGCTTTATGGATCAGATATCAGATGATATTTTAGAAGGACAATTAAATGTGGAGCAAGAAGAAGAATCAATTATCATGACAATTCTTAGTGCATTTTCTCCATTTATTATATTAATAGTATTTTTAATTTTCTGGCTATTCCTTATGAATCCAAATCAAAATAATAATAAATCAATAACATTTGGAAAAAGTAAAGCCAGAATGTTAAATTCAAATGATGAAAAATCAAAAGTAACATTCAAAGATGTTGCAGGTATAGATGAAGAAAAAGAAGAATTAGCTGAAATAGTAGAATTTTTAAAGTCTCCTAAAAAATTTACAGATATGGGAGCAAGAATTCCAAAAGGTGTTTTATTAGTAGGACATCCAGGAACAGGTAAAACATTGCTTGCAAAAGCAGTTGCTGGAGAAGCAGGTGTACCATTCTTTATTATAAGTGGTTCAGATTTTGTTGAAATGTTTGTTGGTGTTGGTGCTTCAAGAGTAAGAGATTTGTTTGAACAAGCTAAGAAAAATGCACCATGTATTATATTTATAGATGAAATTGATGCAGTAGGACGTCAAAGAGGTGCAGGTCTTGGTGGAGGACATGATGAAAGAGAACAAACATTAAACCAATTATTAGTTGAGATGGATGGATTTGCTGCAAATGAAGGTGTAATAGTAATTGCAGCTACAAATAGACCAGATGTACTAGATAAAGCTTTATTAAGAGCAGGAAGATTTGATAGACAGATAGTAGTAGGATCTCCAGATGTTAAAGCAAGAGAAGAAATATTAAAAGTTCATGCTAGAAAGAAAAAATTATCAGATGATGTTGATTTAAAAACAATAGCAAAAAATACAGCAGGTTTTGTTGGAGCAGATTTAGAAAATATCTTAAATGAAGCAGCACTTTTAGCTGCAAGAAGAGATAAAACAGAAATAGGAATGCAAGAAATAGAAGATGCTATGGTTAAAGTAACTATGGGACCTGAAAAGAAATCAAGAGTAATTAGTGAAAAAGAAAAGAAACTTGTTGCTTTCCATGAAGCAGGTCATGCAGTAGTAAGTAAGTTTTTACCAACACAAGATGATGTACATCAAATATCAATTATTCCAAGAGGAATGGCTGGTGGTTACACAATGTATAGACCATCAGAAGATAAACAATTTATGAGTAAATCAGAAATGGAAGAACAAATAGTATCATTATTAGGCGGTAGAGTAGCTGAAGAATTAGTTTTAGGAGATATATCTACTGGAGCAAGTAATGATATTGAAAGAGCTTCAAAAATTGCAAGAAGCATGGTTACTAAATATGGTATGAGTAAACGTTTAGGAGCTATTACATTTGGATCAGGACAAGAAGAAGTATTTTTAGGAAGAGACTTTACTCAACAAAAGAACTTTAGTGAAGAAACATCAGGATTAATAGATGAAGAAGTAAAAACAATAATAGATACTGCATATAAGAAAGCTGTAGATATATTAAATACAAATATGGAAAAATTACACAGTGTAGCAGGAGTTCTATTGGAAAAAGAAAAAATAGATGGAGAAGAATTCGCTGAAATAATGAATTCTTAAAAGAAAAGGGAGTAACTGAGCTAAAAAATGAACCTCAGATAATCTAATTAAATACTAAAAAGAAACACTTCAATATAATTTGAAGTGTTTCTTTTTGTTTAACAAAATCTATTATTTTACTTTTCCATATAAGTTACTGATTTAATATCTCCAGATATTAACAATTCACCAATATATTTGTCATCTATATACATTAATTCGTTTACAACTGACATACTTCCATCGTTATCTTTATCATATCCTAATGATACATAATAATATCTGCTATTTTCAAAATAAGTTATAGTAGCAGTATTAATTATATAATCAAAATTTGAGTATTCTTTATTTAAATTACTATGATTATTTTTAGCATCCAATAAAATTTTATTTACTTTTTGTTCATCAATATGTTTCAATTCTGAATCAATATAACTTTTTATTTCATAAGTATCAGATGAATCATTTTTGAAATCAATATCGTATGTATAAGATTCTATATTTTTACTATTTGATTGAAGAAATGGTAAATCAATAGTAATTTCTTTACAAAAATTTTCTGAAATTGCATACCAAGATGTTTTAGAATTAATAATTCCTTCTTGATAATTAGATTCAATTATTAAATCACTATTTTTTATTAAGTAACATTCTCTTAAGAAACTATACAAGAATAATATGATAGGCAAAATAATTAATATAGCAATTATAAATTTTATTTTACCAGATTTCGTACTTATATCATTGTTCTTTTTGCATATTATGATAGATATTATATAGATTATTACTGCTATAAAAGACATAAGATAAGTAAATAAAGATTCTAGACCTTGATTCAATCCTAAAACATTAGGAAGTACAATTGCACTTATGAATAAATATATTATATACATTGTATTTAGAATTAGAATACTTTTATTTTTCTTTTTTATTGAATAAATAAGTACTGGTATTGAAAGTATAGTTATTCCAATTATAATAAAATTAATACAATTTTTTACAAGCATAAATAATACCTCTAATTTTGCATATTAATTGTGTAAAAATTATAAATGTGTTTTTTAAATTATAACATAAAATTTATAATTATTTAAAAATAATACTAATTATTTTTTATTATTTTCTAAACTTTTGTTATTTTCTTTTTCTAGCTGCTTTAAACTCTTTTTAGGAGTTGGTAAATCTTCTGGCATAGTTCCGCCAAGTTCCTTTATCGTTTTTCTTATTTTTGCGCCAACATTATAATGAGTTATATTTGCTTCTTTTTCAGTTTGAATATTATCTTTTTTTAATTTTTGCTCTGTTTGAGAAATTCTAAATAAATTTGCAATAAGCTCATCACTTCCCATATTATCTAATATATCTTCTCTATATCTTAGTCCTTTTCTTTTTGCAATATCATCAGCTGTTTCTCCATTATATAAACCTTTATATCCACTATTATGGAATTTATCAAAATTTTTAACTCCTGCATCTTTAGCAGCCTGATTAAGTGAATAATTTCCTTTTCTTGTTAGATTTCTTTGATAAAACCTCTTTTCATCTTCTGTTAATGAAGTATACTCTTTTTCATTAATTTCTTGTTTTCTGGTTTGAACTGCAAAATATGTTTGAGCAAGAGCGATTACTTTTTTTCTACTATCTCCATTTTGTGCTATTAAATAACAAGCATAACGGGAAAGTTTATAGTCATTTATTCTAACTTGTGCATTATTAGCACGTTTTGACAACTTGTCGACATCGACAAAATGTTCAAACACATTGATTTCACTATTTTGACAAGCTAACTTAGCTTTTTCTATTACACCATCAAACTTTCTCCATTCCTTGTAATTTAGCACAATTTGTAATTCTCTAGCGTACCAAAATTCAATTCCATTTTCATCAATATGCTTAATATTCTCAAATGTTTTAGTATTTTTATCCATTTCTTTCATTTACATCATCTCCATTTCAATAAATTTTATGTCTGCAATTGTAAAACAAATGTTTGCAATTGTCAATAATGTTTTTTTATTTTTTTATTTTCAGTATTTTAGCATTTGTGTATCAAAATGATTTATAGTATAGAACTTTTTCTCTATATAGGTCTATCTTATGAGTCTTAATTAACGGTATAAAACTAAAAAATACCATTCTTTTCAGAATGATATTTTTACTTATATATTTTATGAAATTCAAATATATTACTATTGGTGCGCCATAGAGGATTCGAACCTCCGACCATTTGATTAAGAGTCAACTGCTCTACCAACTGAGCTAATGGCGCATATATATTAACAAAGAATATTATAAACGACTTAAAATTGTTTGTCAAGTGAAAAAGCTTGATTTAGCATTTGTTTTAAGCTACAAGATGTTATTAATTATGATTAATAAAAATAAAAATTTATATTAAAAATGTATAAAAATAAAAAAAGAAGAAATAATAGAGTTAAAATACAAGGAAATTAACAAATAAAATCAGAAAGGAAAAATATGAATACATTAAATCAAGTAGAATTACAGAATTTACGCCATTTTATATGTAATGAAGAAAATCTATATGCAAAGTTTACAAATTATGCAGATTCAGCAGTAGATCCTCAAATAAAACAAATTTTAAATAAAGCTGCTCAAGATGCATTAAATTCTAAACAAAAGTTAATATCTTTTTTAGGATAATCTATAAAAGTATTTTTCCACAAAAAGTGACTTTTTTGTGGAAAAATTAGGTGAAAGGAAGTTAAAAAAGTGGAAGAAAAAGTAATTGTAAATGATGTATTATCTTCTATAAAATCAAGTTTAAGAGAATATGAAAAAGCAATAACTGAAACTGCTAATATGGAGTTAAGGCAGACTTTTCAGAATTTAAGAAATTCTTTTGAGAGCTTTCAATATGAATTATATAAGCTTGCTGAATCAAAAGGGTATTATGTGTTACCACAAAAAGCAACAGAAGATGAAATTCTAAATGTGAAAAAAGAAGTTTCTATATAAGATATTTTATATAGAAATTTCTTTTGCTAAAATAAAAAGTTAAGAGTTTTAAAACTCGAAAATAATGGGCAAAAGAAGAAAAATGTGTCTTTTTTGTAAAAAATTTGTATTGACAATAAGCTCTAAATATTATAGGATAATGGAAGAGAAAAAAGTTGAATGCTTATATTACAAAAGTGTTTCATTTTTTTGAAATGGTTGATACAAAAGGGGTGATTACAATTACTAGTGTTTTAAAAAATATTGTAATTTACTTAAGAACCTGGATAAAATTTATAATTATGTTTTTAATAGGCTTCGCAATCATTGGATTCATAGTTTTTGTTGTATATAAACCAATGTATAGTGTATCTTTAAATGGCAAATTCATAGGATACACAGAAGATAGAAGTAAATTACAAAAGAAGATAGATCAATACATAAATAGTGGAGATAGTAAAACCGTAGCGTTTGTTGAAATAGATAGAGAAAATTTACCTGAATACAATATGTGCTTACTAAAAAAAGGACTTACAGCAAATGATGAGGAAATATTCAATACTGTAATTAGTACGGGAGTTCCATACTATAAATATTATGCAATTTTAGATAATGGTGAAGAAAAATATTATGTTCAAACTTATGATGAGGCAGAAGCAATTGTACAAGAACTAAAGAATAAGAATAGTCAAAATAAAGATGGAATTACTTATGCATTAAAATATGAAACAGAGTTAAAACAATTTTCAGATAAAGATACAGCAATAGCAGCTTTATATAAAGAAATGCCAAAAGTAGCAACAACAAAATGGGTTACTACAAAAAATGTAGATTACTCAAACACAGCATTAGGAATATCTTTAATAAGACCTGTTTCTGGAACAATTACATCAAGATTTGGTAGAAGAAGTAGTGGAACACATACAGGATTAGATATAGCTACATCAAAAGGAACGCCAATTAAAGCAGCTGCTTCTGGAACAGTCATTTATTCAGGATGGAAAGGTTCTTATGGACAAATGGTAATAATAGCCCATACAGATACAATTCAAACATATTATTGTCACTGCAGTGCACTATACGTTAATGTAGGTCAAAATGTTTCTCAAGGAGAAACGATAGCAGCAGTAGGAAGTACAGGAAATTCAACAGGTCCGCATTTACATTTGGAAGTTAGAGTAAATGGAGTTGCAAAAAATCCTCAAAACTATGTATATTAAAATAAAACCTTAAATAAGATTAAACTTATTTAAGGTTTTTTATATTTTTAAGAACATTGAATTTACAGCTATATTAATGATTGAATTGCTGAATCTTTTATAATAACATTGCTAAATTCCTCAAAATGAGATAATGATAAGTCAGAAAATTTAATATAGTTTTTAAATTCTAAAATAATTAATAATATTCTATTTATAGTAAAGCTATCTAAGTCTGAAAAATCAAACTTAAGAAAGTATATATTATTATATTGATATAATGTACTTTTAAAGTCTAAAGTGGGTAAAATAGATTTTAAGACATCACAAAATTCAAATAATTCATTGGCGTTGTTAAACTTAAAAAAAATATCTTCATATACGTTCATAAAACTATTCTTAGTGGAATCTTTTTTAGTGATTATTATTACAAAATATTTATTTGAAAAAGATATAGTATCATAAGTAATTTGCGAGGTATTTAATTCAAAATTTAAGTCTTCATTTGCTATGTTTAAAATAGCCAAAAAGAAATTCTGTGTTTCTTTAGAATTAGCCAGAAAAGAGTGAATAGATATATTATTATCTTCAAGTTCTGTGCTACTAAACATTACTTTTAGTTTATTTTCTGTCAATTTTTCTATTTTCATTAAACATCCTCCGATACAAATAATTATACAATATTTAAGTAAAAAGTAAATGTAAATATATGTATATTAAATTAATATACCAATTATTCAATTATATTAAAAAAATCCATATAAATTACTTGAAAAAATAGATATCTCAATATATAATATTAAAGTAAAAATACAAATTTCCGTAAGAAAAAATGGAGGTAAAAATATGGCAACAAAAGAAAAAAATTTTTGGATTTTTTTAATATTTATGTTATCAGGACTAGTTTTAGGACGGATTACTTGGAGAATTAGCACGTAGAGTTGACTGGTTATGGTGGCTTTATTATGGTCAAGACTTTGGATTATCAAATCCAGTGACATTAGATTTAAGTGTTTTAAAAATTACTTTTAGCTGTATGTTTAGAATAAATGTAGCTAGTATAATAGGTATGATTGTAGCAATATTTTGGTATAAAAAAGTATAGAAGTTTTAAACTAATATATTAGAAAATTTTGTGAGAAAATACAAGAAAAAACTTTATGAAGAAAAGTGTCAGAAAGGAAGAGTTTGATGAATAGAAATAGGCAAACTGAGATATTAGGCGGAATTATAACAATCATCATTTTAATATTATTAATTTTTCTTTCAAATGTGGAAGTAAATAAACTTTCATATCTTGAAAGTGTTGCAAGTTCTATTGTTAATCCAATTCAAAGAGTTTTTGCAGATTTAAAGAATAAGATAGAAGGAAATTCTACTTATTTTTCAAATATGGATAATATTATAAAAGAAAATGAAGAATTAAGAACTAAAAATAGCGAACTTGAAACTGAATTAAGAGAGCTTGAAAAAATTAAAGCAGATAATGCCACACTTCAATCTTATATGAATTTAACACAAAAGTATTCATCATATAATACAATTCCTGCTTATGTAATAAATAGAGATGTAAGTAATTTTAGTAGTACATTAGTTTTAAATGTTGGTTCAAAAGATGGTGTAAAAGAAAATATGACAGTTATTGCAGATAAAGGACTAGTAGGACATGTAATTTCTGTTACAGAAAATACTTCAAAAGTTCAAGTTATTATAGATGCTGCAAGTACAGTAAGTTGTACAATAAGTACTACAAATGAAAGCATAATTTGTAAAGGTACATTAGAAAATAATCAAGTATTAAGAGCTTCATATATACCAACTGGAGCAGAATTAATACAAGGAGATTCAGTATATACATCTGGAATAGGTGGTATATATCCAAAAGGAATTATAATAGGAACAGTAAAAGAAATAATAACAACAAGTAACATTACAGATAGATATGCTATTGTAGAACCAGTTGTTGATTTTTCAAAGGTAGACACAGTTTTATTAATAGTTGATAATTAAAAAATAGAAAGGAACAAAATGAGAAAGTTTTCCATAATAATAGTATTAATATTAGCTTTTTTTATTATATATTTTCTTCAAGAGAATGTATTTAATGCATTTACCATATCTGGTATAAAGCCAAATTTATTTATTATCTATATATTATTTATTGGTCTTTTTGCAAATCAATTTGTAGGTATTTCTTTTGGTGTAGTATGTGGCTTAGTCTTAGATTTATTATATGGAAAAACAATAGGTGTTTCAGCAATAATGTTGTGTGCTATTGGATATTTAGGTTCTTATTTTGATAAAAACTTTTCAAAAGAAAACAAAATTACAATAATTTTTATGGTAGTTGGTGCAACTATTATTTTTGAATTCGGATCTTATTTTATAAATTCATTGGTTTTAGATTTTGAAAGAGAATATTGGAGTTTCATTAAAATTATTTTTGTAGAAATAATCTACAATACTTTATTATCAATCATTCTATATCCAATGATACAAAAATTAGGTTATTTAGTTGATAGAAACTTTAAGAAAAATAATATTTTAACAAGATATTTTTAAAAAAGATTAGTATAGAAAGAAGGTGATAATCTGAAACGTACAAGTGAAATAGAAAATACAAACTTTAGATATAATTTATTAGTAACAATAGTGTATGTGATAGGAATTATTATTTTATTCAGATTATTTAACCTTCAAATAGTAAATGGTGCAGAATACAGAGAAAATTCTAATACAAGGCTAGCTCGTGAAGCAAAAATTGAAGCTGCAAGAGGAAGTATTTTAGATAGAAGTGGAAATGTGCTTGTAAGTACAGAAATGAAATTTTCTCTTGAAATGTATAAATCAAAAACAGATGATGAACAGTTAAATAGTTCAATATCACTTATGACATCAATCCTAGAAAATAATGGAAATTCTTATGTAGATACATTTCCAATTAGTATAGAGCCTTTTGAATATCATTTTGAATCAGAAGAAAAACTTGCAGAATGGAAAAAAGAATATGATATTCCAGAAACAGCATCTGCTGAAGAGGCATTTTATTTATTTAGAGATAAATATAATATAAATAGCGAAGATATTAAAGAAATTAGAAGAGTTTTAGCAATTAGATATGCTATAAGTACAATAGGATATTCAACTACAAAATCAATGGAAATTTCAGATGAAATTTCTAGAAATGCTGCTGTACAATTACAAGAAAATTCACAAAATCTTACAGGTATAAATATAGTGGTAGAGCCTATAAGAGTATATCATACTGGAACTTTAGCTTCTCATATTATAGGATATATGGGAAGAATTTCATCAGAAGATGAAAAAAAGTTTGAAGAAGAAGGCGATGATTATGAATATGCGCCAGATGATAAAATAGGTAAAACAGGTATAGAAAGTGTATTTGAAAAATATTTAAGAGGAAAAGACGGAACAAAACAAATAGATATGTCTGTTGATGGAACAGTTACAGGTGAATATACTTCTGAAGAGGCAATAGGTGGAGCAAATGTTGTTCTTACAATAGATGCAAACCTTCAAAGAATAGCAGAAGATGCTTTAGAAAGAAATATTATGAAAATTAGAGAAGGTGGTTTTGGGCAAGCATTTCCAGCAGAAACAGGAGCAGTAGTTGTTACAAATGTACAAACAGGAGAGATACTTGCAATGGCAAGCTATCCAGATTATGAACCAGCATTATTTTATAATGGTATTTCTCAATCAAAACTAAATGAATATAATGCAGTTAAAGCTTCATTTAATAGAGCAACACAAGGACAATATCCACCAGGTTCAATATTTAAAATGGTTACAGCAATTGCAGGATTAGATTCTGGAGTAATTTCAAAAGATGAACTTATAAATGATAATGGTAGATATATTGTATCAGATGATCCAAATTATAATAATCCAGCTTGTTGGTATTTTAATGATTATGGTGTTGGACATGGAAAGTTAAATGTTGAAGGTGCATTAATGAAGTCTTGTAATTATTTCTTTTTTGAAGTAGGAAATAGAGTTGGAATAGATAATTTAGATTCTTATGCAGATTATTTTGGACTTGGCAAAAAAACAGGTATAGAAATTCCAGAATATCAAGGAACTTTAGCATCAAGAGCAGTAGCAGAAACAAGAGGAGAAGTTTGGTCAAAAGCTTATACAGCTTCAGCCTCAATTGGTCAAAGTTATAATGCATTTACACCAGTGCAGATGGCGAAATATATTTCTATGGTAGCAAATGGAGGTCATCCATTAGATTTATCAATAGTTAAAAACGTTATTAATTCTAATGGTTCACAAGTATCTCAAGATGAATTAAATGAATATGTAAATAAAACTTTAGGAACAGATGCTGTTAATTTACAAGATAGAAATATAAATCCTGAAATTATTGATGTAGTACACAGAGGAATGAAATCTGTTGCTGAAGAAGAAGGTGGAACAGCATATAACATATTTAGAGACTTTGAAATAGAAATAGGCGGAAAGACAGGTTCAGCAGAGCTTTCAAATAATAAAAATTCAGATGATGTAATAGCATGGTTTGCAGGGTTTGCACCTTATGAAAATCCAGAAATAGCAATTGTTGTTATGGTTGAAAAAGGTGGTCATGGAAATTATACAGCAGAAGTCGTAAGAGAAATAATGGCAGAATATTTCGGAATGAATATGGCACAAGTAGTTGAAGATATGTCTGCTGTGACAGAGATAGAATCATTTAGATAAAAGGAGAAAAAGGATGTTAAATAATATAAAAATTAGTCAAACAACAGAGGAAATAATATTAAATATTAATATTATTGCAGATATTGATGAAATACTAGAAGAATTGGATTTAAAGTTGCCACGATTAAAAGATTTTTATCAAACTTCAACAATACCAATGAGAATTACTGGAAAGCTATTTACTGATTCTGAAATTGAAAGAATAAAAGAAAGAATTCATGAAGAAATATCAGTAGAAATAAAATTTGACAATGTTTCAGATTCACTTCGGACTTCATGCCATAAAGAAAACTTTTGAATCTGGAACAGGTATATCAGAAACAAAATTCATACAAGGTTCTTTAAGATGTGGTAGAAGAGAAGAGTATGCAGGAAGCATAGTAATTTGTGGAGATGTAAATTCTGGTGCAGAAGTAATTGCAGGTGGTAATATAATGATTTTGGGAGCATTAAGAGGAGTAGCACATGCTGGAGCAAATGGAAATACTAAAGCAATAATATCAGCAAACTATATTGAAGTAACACAAATTAGAATAGCAAACTTAGTAACAGAGGTATCTGAAAGAACAGATAAATGTCCAATATGCAAAATAGAAAATAATGAGATAATAATTATATAAAGAGAAAGAAGACAATAATTATAAAAACTAAATAATCAGCAAAAATAGGGTTATGATTAATATAAAATCATAGCCTTTTTTGTTGCTTTCAAAATCAAAACCTAAATCTAAATTTTCCATTACACTAAGTAAATTTGCAATTTTTATGTATCTATCAAGTTTTTCTTTTTTGTTTTCTTCTAAAAAAGGTTTTAACGAATATAATAGCTTGTTTCTAGCAGAATTTTGATTTTTGTTTATTTTAGATAAAACATCTTTGATTTTTAATATTGTATCTATATCAATTGAAAAATCTGAACTATCATCAGGTGGAGTGTCTCCACCTGAAATATTATTTAGGTCTATGTTTTTTTCCTTTAAAATACTTGAAAATTTATTTATAACTTCTGAAAAATCATCATTCATACTTACTTATTGTCCTTATTAAGATTATTTTTAATATTTGAGTTTTCTAAAATTTGTTTGGCTTTATAAATGTTTTTTTCTAGTTCTTCTTTATCCATTTTTGAGATAGCAGAAAGAAGTTTATTTATATCCATGTTATCCAAAGTGATACCTCCCTTATACAATATTAATATTAGTATATGAAGAATAAGGCCTAAAATTGCAATTGGATTACAAAAAATAGCCAAAAAATAATTTTTCTTACGCAAAGAGCAAAAAGCTAAATTATTTCAAAAAAAACATAAAAAAGTAATGAAAACTTTATATTTTAAACCTAAATACTTAAAAAAGAACTTCCGTAAAGTATTAGAGGTTAAATTCTTGAAACACTAATGAAATAGGGATTTGTGCTATTGATTTCCTTCAAAAAATGAGTAAAATTATACTTATAAAAAAAATAGTTAAGATACTATTTCAAAAAAAGTTAACTGTAAGGAGAAGTTAAGATTATGTGTAAGAACAAAATTCTAGAAAAATTGTTAGCAATAATCCTAATATTTACATTAACTTTTGCAAACTTTGCGTTTATAACCAAAAGTTATGCATCAAGTTTTGCAGAGGTTATATTTGGCGTTACAAATGATACAGGTAGCAGAAATGTTGAATTTGACGCTTATTTTGAAGCCGGAGGAGAACAAGGAACTTCGGTTATTAGTGATGTAAATAACAAAGAATTATTCATTAACGTTAATTTAAGCGTCAAAAAGGAAGGCTATTTGAAGGATGCTAAAATTGAAGTGGTTGAGGCAAATGATGGAGAAGAATTAAACTTTGATATAAGAGATGAAATATCAGAGCAAGATAAAGTCGTTCAAAATCAAGTTGTCGAAGAAAATTCAAATGTAGAGGAAAATGCTAATACTGAAGAACAAAATCAGATGGAAGAACAAACTCAAAGTGATCTTCCAGAAAATTCAGCAGAAGAACAAAAAACAATTGCTGAAGTAGCAAAAGAACAAATTGAAAAAAATATGCAAGGTGTTGTAGATGAAAATGAAGAACAAGAAAATTCTGCAAATGTTGAAAAAATAGCAGAAGAAAGTGATGCTGAAGAAGTAGAAGGAACAACAATAGAAGAACTTGTAGATCAAGAAGAGCATCTAGAAAACTTTGAAGATAATACTTTGTTCTTTAGCCAAATTGAAAATGGTGCGGTAATGAATCTTCAAATACCAATAGAGTACAGAAATGAACAGTATGTAAGAGAAGAAAAAGCATCAGGAGAAAGTAAAGTAAGATTTAGTGGTATATATGTAGATGAAGATGGAGAAGAAAAAGAAGTATCAAAAGAAGTGGTATTAAGAGTATCATGGAAAGATGAAAGAGAAGTAAAATTAGAAGAAGCAGCAACAAAATATATCACATACGAAGAAGGAGTAATCTTACAAACAGTAGAAAGAATAGATAATAAAGTAGAAGAAAACACATTACCAGTAAAAGAAACAGAATTAGAAATAGAAGTACCAGTAGTAAAAGGAGAAAAGCCAAGTAAAATAACAGTAGTAGCAAACACAACAGAAGGAACAAATGGATTAGAAGCAGGAGAAGTAGTATTTGGAGAAGAGAACTGGGAATATAATGAAGAAGAAAATAAATTAAAAATAAAAGTAAATAATGAAAAACGAATGGTAGAAGTAAATGAAGCAGAAGGAGAGTATTTACAAGAAGGAGAGAAGAAAGAAGAAGAAAGATTATATAATGGATCAGGAGTAGATGAATACTTAGTAACATACACTTATGGAAATGTAGAAGTAGGAGAAGACGAGAAAGTAGAGACAAACACAAAAACAATAGCAAGAATGACAACAGTAAGTGGAATAGAAGAAGAAGAGAACAAAAATATAGTAACAGTAGAGAAAGAGAGTAAATACGAATTAGAAGGAACAACAGGAGAAATAGTATCTATAAATATAGAAAATAAAAAAGAAGAAATAAGTAAAGCATATACATATATAAATTATAATAATCCAGGAAGATATGAAGTAGAAATACCAGAAGAGATAATAGTAAACATCTCATATAAAGACATAGTAGAATTAATGGAAGTAAAAGATGAGAGAAATGTATATGTAGATAAAGCAGGAAATGAAATAGAGACAAATGATGTATATTATAAAAGGATAAGTGTAAGTAAAGAGAACTTTGAAAAGATTTTAGGAGAGACAGGAGAAATCAGAGTAAAAGATGAAGCAGGAAATGTAATAAACGTAATAAATAAAGATAGTGAAGTAAATGAAAGCGGAAATATAGAGGTAGGATTTGGAGAGAAACATTCTAGATTAAGTTTCGAAATGACAAAGCCAACAGGAGAAGGAAACATAGTAATAAGAACAGTAAAAGCAGTAGGAGATGCAAGTGTAGATAAAGAGACATATAAAAACATAGACAAAATAGCAAGTGAAACAAAAATGGAAGCACAATACAGCTATGTAGAAGGAAGAGTAGAAGTAGGAAAAATAAGAACAGAAGAGAGATTAACAGAAACAGCAACAGAAGCAACATTAAGTATAGATAGAGAAAGCTTATCAACAATAGAAACAAATACAGATGTAGAAATGAGAATAAAATTAAATAATGAAAGAGAAACATCAGATGTATATGGACATTCAGAATTTGAGATAGAGCTACCAGAATATGTAGAGAATGTAGAATTAACAAACATAAATCTATTATATGGAGAAGGCTTAGAGATAAGTTCAAGTAGTGTAGAAGGAAGAAAAATAAGAGTAACATTAGATGGAAAACAAGAAGGAATAAATTCAGGTGCATTAACAAATGGAACAAATATAGTAATGAACGTAAATATAAAAGTAAATATGTATGCACCAGCAAAAGAAGAGAAAGTAATATTAAGATATACAAATAGTGAAGCGACAAATTATGTAGATGGAGGAGTAAAAGAAGTAGGAATAGAATACTCAGCACCAACAGGATTAGTAGCAGTAAATAGTATATCAAATTATAATGCAGAAGGAAGCACAGTAACATCAGTAAGACAAGGAAAGAAAGAAGGAATAATAGGAGTATACGGAGCAGGAATAACAGCAAGAGAAGAACTAATAGTAATGAACAACAATAGAAATACAGTAAGTAATGTAAGTATACTAGGAAGAATAGCATATAAAGGAGTAAAAGACTTAAATAGTGGAGAAGAATTAGGAACAACAATAGATACAAAATTAGCAGGACCAATAGAAGTAAATGAACAAAATAGAGGAAGCTTCTTAATATACTATTCAGAAAATGGAGAAGCAAGTAAAGACTTAAAAGATGAAAACAATGGATGGACATTAGAACCAGCAAATATAGAAACAATAAAATCATACTTAATAGTACCAGCAGAAGAGAACTATGAAATGGCAGAAAATGAAATATTAAGATTTGCCTATAATTTTGTAGTGCCAGAAAACTTACCACATAATGAATATGCTTATGGTACATTTGGTATATATTATAGAAACAATTCAGAAGTAGCAAAAACAAATGAATTCGAAACAGCAGATATTGTAGGTTTAACTACTGGTGTAGGTCCAGAATTAAAATTAACAGTAACACCAAGTAAAGAACAAGTAAAAGAATATGAAGAATTTTATTTAGATGTAGTTGTAGAAAATGTTGGAGAAATAGCTGCTGAGAATGTAAATGTGGAAATTAATTTAAATGAAAAAGCTGGATATATTCGCTATGAATCTAATAGAAACGATATTACTGTAGAACCATATAAAACAAAAATGATAGATTTTAATCTTTATGTTCTATCAAATTTTATAATTCCAAATATAGAAGCAAAAAGTTCAGAAGAATTAAAAATTTATGTAAGAGCATATACTTTAGATTATGTAAAAAATGAAAAAGGAGAACAAGTAAAACCAGAATCAGAAATTATAGAACCGACTGTTACAGTTACTGCAGATAATTTTGGAAAAGAAGAAAAAGGTTCTGTAAAAATAGAAGTAATTCAAGGAGAATTATCTATTAAAGAATCAATAATGAACAATGAAGATTTAGTAAAAGAAAATGCACAAGTTAGTTTTTATATAAATATAGAGAATGAAAACGCAGATAAAATCGTTAATAATTTAGAAGTGACAAAAAAATTACCAAATGAATTTAAATTAATAGAAAGTTCTAACGAATATGAATACGATGAAAAGACAAGGGATTTAAAATGGCATTTTGATAAATTAGAACCTGGAAAAACAGTTTCAATTAAATTGACAGTTGAAACAAATAAATTAGAAGACGATGTTACAGAAAAGAAGGTAGAAACAAATACGACAGCTAAAGGAGAAAATACGGAAATTCATACATCAAATACTGTAACAGTAAATATAGCAAAACCAATACTTACAATTACACAGACAAGTACAAATGAAGATACATATATAAAAGAAGGGGAGACTTTAAAATATACTTATAATATAAGAAATGATGGAAAAGTAAATGCAACTAGTGTAAATCTATCAGAAGTTGTTCCAGATGGTATAGGAATAACAAATATAAATTATGTCTTAAATGGTTCAGAAGTTAATAGATCAGGATTAATAAAAGACAATGTAAACATAACAACTAATATAGATCCAGGACAAGAATTAGTGGTTAACTTACAAGCAGTAGCATTAAGTTTAAATGGAGCTAGTGAAAAATCTGTAACAAATTATGCTATTTTGGAATCTGAAGAAACAGATAGTGTTACAAGTAATTCAATAACACACATTATAGAAGCTTCTGATAATAACACAGAATATGAAGAAAAGTCTTCTTACACAATTCCAAAAAATAATATAGAAAAAACATATAAAATATCAGGAACAGCTTGGTTTGATAGTAATTCAGATGGTGCAAGAAGTAATAATGAAGAATTATTAAATGGAATAACAGTAAAATTAATTGAAAGTGAATCAGGAATTATACAAAATACAACTAAAACAAATACAAGTGGAACTTATGAATTTTCAGGAGTAAAAGCTGGTAGTTACTTAGTAATTTTTGAATATGACTCAGATAAATATACTGTTACAACATATCAAAAAGAAGGTGTAGCAAGTAATACTAATTCAGATGCAATTCTTACTACTATAGACCAAAGCGGTAAAACCAAAAATGGAGCAGTAACAGATACCATAAAAATAGAAAACGGAAGTATAGCTAATATAGATATTGGTTTAATACTAATTAATAAATTTGATTTACAGTTAGATAAAACCATTTCAAAAGTAGTTGTACAAACTTCAAAAGAAACAACAACAGAAGAATATGATAATGTAAAATTAGCAAAAACAGATATTGCAGCAAAATACTTATCAGGTTCAACAGTATTTATAGAATATACAATAACAGTTTCAAATGTTGGAGATATTGCAGGATATGTTAAAAAGATAGTAGACTATATGCCAAAAGATATGCAATTTAATTCTTCATTAGAATCTAATAAAGATTGGTATACAGGTTCTGATGGCAATATATATAGTGAAAAATTATCAAATAAAGAATTAAAACCTGGTGAATCAGCAACACTGAAACTGGTACTTACAAAGCAAATGAATGAAGAAAATACTGGAATAGTAAATAATATAGCAGAAATTTATGAAGACTATAATGTTTTAGGAGTTAAAGATAGAAATTCAACTCCAGGAAACAAAATACAAAAAGAAAATGATATAAGTTCAGCAGATGTAAGCATATTAATAAAAACAGGTGAAAAATTAATATATGCTTCAATAATTATAACAACAATTTTATTAGGATCTATAGTAATATTTATTACTTATAATAAAATTGTAATCTCAAGAAGAAAGTGGGTGATCTAATATGGATAAAAAAATGAAACTAAAAGAAAAAATATTAATAATATCAATAATTATATTTTCCATATTGGGAATTACTCAAAAGACCTTTGCTAGTGCGGGAGATCATGATTATTGGAAAACTGGACAAACAGAATATATTGGAACAGATCCTGCATGGGTAGGAGTAGGAGAAGATGAGGGTGTTGTTTCTGCAGATGCAGGTAAGACAAAAGATGGAGCAGAAAGAGCTGACAATGGAGAAGATGAAGTAGGATCAGAAGGTAGTGGCGGTGCTGCCGGAGTAAGTGGTCATTGGACAGGAGGAGCTTTAATAGATCCAGATTTTGCAAAGGAATATATATATTCTAAAGATAATCCTTCTGTTGATACTAAAACTGCACCTAAAACAGGAGAACCAAATGTTTTTTGGTATGATGCAGATTTATGCCCAAATTTAAGAGTAACATGTACTAGAAGAGGATGGGGTATAACAGGAAGTAAAACATATATTTCTGATTTAGTTGCAGCTGGTTATTGGGCACATGAAACATATTTTAATTTAACATTAGATGAAAGTGATGAGGTAACAGAAATTTTTGAAGTACCAAGTATAACTGATTCAATATATCCTGAACTAGATAAAACAGGAGTTCATGTTGAAGAAGGAGAAACAATAGGATTAAAAACATTCAATATAAGTGGTTCTAACAAAATTATAAAAAGAATTGCTTCTGGAATGATTACAGATACTGTATATGATTATGAATATAATACACCATGTGAGTATGGTAGTAATATAATAGATTGTGTGTCAGATAAAAGTAATGGAGCAGCAAAAGCATTTGTTCTTTCAGAAATAAACTCAATAACAGGGACTACTGAAAAAACACCTTTACAAGTTGCTTGGTGGAAATTATTTAATTTTACAGCTACTGAAAATGATGATGGTTTATATGATGAATCAATGAATTTTCAAACATATATAACAGATCCAAAAATTAAAGGTACAGAATCCAAACAAAAGATAATTGAAGATACAGTATTTAATGGATTTCCAATAGAATATAAACCAACTTTTGTTGCAAATGATAATTTAACAACAGTTTTTTCTGAAGAAACACAAAAATGGACAATAGGACCTTTTAAAATAGATTATTATGAATATGAAAATTATGCCGGAATTTGTGGTATTCATATATTTGTTAAAGATAATCAGAATAATGTAAGGGAATTAGATAACTTAAAAGAAAATAGAAAATATGAATTAGCAAGAAAAACTAGTGGAAATTCACAAAATTTAACTTTAGAGAAATTAAAAGAAGAAGATTATCCAAAGGAAATAGATGGAGAATTAAAAGGATTTTACAAAATACATGATAATGAAGAATTTTATATTATATTAGATTATGATGAAACATATACAGATATATACGATTTAAAAGTTGACTTTATGTATCAAAATGCTGGTGGAAAATATGAAAAATATGAAGGAAGTTATGATAAAGTTCATATTGAAGGAACAACTTTTGGAGAATATTCAAAAGAAGTTTATGATAAAATAGATGAGGTAAGATGGGAACTATTTGATTATTTAAAATCACAAGAGTATTGTGTAGTACGTAAAATCGAATGGTCATCTACTGGTTTTCAAAATAAAGTATATAGATGGGGAAATGGCTGGACTGCTGATCAAATATTAGGAGTATTAATGGAGGCATATAACGATGGAACTATGAGTTGGGATTGGATTGTTGTTTATAGATCTGCAGATGTTCCAGAAGGAAATCTTTGGGATAATTATCGTGATCCAGATTCTATTGCATGGTTTTATGATGATCAAACAGGACATCCAGTTATTATAAACCATCCAGATGCAAAAGATTTTTTTAGTAATTTTGAAAAAAAGAATTTATACAAAACAGAAGATGTTACAGATGATGATGGAAATGTAGTATTGGATGAAGATGGAAATCCTAAAACAAAGAGAGTTTTCGACAGAGTAGCATATTATGATGGTAATGGAAATGAAATATCAGAAGAAAAATATTTAGATGGTTTAGCAATGAAAGTAGTATTAGACAAAATGGGAGATGAACAATTTCAAACTATAACTATGCCACCTCCACTTGAAATATATGTTTGGGAAGACTTAGAATTTTCTATATCTCAAGCAAATATTCCAGCTCAAATCCAATCAGTTACTAGAGGTGCAGCTAGATGGTGGGAATATACATCAATAAACTATGATAAGCTACCATTACCACATTTTAGTGTGCTTGAAATAAAAAAAGAAGTAACAGATGAAGATGTAGCAGAAGGAGATATTTTTGAAATTGTTGTTCAAACAAATCAAAATGGAAATATAACAACAGAAACATTGCAAATACCTTATGTAGCAGGTGGAATGAATACAGTTAAAACCTCAACAAAATATTGGGAAGATGGCGAACCAGCTCCAACTTATGAAATAAAAGAGGTAAAAAAATATAGAAAAGATATATATGGTAATAGCACAGAAGTATCATACGATTTAGCAAGTATATCAAATGCAAGTGGAAGTTATGGAGATGGAAAGATTGCAATAATAGGAAAACCTGTTGCAGTAGAAGGATCTAAAGAAGGAACAGTTAATGGAAGTAAAATAAATAATCCCGAATCAACAATAACAAATGTTCCAGAAAAAGTTAATGGCAAAATAGGAATTATTAAAATAATTAAATCAACTGGATTTAACACAGATCAATATAGCTTGTTAGATAAAGATTATACTGTAAAAGTAACAATACAAGCAAAAGATGGAAATTGTAAAATTTCATATAATGGTTCACAATGGCAAATACCAGAAGGAAAATCACAAGTATTAACGGTAAAAGTAAAAGGTGTACTAGACACTGCATCACAAGCAGAAAAAGAAGCAGCTGCAGCATTTATTGATGCCGAATGGAATCAAGATGGAGAAGCACCTATATATAATGTAGAAGAGGCAGATTTACCAATTGGAAGCCAAGAAGTTAAGATTACAGAAAATAGCATTGGAAACTTTGGTAAAGATAAATTAATACAAATATACGTAATAAATACTCCTACACCAGAAAAAGCAAAATTAGGTGTAGTTAAAACTATAACAGAGGAAAGTAAAAAACGTTTCTCACAAGAAGAATTGAAAAAGTTTGAATTTAAATTTTTCGTAAATGTTTATAGTGATCCTGCTTGTACAAAAATTGCATTAGATGAAGCAGGAAAACCGTATGAGCAAAAAGAAATTATAGCAACTCTTAAAGATTTAAATGACTTAAAATGGATTGGAGAAACAAAAGATGAATACGCATGGGCTTATGGAAATAATCCATATTTCAAAATAGTAGAAGATGAAAATTGGTGTATTTATCATCATGATAATTGTACAGATAAAGATTGTCCATATAAAAATGTACTTTCATTTAATAGTACAGAAACACAAAATTCAAACAGAGACAAAGGACTTACTGTTGAAGGCAATGGACTAAAAGGAAGAATGAATTCTGAAAACATCGTATCTGGTAAATTCGATTGCAGTTTTGTAAATTCAAATACAACACAAGAACAAGCTTTGATAACAATAGAAAAAACAGTAGATGACCCAAATGATGAGATAAAAAATTTACTTAAAGATCAAACATTTGAATTTATTGTAAAAGTATCAGGAACATTCTTTTATAGAGGAACACTTTTCGAAAATAAAACAATACAATTAACAGATACTAGTGAAGGATATGTATTATTAGAGAATGAAGAAGATCATAACAATGAAAACACAATAAAAATCTCTATGAATAATAATGATTATGCTTATTGGCCACAAGGAGACAAAGATAAGTATCTTATTACATGGTATGGCGAAGCACCAAAATATAGTGTAGAAGAGAACTTACAAGGAAAATCTGTAACAACATCAGATGGTGTAAATCATGAAATATTTGCTTCAGGATTGCCAAAAGATGGAACTCTAGATGAAAAAGAAAAAGATGGAACAGGAATCCACAATATTACTGTAAAAGCAGAAAACCATGCTGAAGATGGAGATGGCGGATATATAAAAGTAATTAAAAAACTTGTCTTAACAGATGGAAGAGAAGTAACATCAGATTTAGTTTCTCAAGAACTTATAAATAGATTAAGATTTAAGTTTAATTTTGTAATAAAAAATAAAGATACAGAAGTAGATTCTTTTGAAAGAATTTTAGGAAGAGATGATTGTGTATATCATGAAGATACTAAAACTTGGACATGGGAATATACATCTCCTAGATATGATTGGGCTAAAGGAGAACAATTAACATATACTGTTACAGAAGATACAAGTTATTTAAATAGTGATTTAGTAGACTTCTTAAATATAGAAGCTAAAGAAGGAGTTTCTGGAAATTCATTTTCTGGAGTAATACCAGATGCTGGAAAAATAGATCCAAATGATTTTGCAATAGAAGTTAATGGAACAATTACAAACGTATTAATCGAATCTTCAGGAAATCTAAGAATTCAAAAAGAAATAACAAAAGAAACACCAAATTTAGATTTAACAAAATTTAAATTTAAAGTAACAATAAATGGAAAATTTAGTATAGGTTCAACTGATTACAATGGAGAATATGTATTCTACGTAGGTGGAGATTCAGAAAATAGACTTACAAGAAATGGCAATGTAGCAACTTGGGATACAAGTGCTCTAGGAGGAATACATTGGTATGGAACTCCTCCAACATACACAGTAGAAGAGGTAGAAAATCAAAATTGTACTTTGAAAAATAGTCAAAATACAACTGGTACATTAAATAGAGATAATGTAGTAACAGCAGTATTTGTAAATGAACCAAATCAAGTACCAAAAGATTACGGTGGAACAATTAAAATAAGAAAAGAATTAACATTAAATGGCCAAAGTGGAACATTACCAAATGAAGTTGCTAAACAGAATGCCGAAAATGCAGAGTTTAGATTTAATGTTACAGTAAATAATAATGGAGTAGAAACAAAACAAGAAATTACTGTAAAGGCCGGAGATGAATGGGTTTCAGATAGATATGTATGGAAAGAAGGAGAAAATCCTCCAACATATACAGTAGAAGAAATAGGTGGTACAGAAGGATTTATCTTTGACCATTTAGAAGTTGATGGCAAACAAGTAGCAAAAGCAGAAGGAGAATTAAAAGATGGCACTTCTGTTGATATAGTAGCTGTAAACAAAATGCAGATTAACCAAGGACGATTTAGAATTACTAAAAATGTTATATACAATAAATTAATTGATAAAGCAACAAGCCAAAATTTCAAAATGACAGTAGTAGTTACAGGAACATTTGCTGAAGAAGTAGGCAGTTGGGGCAGTGTATCAAGTGCCGAAAAATTAAACGACAATACTTACAAATTAACATTAACATTAGGAGATAAAGATGTTTATACATCTCCTACTATAAAATGGTATGGAAATGAAGAACCAGTATTTACAGTAGAAGAGGAAAGAGTCGAAGGTTGGGAAAGACCAGAATATTCTAATAACGGAGATAAAGGAGTACATCTTCTTCCAGAAGTAAATGGCTCACTTAACGTAGTTGATGTAGTAGTTACAAACAAAATAGGAGTAATGATAGAGTTAACTATGGATTTAGGTGGAACTGTTTGGGAAGATGATGTAAGACCAGGAGCTGGTAAAAACAACAGTGACTCTACAGAAAACGGAATTATCAATGAAGAATGGGAAAAAGGTATTGATGGTGTTGAAGTTTATGTATACAGAGTACTTATGAACGGAGGCTCAGAAATAAGAAGAACTTTAGCAGATGAAGCAAATAATATAGGACATGGCGATGTATATAATTTTGGAATATCATATCCAATAATTACATCAGGAGGAGGAAAGTGGAAAGCAGAAGGATTGAATGTTACAGGACTTTCAGAATCCGAAAAATCTAGTGGAGCAACTTCAGTAAAATATGATGTAAAATTTGTTTATGATGGACAAACTTATGAACCAACAAGTGTATTATCGTATGTATCAGGTGCAGGAGTTAATGGAGAAAATTCATATTCATCAGGAGGAGTAGATGACTATGTTAATTCAGCACCTACTGATAGATTGAACAAATATGGAAATTCATCAATGGCTGATGATATAAATAGAGCTGAAGTTGATAATAGAATACAAGAAATTTATGGTAAAACACCAATTGACGGAAGTGGAAATACTTTAGGAACAGTAAATGGTATAACTGGAGAAAGAGATGTATTTTATGAATCAGACAGTACTAACGAAGACACACTTATAAAAGGAAGACGTATATCTAAATTACAAACAACTGATAAATACGGTGTAGCTTACGATCTATTCAAAACAGAGGCAACAACATCTCAAGTGGGATTACAATTCCCAGTAGATAATGCATATAAACTTGATATAGTAGGAACACAAATTACAGTTGATGGATATACTCAAATTTATAAAGCAACTTATGAGCATTGCTTACATATAAATTTAGGACTTAAAAAGCGTAAAGAAGTTGATGTAGAGGCAACAAAAGATTTATATTCAGCAAAAGTGGTTGTAGATGGAAAAGAATTAGATTATAAATTTAATAAACTAAGTGATATGATAGCAAAAAACGGTTCTGGAGAGTACAATAGAGTTAGTGATTATAGTCAAATGAACCAAGTACAATATGAATTAGGATTATACAAAACAGATTACTTTTATAGAGCTGAGCTATATAGAACAAATTCCGAATTATATGATAGTGTTGTAAAATATTATCACTCTTTTGACAGTAGATTGCCAAGCGATTCAGAACTAGAAGTATACTTAACATATAGAATTGATGTAACTAATAATTCTAGTCCAATATATGATGTAATAATAGATTCACTTGATGATTACTCAAGTACTTCTTTAGGAACACCAATTAGTACATCTATTATAAAAATTGTAAATGGTGAAAGAAAACTAGTAGCTGATAAATCTTACTTGTCAAGTAACCCTGATTACTCTTTAGAAGAAGCTAGCAGTGGACATGGAGTTACATGGAATTTAGCAGAAAGAAATATAAATAGTTCTGATGGTTCAACATACAATAAATTTAATGCTTCAAATTTAAGTATTAGATTAAGAAGTGGAGAAAGCAGATACATTTATGTAACTTATGCAATCCAAAAAGATACAATAGATAATATTGATAGCACAATTATTTTAGGAAATAAATCTAACATTGTAGAAATTGCAAAATATTCAAGCAACTATGCTGGAACTGATAATTCTGCTGGTAAAATTGATAGAGATTCAGCACCTGCAAATGTTAATATAAGAAGTTATAATGATGAAAACTTATTCTATGAAGATGACTCAGATGCAGCACCAGTATTAAACTTAACATTAGTGAATAATGACAGAAAAGTATCTGGTATAGCTTGGGAAGACAAGAGCGGAGATGAAGAAGGTACTAGAGAAGAAAAAACTACATTTGATAAAGGAGAGGCAAGAATTGGTGGTTTGACAACTCAACTTGTTGAAAAAATTAAATTACCAGACATAAATCCTGATGGTATGCGTGCTACCACAAATACAGAGTATGACTTCTTATGGCCAACTAGTGAAAGATTAGATTACTTAGGTGGTAAGACATTAGAGGAACTTACAGGATTTGATAGTACAACAGAGACGTCAAGAGTAAAAGTAGAAGGAAAAGTACTAGATAAAGACGGTAAGGAAGTAGACGGAATTATTACACAAGTAGGACAATATGACTTCTCAGGAATTCCAACAGGTGATTATGTTGTAAGATTTGTATATGGAAATGATAAAACAGAGCTTCCAGATGAAGATGCTTATGATTTAACACCAGCACAAGCTCTAGATAGTGAAGGAAATTCATATTCAGATAATTCTAAAATATATACAGCAAATTATGATGGTGATATAGTAGGAATGACAGCTGCTGTATATAATGGCCAAGATTATAAATCAACAATTTATCAAAAAGGATTTACAGAAGTTGATGGAGAAGGAAACGTAACTAATAGTTATCATGATTTATCAAATGGAAGCTTAGCAGATGCAAAAGTTTCAGATGCTAGAGATAGTGAGTACAGAAGATTGGAAGTAATAGCAAATTCAGAAACAATTACAAATACAAATTCTAATGTATTAGCTAGTGCAAATGATTTATCTAAAGACCACAAAGATTTATATGGTGATTATGCTATGTTTGCAGATACAGCAAAGATAAATTTAGACATAGAAGGAAATTTAGGCGGAGTAAGAACCGTTGAATCTGTTGAGAAACCAATAGAAAATGGAGTTCTTACATACACAGCAGTAAATACAACATATTATGTTGAAAATATTGACTTCGGTTTAATAGAAAGACCAGAAAATAATGTTGTCTTAGATAAAGAAATAAAAGAAATTAAAATAACAACAAGTGATCAAAAAGTTATATTTGATGCTTTATATAACATAAATTATACAGAGAAAGATGAACATGAAGTTAATGTTAATAATCCAACACAAGTAGTTATTACAAAACTTCAAGATGAATCAGGACATGATTCAGGAAAATACTTAGTTGCAGAAGTAACATTAGATACTGAAAATTCAGTAGGAATAGACCAATTACAAGCACTAAATAAGAATGAAATAAAACCAGTTAATGCTAAGTACAGTGGTACACAAAACTTTAGATTTATAAACGTAGATACTGAAATACTTCAAGGTACTACAATTGAAATAGATTATCAAATCGCTGCTATAAATGTTGGTGAAATAGATTATACAGGAAAAGACTTAAGTGAAATAAATGATCCAACAACAATTAATACTCCAGAGAAATTTATACAAAAGACAGATAGATCAGAAATAAGAAGAAGTATCTTAGGTTTAGCAGATATAGCAAGAGATAATAGTAGTAAAGATATTATAAAATTAGGCTCAACTTTAGGATCATATTATTACACAGGAAATGTTGCAGCAAATGACAAAGTTGTAAAATCTAAAGTACGTCAAATAGTTGACTATGTTGATAATGATGCAATGTTTGATGATGCATTAAATGAAGAAAATGATCATATTTGGAGAAATACTTCAATTAATGAATTAACAGGAAACGGATACACAAATGATAGATTAGTTGATGTTTCAGTAATTCCAGAATATGAAGTATTAGATAAACATCAAGTATTATATAAAACAGATCAAAGAAATAACTTAGTATTAAGTACAGATGATCAAACTCCAAGTGATGAAAACATAAAATCAAATGCTAACTTTGAAAAAGAATTAATACCATATATTGCAGATACTACTTCTAATAAAGAAGAATACATTTCAAGAATTAACTTAACAGTAACAAAAACTGTTTCAGCACAAGATGATGCAGATAACTTGAGTTATGATAACTTGACAGAAATTGTTAAAATCGAAAACTCAGTTGGTAGAAGAGATATGGCAATAATTACTGGTAATGCTAATCCAGAAGGAGGAGAATTCCCACAATCTCTAAAAGAAAGAGATGCAAGTGCAACAGAATTAATAACATTCACACCTCCAACAGGTATTGACACTAAAGGAGTAATTAAAACACAAGTAATAATAGTTATAATTTGTGCATTATCAATTGTTTCATTAGGAATAGTAGCTATAAAAAAATTGGTTATTAGGAAAACATTCTTTAAATAACAAATAGGTGGAGGGCTATTTAACTCCCTCCCCCTTGTTATACAAGGAAAACAGCTTGTTTTCTTTGTATAACAAGGGAATAGAAGTATACAATAAGTCAAAAAAAATGATGAAAGTATACAAAAATAAGTAAAAAAGATTTTTAAAAAATTGAAAAAAAGTCAAAAAATAGTACGAAATCCTTGAAAAAAAAGGAAAATAGATGTATAATAGATAATGTGTAGACTTTTTTTATAAGAAGTAAAGAGAAGTTTATTTAAAAAAACTATATACTTATAATATTAAATGTAATTGAGGAGGAAAAAAATATGCTAAAAAACAAGATTCTAGAAAAATTGTTAGCAGTATTCCTAGTATTTACATTAACATTTGCAAATTTTGCTTTTGTAAGTAAATCTTATGCAGCAAGTTTAGCAGAAACAATATTTGGTGGAAAATCCGATACGGGAAGTAAAAATATCGAATTTGAAGCTTATTTTGGAACCGAAGAAGAAAAAAATGCTTCGGTTATTAGTGATGTAAACAACAAGGAACTAGAAATTAGCATGGATTTAAATGTAAAAGAAGAAGGATATTTAAAAGATGCTAAGATCGAAATTACAGAAGCAGAAGAAGGAAAAGGTTTAAATTTTGATTTAAGAGAAAAAGAAGAATTAGAAGAAGGTATTAGAAATATAGAAGATAATACTGTTTATTTGAATCAAATTGATAAATCTTCAGAAATAAAAATACAAATACCAATAGAATATAAAAATGAACAATATGTAAAAGAAGAAAAAGCATCAGGAGAAAGTAAAGTAAGATTTAGTGGTATATATGTAGATGAAGATGGAGAAGAAAAAGAAGTATCAAAAGAAGTGGTATTAAGAGTATCATGGAAAGATGAAAGAGAAGTAAAATTAGAAGAAGCAGCAACAAAATATATCACATACGAAGAAGGAGTAATCTTACAAACAGTAGAAAGAATAGATAATAAAGTAGAAGAAAACACATTACCAGTAAAAGAAACAGAATTAGAAATAGAAGTACCAGTAGTAAAAGGAGAAAAGCCAAGTAAAATAACAGTAGTAGCAAACACAACAGAAGGAACAAATGGATTAGAAGCAGGAGAAGTAGTATTTGGAGAAGAGAACTGGGAATATAATGAAGAAGAAAATAAATTAAAAATAAAAGTAAATAATGAAAAACGAATGGTAGAAGTAAATGAAGCAGAAGGAGAGTATTTACAAGAAGGAGAGAAGAAAGAAGAAGAAAGATTATATAATGGATCAGGAGTAGATGAATACTTAGTAACATACACTTATGGAAATGTAGAAGTAGGAGAAGACGAGAAAGTAGAGACAAACACAAAAACAATAGCAAGAATGACAACAGTAAGTGGAATAGAAGAAGAAGAGAACAAAAATATAGTAACAGTAGAGAAAGAGAGTAAATACGAATTAGAAGGAACAACAGGAGAAATAGTATCTATAAATATAGAAAATAAAAAAGAAGAAATAAGTAAAGCATATACATATATAAATTATAATAATCCAGGAAGATATGAAGTAGAAATACCAGAAGAGATAATAGTAAACATCTCATATAAAGACATAGTAGAATTAATGGAAGTAAAAGATGAGAGAAATGTATATGTAGATAAAGCAGGAAATGAAATAGAGACAAATGATGTATATTATAAAAGGATAAGTGTAAGTAAAGAGAACTTTGAAAAGATTTTAGGAGAGACAGGAGAAATCAGAGTAAAAGATGAAGCAGGAAATGTAATAAACGTAATAAATAAAGATAGTGAAGTAAATGAAAGCGGAAATATAGAGGTAGGATTTGGAGAGAAACATTCTAGATTAAGTTTCGAAATGACAAAGCCAACAGGAGAAGGAAACATAGTAATAAGAACAGTAAAAGCAGTAGGAGATGCAAGTGTAGATAAAGAGACATATAAAAACATAGACAAAATAGCAAGTGAAACAAAAATGGAAGCACAATACAGCTATGTAGAAGGAAGAGTAGAAGTAGGAAAAATAAGAACAGAAGAGAGATTAACAGAAACAGCAACAGAAGCAACATTAAGTATAGATAGAGAAAGCTTATCAACAATAGAAACAAATACAGATGTAGAAATGAGAATAAAATTAAATAATGAAAGAGAAACATCAGATGTATATGGACATTCAGAATTTGAGATAGAGCTACCAGAATATGTAGAGAATGTAGAATTAACAAACATAAATCTATTATATGGAGAAGGCTTAGAGATAAGTTCAAGTAGTGTAGAAGGAAGAAAAATAAGAGTAACATTAGATGGAAAACAAGAAGGAATAAATTCAGGTGCATTAACAAATGGAACAAATATAGTAATGAACGTAAATATAAAAGTAAATATGTATGCACCAGCAAAAGAAGAGAAAGTAATATTAAGATATACAAATAGTGAAGCGACAAATTATGTAGATGGAGGAGTAAAAGAAGTAGGAATAGAATACTCAGCACCAACAGGATTAGTAGCAGTAAATAGTATATCAAATTATAATGCAGAAGGAAGCACAGTAACATCAGTAAGACAAGGAAAGAAAGAAGGAATAATAGGAGTATACGGAGCAGGAATAACAGCAAGAGAAGAACTAATAGTAATGAACAACAATAGAAATACAGTAAGTAATGTAAGTATACTAGGAAGAATAGCATATAAAGGAGTAAAAGACTTAAATAGTGGAGAAGAATTAGGAACAACAATAGATACAAAATTAGCAGGACCAATAGAAGTAAATGAACAAAATAGAGGAAGCTTCTTAATATACTATTCAGAAAATGGAGAAGCAAGTAAAGACTTAAAAGATGAAAACAATGGATGGACATTAGAACCAGCAAATATAGAAACAATAAAATCATACTTAATAGTACCAGCAGAAGAGAACTATGAAATGGCAGAAAATGAAATATTAAGATTTGCCTATAATTTTGTAGTGCCAGAAAACTTACCACATAATGAAAATTTCATAGGTACTTTTGGAGTATATTATAGAAATAATTCAGAATTATCACAAGATAATGAATTTGAAATAGCAAATATAGTTGGATTAACAACAGGCGCTGGACCAGAATTAACAGTGTCTATTAGTGATGCTAAAGAAGTAGTAAAAGAAAATGAAGAATTTAGTGTTACTATATCTGTATCAAATGTTGGTGAAAGTATTGCAGAAGATGTAAATATTGAGGTACCAATTCCTGCTGGAAGTAAATATTCACGTTATGACATAGATGTAGAAAATGCTATTGTAAATGAAGGAAATGATAAATTAACTGTTTCATTTGAAAAATTAGAAATAGGACAAAACGTACAATTAACAGTTTATTTAATTGCAAATCCATTATCTATAACTGGTGAATATGCTGATACAACAACTCCAACTGTTAATTTAACAGCTAAAGATTTAGGAGCAGTATTGAGTGATACTTCAAATACTGTACAAATTGAATTTGCAGAATTCTATATTTCACAAGAAGGACCAGCTTATAAAATTATAGAAAAACCAGGAAATGAAGTTCAATATCGTACAGTTGTTGTAAACTCATCTACTGAAACTAAAAACAATGTTGTTGTAAAAACACAATTACCAGAAGAATTCACATTTATAAGCGCAACAGAAAATGGTGTTTATGATGAAGATTCAAGAGTAATAACATGGAATTTAGGAGACTTTAAAAAATTAAATAGTAAAAACTTAGATATAAAAATTTCTGTAAACGATTTTGATGACAACTTAGGAAAGAAATATGTTGAGATATCAAGCAAAGTAAAAGCAGATAATTCAGATGAATATGAATCAAATAAAATAGTAACAGCAATAGCAAAACCAATACTTACAATTACACAATCAACAGATACAGTAAATACATACATAAAAGAAGGAGATACTGTAAACTACAATTTCATTGTAAAAAATGAAGGTGGAGTAACAGCTACAAGCTTAAAAATAGAAGATCAAATTCCTAAAGGAATTGTTATAACAAACGTAAATTATGTTGTTGGTGGAGTTGAAGTAAATAGACCAGGAAATTATGCTGATAAACTTGAATTAGAGGTAAATATTGCACCAGGAGAAGAATGGAAATTGAATTTAACTGGTAAAGCAGTATCAATTGGTGCATCTGATGAACAATCAGCAACAAATTATGCTGTGTTATCATCTGATGAGATAGAATCAATTACAAGTAATTCAATAACACATATAATTGAATCAACTGGTTTATATGAAAATGAAGAAGGAGAATCTTCAAGCTCATCATCTAATTCAAACTTATTACCAACAGCGAAAACATATAGAATCTCAGGATCAGCTTGGGAAGATAAAAACCAAGATGGTATGAGAAATAGTGATGAAAAATTATTATCAAGTATTCTTGTAAGATTAGTAGATAGCCAAACAGGTGTTGTAAAACAAGCAATAACAACAGATTCACAAGGTAAATATACATTCTCAGGAGTACAAAACGGAAATTACTTAGTATTATTTGAATATGATGTGTCAAAATATAAAGTTACAGCATATCAAAAAGAAGGTGTTGCAAGTAACGTTAACTCAGATGTTATTTCAACAACTATTGAAAAAGATGGAAAAACTGTAGAAGGAGCTGTAACAGATATAATAACAGTAAATAGTGGAAGTATATCTGATATAGACTTAGGTTTAGCATTAGCAAGTACATTTGATTTAGAATTACAAAAAGGAATATCAAAAGTTACAGTACAAACATCAAATGGAACAACTTCTGAAGAATATCATAATGTATCTTTAGCAAAAACAGATATAGGATCAAAATATTTATCAAGTGCAACAGTATTTGTAGAATATACAATAACAGTTCTAAATGTTGGAGACTTTTCTGGATATGCTAAGAAAATAGTTGATTATATTCCTGAAGGTATGACATTTAACTCAACTTTAGGTTCAAATAAAGATTGGTATACAGGATCTGATGGAAACCTTTATACAAATGTATTAGAAAATAAAGAGTTAAAAACAGGAGAAATGGCAACTGTAAAATTAGTATTAACAAAACAAACAACAGAAGAGAACATAGGAATTATAAACAACATAGCAGAAATTTATGAAGATTATAATACTTATGGTATTTCAGATATAAATTCAACACCGGCAAATAAAGCACAAGGTGAAAACGATATGAGTAGAGCAGATATGGTTATAGGTGTAAGAACAGGTGAAATATTTGTATACATTTCTATAATCATAATAACAATATTGCTTGGAAGTATAGCGATATTTGTAACGCACAACAAAATTGTCGCAGCTAAAAGAAAAGGAGGTGTTTAATATGAATAGATTAAATAAGAAAATATTAAGTTTAATAATAACAATATTTATAATATTAAACATCGCATTTGCTTATAAAATTTTTGCTGTAACGACAACAGACATAGATGAAGAAAATCAAACAGTAACAACGACTACTGCTAACGCAAATGGAGATATTGCGACAACAACTGCAGCAATAGGCGATGACATAGTAGGTAATGAAAATGTTTCTGTAGTATGGGATAGACTTAATACTAGAGAAATAGTAAACCATGGACATACATTTGATGGTTCAATAACACTTGAAATGTTATATCAACATGGTGATTTAATGTGTAGCCAAAGAGGAACTAGACTTCCAGATTCAAGTCATCCAGCTTTTGATAGTATAGAATATGGAACAATTTCAGGATCAACTTATGATCCTTCAGAAATACCAGAAGCATTCTATACAAGAGCTAGTTACACAACAAGTGAAAGAAAATATGCAACACCTGAAGAAGCATTTATATTAGCTTTTGCACAATGCTCAGAAGGTAGTATATATGGAGAAAAAACACCAGAGCAAATTGCTTGGTGGCATACTCCAGCAGGTCAAGGAATAGCATCAAGTGATCCAAACTTTACAGATATATCAGAAAGAGGTTTTGGAACAGACTTAGCTCAATCACAATTAGAGGGAGATCCAAACCTTCAAGGAGATATATTTGATACAGCTTTAAGTACAACAGTTGATGAAGAATTTGATCCTGATAAAGATTATACAGATTTAAATGATGCTGCAAAAGAATTCCAAAAATACATATTAGAAGCAGCTAAAGTAAAAAATGTTTCTGATGTTAAACGTATATCAAAAGAAGATGCTAAAAACGTATTTAAAGATGAAACATTAGAAGAATTTTTCTACTTAGACTATGATCCAGAATGGATTAAAACAGATAAATATTATGATGATGTAAGAGATAGAAATTTAGATTTCTCAAATTATAATTTAGATAATCCAACAATAAAATTTACTGAAGCAACACCAAATGGAGATAACATATTAGTTGGATATTATGCAATAAATTATGTTTATGAACCAACTTTTGCATTTATAACAAAAATGGAATTAGAAACAAATGATCCAACACATCCAGTTTTAGTATATGGAGATGATTTTACTATATCTTCTGAAAATCTTGACCAAAATGGATATCCACTTCCATGTACACCATTCCAATTTGCTATAAAACATAAATATAATGCTACAAGAATAACAAATGTTCATGTAGAATTTGAATATACAAATGCAAAGGGATCATTCAATTACTTTTATGGTCAATACAAAAATACAGTTGTAAATTCTACTAGAGAAGTAGAACATTACACAGAAACAGATCCAGTAACTGGAGAAGAAGTAGATAGAACTCGTTATAGATATGATTGGGAAGAAGTAACAGGACCATTACCATCACAAAGAAACGCAGGAAATATAGAAGCTGAAATAAGAAGATTTAGAAAAGTATTAGACAGAAGATATGATGCAGCTCAAATTATAATTGAAAAAACTATAGTAGATGAAAAAGGTGATAAATTAAATATAGATAATCCAGGTTTCTTCGACTTTATCTTAGAAGTTAATGGATCACAACAAGATGGTAGAAGCCTTATAAGAGTTAGAGGAAATTCTGCAGCTTTATCACAAGTATATACATGGGAAATCCCAGAAGAAGATAGTGAAGAAGCAAAAGGAGATTCTTATATACCTACATTTAATATAAGAGAAATTCCAAGAAGCGGATATAAAACTGTTTCAGTAAGTCCAAGTAGTGGAAAATTAAGATCTGGAACAATATTACCAGTAACAGTAATTGCTGAAAACCAATTAGATCCTAAAACAGGTACTTTATCAATTGAAAAAATTGTAAAAGATGAAGATGGTAATATAATCAAAGAATTTGGCGAAAATATTCCAGAATTTACATTTAAAGTTACAATAGATGGTAAATTTAAATATCAAAATGGAGAGTATAAAAATCAATCAGTAAGCTTTGAAAGAACAGTTAAAGCTGGAACTACTTTAGATGTACTTGCAGATGGAGAAATTAAATGGTATGAAAGAGAAGCACCAACGTTCCATGTTGAAGAAATTAACGTACCAGATGGATACAAAGAAATTTCAGTAGATCCAAGTAGTGGAAGCTTAAAAGCAGGTGAAAATGTTAAAGTAACAGCAGTTAACGATCAATTAAAAGAAAAAGGAAAAGTACAGATTATTAAAACATTAGAACATGCTGAAAGCTTATCTAAAGAAGATTTAGAAAAATTATCATTTGAATTTGAATTATCTGTTGATGGTTACGCATCAGAAAATATTGTATTAAATAATACAAATATGGAACAAATTAAAAATGATGATGGAACTATCACATATAGATGGGTAGGAAATTCAGTAGTAGAATATGAATGGAACAAAGGAGAAAATCCTTCATATACTCTAAAAGAAACAAAATGCCCAGCAGGAACACAATTTAGTTTTGAAAAAACAAAAGAAGCTAATAAAGGTAATGAGTCAATAACTGTTGAAGGAAATGTAATTAAAGGAGTACTTACTCCAAATACTTCAACAGGTGTAATTGAAAATTATCTTGTAAATACAGTTACACCTAAAACAGGACATTTAAAATTAATTAAAAAGATTTCTGATAAATACTTAGAAGACAAAGAATTCAAATTTGTTGTAAAAGTTACAGGAACATTCTATTATAAAGATCAATTATTTAAAGATCAAACAATACAATTAACAAATGATGGATATGTTGAAGTAGCTAATCAAGAAGAACACAATAATGAACAATTTGTTGTATTAAAAGTTTCAGAAAATCAAACAGAAGTTACTTGGGAATCAGATGAATTTACTTGGTATGGAAAAACAGCACCAACTTATACAGTTGAAGAAAATCTAATTGATTCAGATATTGAAAGTAATGTTTCTCCAAGTAAAGGAAGTTTATCTGATGTATCAGATGGAGACAATAATTATCTAATTACAGTAACAGCTACAAACGGATATGATAAAATTGGATATCTACATATTATAAAAACATTAGAGAATGCAGATAAATGCCCAGTAGATTATGTAAAAGACTTAGTATTTAAGTTTAAAATAAATGTAGATGGCTTTACAGAACAAATAGTTTCTTTAACAGCAGAATTAAAAGACAATAAATGGGTATGGGAATATACAGGAAGTTATACATGGAAACCTGAAGATCCTACTCCAAAATACACTATTGAAGAGGTTGAACTTCCAGAAGGAACAACTTTTGTATCAGCTAATGGTCAATCTACAAATAAAGTAGAAGGAACATTAATAGAAAATAGTGTTAAAGAAGAAAAGATTGTTTATACAGAAAATACATTTGTAAATAAAGTAAATGAACATGAAGGATATTTAGTAATAGAGAAAAAAGTTACAGATGATAGCTTAATTGGAAAAGAATTTAAGTTTAATGTAACTTTAACAGGAACATTCAGTTATGGTTCTGATCAAGTTAATAACAGCAGTTATACAATAAAAGATGTTGTTGTTAAAGGTGGAGAAAGTGTAACTTTAGGACCAATAAAATGGTTTGGAGATTCAAATGATGGACCATCATATACTGTAGAAGAACAAGAATCAGATATAGCTAAAGTAGATTCTATAGTAAATGGATCAGGAACAATTAAAGAAGGTTCTGCAGGCCAAAAAGTAAATGTAGTAACAGTTACAAATGCACCTAAAAAGGTTGGTGGATATTTACAAGTTACAAAACAAGTAGAAGGTAATATATCAACTGATGAAGTATTTAGATTTAAAATAACAATAGGAGATAGTTCATATTATGTAGAACTAAAAGCTAATGAAACTTATAAATCTGACTATATAGAATGGAATGCTTCAGATCCAGCACCAAAATATAAAGTAGAAGAAATTGAATTACCAGATGGATTTACTTTAGTAGAAATAAAAAATGCTGAAGGAAGTTTAAAAGCAGGTGAAATAGTAGAAGTAGTTGCTATAAATAGAGCTGAAGAAAAACATGGAAAATTTAAAGTAACAAAACAAATAGTTCCAAATAAATTTATAGATGCTGCTGAACCACAAGTTTTTGAAGTTGAAATTAAGATTTCAGGAACATTTGAAATAAATGGTGAAATGCATTATGCAAGTGATGGAGATTATATTTATACTGAAAAATTATCAGTAGATGTTTCAAAATCAACAACAGCAACATATATATCACCTGATATTAAGTGGTGGGGAAATAATGCTCCAACAGTTACAGTAGAAGAAATAAATCTACCAAAAGGTTGGAGACAAGTAGGAGCACCAAGTAATAATGGAGCAGCCTTGTCAGAAAATGATGAAATAGAATTAGTTATTTCAAACGAATTACCAGTATATGTAGAAATTGACTTAACAATAGAACTTGCTGGTCAAGTTTGGGAAGATGTTCGTCAAGATGCTGGAAAGAATATGCCAGATTCAGTTCCAAATGGAAAAATAGATGGTTCAGAATCAGGTATTAAAGGTGTAGAAGTTTATGTTTACAGAACTGTTATGAGTGGAAATTCAGAATTAACACAATATAGAACATTAGCAAAAGCTTATAGTGATAATTTAGATACTGAATTAACATTCCCTGTATTAACAGATATGCAAGGTGAATGGAAAACACCAAGACTAGAAATATTATCTATGACAGATGAAGAAAAAGCAGCAGGAGCTTCTTCAATAAGATATGATGTAGAATTTGTTTACGATGGTCAAACTTATGAGCCAACAATTTTCTTATCAAAACTTCAAGGGGATAAATATGTTGAAGGAAATGCAGGAGATTATATAAATGCAAGTACATCAGAAAGAGATAGCTATGCAGATAAATCAATGGCAAAAGATTATGATAGAGAAATTGTAAACAATAGAATTCAAAGTATATATGGAAATACACCAATAGATGGTGAAGGCCAAACAGTTGGTGCAGTACAAGGCTCTGAAGGAGAAAATGCTGTTAGATATGTAGCTGATGTATCTGGAGATTTTGCAACAAGAGTACAATCTAAAGTTGTAACTACTGATGCAAATGGTGTTGCTTATAGTTTATTTAAAGCAAAAGCAAGAACTTCAGTAGGTGGATTACAATATCCATTTGACAATAAAATGCATCTAGAAGATTATGATGTAAATATAACAGATTTTGGTTTACAACAAAAATATAAATATTCTGCAACTTATAATTACTGCTTACATATTAACTTAGGTTTAGTAAGAAGAAAAGATGCAGATGTTGAAGCAACAAAAGATTTATATTCAGCTAAAGTCTTAATAGATGGAAAAGAATTAGATTATACATTTAATAAGTTATCAGATTTAGGAAAAGATACATTAAATAGACATCTTGAAATAGACAATATGAACATAAGTTATGAATTAGGATTATATAAAACAGATTACTATTATAGAGCTGAAATGTATAAAGCAAACACAGAATTATATAGTGCAGTAGATACATTCTATAAAACTATAGGAAGATCTATTACAGACTCAGAACTAGAAGTATACTTGACATACAAATTAAATCTATATAATACTTCAAGTAATTATGTAGTAATAATTAATTCAGTAAATGATTATTCTGATACTTCTTTAGGAGAACCAATTAACGGACCAGTTACTAAGTTAGTAAATGGAGAAACGAAAGAAGTAGCAAATAAATCATATATGAAAGTAAATGACCAAGTAACAAATGTTGATTGGGCAACTACTGAAAGAAATATACATGCTTCAGATGGAAAAGAGTATATTAAGACAACAGCAAACTTAAATGGATTAAGATTAGAAAGTGGTCAAATGGCAGAAATCTATGTAACTTATGCTGTACAAAAAGAAGATATAAATGAAGTAACAGATGCAATTATTCTTGGAAATAAATCAAACATGGTAGAAATTGCAAATTACTCAACATATTATAGCGACGGAACAACAGTTGCTGGTAAAATCGATATAGATTCAGCACCTGCAAACGTAAATATTAAAGATTATAATGAAAAACCATGGGCTGAAGATGATACAGATATGGCACCAACACTAAAACTAGAATTAACTGATGAAACAAGAAAAGTTAATGGTATAGCTTGGGAAGATAAATCAATAGATGAAAATGCTGTTGGAAATGGTTTAAGAGATGACGATGAAGCTTTAATTGGTGGATTGACAACAGAACTTATTGAAAAAGTAACTGTTGATGGAATCGATTATGACTTCTTATGGCCAACATCAAGTGCTTTAAACTGCTTAGGTGGAAAAACATTAGAATACTTGACAGGTGGTTTTGCATCAACAACAGAAACATCTAGAATATCATCTGATACATCAAATGTTGGTGAATATAGATTTACTGGAGTGCCAACTGGAAAATATGTTGTAAGATTCCTATATGGAAACGATAAAACTGAACTAGAAGATCAAACAAAAGTAACATTGTCACCAGCCGAAGCATTAAAAGCAGATGGAACTTCATACTATGATGATATTAAAACAGCAAATTACGATGGTGATAACATTGGTTACACACCAGCAGTATATAATGGTCAGGACTATAAATCAACAATATATCAAGTAGAAGGAAATGATAAGAACTCAGATGCTAGAGATAGTGAAGCAAGAAGACTAGAAGTAATAGCTGCTTCACAAACTATAACAAACTTAAATGGAACAGAATTATCAACAGCTAATGATGTAAGTGCAAAACATACAGAATTATATAATAAATATAGTATGTTTGCAGATACAGCAAAAATAGATTTAGCTATCGAATCAGCAGATGAAGCTGGATTAGAAGGATTAAACTCTACAACTGTAAAAGGAAAAGTTGTATCAAATGGAAGTGTGGTTGTAGAAAAAGAATCTAAAGCTTATGAATTAAGAAATATTGACTTCGGTTTAATTGAAAGACCAGAAAATGCTATAATTCTAGATAAAGAAATTGGTGAAATTAGATTAGTAACAAACGATAATAATGTAATATTTGATGCAATATATGATATTAACTATGCACCTAAATCAAAATCAGAAATAAATGATGATAGCATTGTGGTAGCTAAGATAAATGATAATCAATATTTAGTAGCAGAAGTAACACTAAATACTGAAAAATCAATAGGCCTAGACCAATTACAAGCATTAGATAAAAATGAAAACAAATTGTTAGATTCTAAAAATAAAGGAACACAAAACTTCAGATTTATCAATGTAGATGAAACAATACTTCAAGGTACAACAATAGAAATCAACTATGTAATTACAGCACTAAATGTTGGTGAAAAAGATTATACAAGTAAACAATTAGCTGAAATAGAAAATGTAGCTGTTGCAAATAACACAACTGTTAAACAAGAAATTAGAAACTTAGCAAATGAAATGAAACAAGCAGAAGCAACAGGAACAGTAGAATATGGTAAGTATTTAGGAAATGCATACTATACAGGAACACCTGGAGATAATGATGTAATAGTTACAACTAAAGTTCGTCAAATCGTTGATTATGCAGATAATGATTCAGTATTTACATCAAACATTAATACAGAAAATAATCACATTTGGAGAAATACAACAATTACTGAATTATCAGGAAGTGGATTTGAAGAAAGCAGATTAATCGATCCTAACGTAATACCTGCATTCTCAAAGACAGATAAAAAAGGTATTGAATATGTAGTAAAACAAAAATATGAAGAAACAGAACCAGTAGTACAAAGAAATAACTTATTATTAAGTGTGGATGATCAAACACCAAATACAGATGATGCAACAAAATCAAATGCAGATTTCGAGAAAAACTTAGTACCATACACATTTGATAGTAACAATTATAGTTCACAAATAGTATTGACATTAACAAAAACTGTTTCAGCACAAGATGATGCAGATAATTTAAGCTATGATAACATTACAGAAATTGTTAAATTTGAAAACTCAGTTGGTAGAAGAGATGAGGCAGCTTTAGTAGGTAATGCAAATCCAATAATTGGAGAATTTAAAGCAGCTCTTCAAGAAAGAGATTCAAGTGCAACAGAATTAGTAACATTCACACCTCCAACTGGTAATGATGTAGTAGATACAATCTTACCACAAGTATTAGCAACTGTAATTGCAGGATTAGCAATTCTTACAACAGGTGTAGTAATTATCAAAAAGAGAGTTTTAACAAAATAAAAATCTTAAACTAAAAGATAATATCAATTAGATATTAAGATAAAAAAAGAACCTTTCTTATAAAAAATAAGAGAGGTTCTTTTAATGTTACTGTTAAGAAGAGGTTTTATAAAGCTAAAACAAAAAGATTGCAAAAGTAAAATAAATATGATACTATCAAAAAAATAAAAGGTAAGATAAAATGACAAAGATAACTGATAAAATTAAAGAATTTGAAAATAAAGAATATGAATTCTCTAAAAAAGAAAAATTAGAAATAATGTTATTTCTAATTGTATGTAGTGGTATATTTGGTTTTATATATGAAATGCTTTTTTATAGAATAGATTTGGGGTATTTTGTGAAAAGAGGAACAACTTATGGACCATGGATACCAATATATGGTTTTGGAGGATTATTTATAATATTAGTATCATATAGATTTAGAAAAAAACCATTATTAGTATTTGTTTTAAGTGCAGTAGTATCTGGACTACTAGAATTTGGTACTGGATATGCATTATTTCATATATCAAATTTAAGATTATGGGACTATAATACTGAAATATGGAATTGGGGTAATATAGGAGGATATGTTTGTTTTAGATCAATTATGTTTTTTGCAGTGTCTGGATTACTTTTAACATATATTTTTGTACCAGTGGCAAAGCTAATTGCAAGTAAAATGAACAAAAAAGTTTTCTCTGTTATTTCCATAGTTCCAGCAATTTTATTTCTATGTGATATGATATTTAGTAATTTTATAAAGTAATATAATAATAAAAATTTAATATAATAACGCTTTAAAGCTCTAGAATGTTAAAACATTTTAGAGCTTTTTCCTTTAAAATTTATAAATTTTATTTTTATATTTGAAGGCTTTCTTATAGAATTTAAAACGTATATTTACTTAAAATTGTTCTATTTTTGTGAAAAAGCAAATAAAATTTACTAATTAAAAACTTGGAGGAATTTCATGAGAAAAAGTAATTTAAATATGAAAAAAAGATTAACTTTTATTTTAATTGCAGTTACTTCTTTTTGGACTATTTTAATTATAAAAGTAGGAATAATTCAAATTGTTGAAGGAGAAAAATGGAAAAGTAAATCTGAAAATCAACAATATGTAAGTAGAAGTATAACTGCAAATCGTGGAACAATATATGATTGTAGTGGAGAAATTGTGTTAGCACAAAGTAGTAGTGTTGAAACAATTACAATAAATCCAATAAATATAGATAAAGAAAATAAAGAAAAAGTAGCAAAAGTATTGTCAGAAATTTTTGAATTAGATTATGATAAAGTTTTTAAAAAAGTAAATAAAAACAGTTTAATTGAAACAATAATAAGAAGAGTTGACAAAGAAAAAACTGATAAATTAAGAGTATGGATGAATGAAAACAATATATATTCTGGAATAAATATTGATGAAGATACAAAAAGATTTTATCCATATTCTACTCTTGCATCACATGTAATTGGTTTTATTGGAAGTGATAATCAAGGCTTAGATGGAATAGAAGCAAAATATAATGATGTTTTAAAAGGAAAAGATGGTAGCATAAGCAAAATGCAAGATGCAAAAGGAAATAGTATGGGAGATGGAGGAGAAGAATATAATAAATCTTTAAAAGGAAATGACTTAATTTTAAGTATAGATATGAATATACAATCTATTGCTGAAAAATATTTAGAAGAGGCTTGTATAGAAAATGTATGTACAGATGGTGGAAATGTAATTATTATGAATCCAAAAAATGGAGATATTTTAGCAATGGCTACATATCCATATTATGATCTAAATAATCCATACACAATAAATAATGAAGAAGTTTCTGATATTTGGAGTGAACTAGAATCTTCAGAAAAATCCACATATTTGCAAGGAATGTGGAGAAATAAAGCAATAACAGATACTTATGAACCAGGTTCTACTTTTAAATTAGTAACTACTTCTGCAGCTTTAGAAGAAAAAATTGCAGAAACAGATAAAAAGGGTAGTTATGTTTGTACTGGAAGTATAGAAATAGCTGGTGCAAGAATAAAATGTTGGAGATATTATAGACCTCATGGAGCTCAATCTTTAAGAGAAGCATTAATGAACTCATGTAATCCAGTTTTTATAGGATTAGGACAAAAAATAGGTGTAAATAAATATTATGAATATTTACAAAAATTTGGTTTTTTAAATAAAACAGGAATAGATTTAATAGGAGAAGCAAATTCAATATTCTTAAAAGAAGAAAAAGTAGGGCCAGTAGAACTTGCAACAATTAGTTTTGGACAGAGATTTGAAGTAACACCTATACAGATGATAACAATGGTTTCTACAATAGCAAATAATGGATTATATGTAAAACCAAGAGTAGTTAAAAAAATAATAAATTCTGAAACAGGAGAAATTAATGAAATACAACCAGAATTTAAAAATCAAGTGATTTCTAAAGAAACAGCTGAAAAAGTATTAAGTATGATGACATCTGTTGTAGCAGAAGGAACAGGAAAAAATGCAAGAGTTAAAGGATACAATGTAGGTGGTAAGACTGGAACATCTGAAGACGGAGTAAATACTGGAAAATATGTAACATCTTTTATTGGAGTTGCACCAACAGATGATCCACAAATTTGTATATTAATAACATTATATAATCCAACAGGAGAATCTGGACATCAAGGAGGAACTGTTGCAGCACCAGTTGCTGGGAAAATATTGAATGAAGTAATTGATTATTTAGAGATTGAACCAACAGAAACAGAATAAAATTTTAAGAAATAATATATTTTCAATATTTTCTGTACAAAAAACTTTTTTTACTATATAATATCATAGAGTAATTATCTAAATTTCGGGGGTAAAAATTCAAATGGAATTAAAAAAATTATTGTCAGGAATTGAGAATTTTAAAGCTAAAGGCGATTTAGAATTAGATATAAAGAAAGTTGAATGCAATTCTAAAAAAGTTGTACCAGGAACACTTTTTATTGCAATAAAAGGTTATGATTCTGATGGTCATGAATATGTAGAAGAGGCTATAAAAAATGGAGCAGTTGCAGTAATGCTTGACATATCAGCAAATCTTAAAAATATAAATATGCCAAAAGATATTACAGTAATAATTGCAGAAAATACTAGAAAAGCATTAGCTAGAGTCTCTTGTAATTTCTTTGGAAATCCTTCAAAATACTTTAAACTTATAGGAGTTACAGGAACAAAAGGAAAAACTACAACTACGTATATGATAAAATCAATATTAGAAAAAGCAGGGTATAAAGTAGGTTTGATTGGAACTGTTGCAAATTATATAGGAGAAGAATGTTTAGGATTTAGTGATAGAACTACACCAGAAAGTTTAGAACTTCAAAAACTTTTCTATAAAATGGCAAAAGCAAAAGTAGATTATGTAGTTATGGAAGTTTCTTCTCAAAGCTTAAAATTATCTAGAGTTGATGGTAGTTTTTTTGATTATGCAATTTTTACAAATCTTTATAAAGATCATATCAGTTTAAAAGAACATGCTGATATGAATGAATACTTTGAAACAAAATTAAAATTATTTTCAATGTGTCCAAAAGGATATGTAAATAGTGATGATTTTAAATGCAATAAAATTATATCTGCTTCACCAAATTGTGATATAAAAACTTATGCAGTTGATAATAAAGCAGATTTATTAGCAAAAGATATTACTATAACAAATATTAGTGTAGATTTTAAAGTAAAAATAGGAGCAAGAAATGAAAGAATAAAAGTAAATATTCCAGGAAGATATAGTGTTTATAATGCATTAGCAGCAATTTCTTTAACAACTGGATTAGGAATAGATGCTGAAACAATAAAACAAGGATTAGAAAATATAGTAGTTCCTGGAAGGAATGAATTAGTTCCTAATAAACAAGATTTAGCAATAATGATAGATTATGCACATACAGCAGAAAGCTTGGAAACTATGTTACAAGCAACAAAAACTTATACACCTGGAAGAGTAATATGTGTATTTGGTTGTGGTGGAGATAGAGATAGAGAAAAAAGACCTAGAATGGGAGAAGTTGTAGGAAGATTAGCAGATTATGCAATTGTTACAACTGATAATCCAAGAACTGAGAAACCAGAAGATATTATTAGTGAAATAGAAAAAGGAATATCAAAAACAAAAGGAAAATATGAAGTTGTTGTAGATAGAAGAGAAGCAATAGAAAAAGCTATTAAAATGATGACAAAAAGAGATATTGTTATACTAGCAGGAAAAGGCCATGAAACATATCAAGAAGTTAATGGAGAAAAAAGACCTTTTGATGAAAGAAAAATTGTTAAAGAAATTTTAGGAGAGAAAAAGAATGATTAGACAAATAATCTGTTTAATATCAGCTTTTATATTAACAGCTATTTTGGGAAAAATTATTATACCAATATTGAAGAAATTAAAAGTTGGTCAAAGTGAAAGATTAGATGGTCCAAGAGCACATTTAAAAAAACAAGGAACACCTACAATGGGTGGAATAATGATGATTATTTCTATAAGTATCATAATTATAATATACTGTTTTGTTTATAAAGAAGATATTGAACCAATAATTGCTGTGGCATTAACAAGTATTGGATTTGGAATAGTTGGTTTTATAGATGATTTTAAAAAAGTAGTTTTAAAAAATACAGAAGGATTAAATCCTAAACTAAAAATGTTTGGACTTCTTATTATATCTGTTATATATACAATGTATTTAACAAATTATGCTAAATTAGGAACAGATATAATAATACCTTTTATAAATTACAATTTAAATTTACCAATATGGATTTATATACCATTTACAATTTTAGTTATGCTTTCTAGTACAAATGCAGTTAATTTAACTGATGGAGTAGATGGATTAGCAGGAAGTGTAAGTGCAATAATGATTACAGCCATATCAATAATAGCTATAAAAATGGAATGTGAAGCAATTTCTGTTTTTGGTGCAATAGTAACTGGTTGCTGTATAGGATTTTTAATATATAATTTTTATAAAGCAAAAGTAATGATGGGAGATACAGGTTCTTTATTATTAGGTGGTGTAATTTCAAGCATGACAATATACTTAAAATTACCATTAATTTTATTAATAATAGCAATTATACCTGTTTTAGAAACATTGTCAGTAATTTTACAAGTTATATATTTTAGAAGAACAGGAAAAAGATTATTTAGAATGTCACCACTTCATCATCATTTTGAATTAAGTGGTTGGAGAGAAAATAAAGTTGTAGCAGTTTTTTCAGGAGTAACACTAATTGCATCAACTATTGCAATTTTGATTATATAAAAGGTTTATAGGAACCTTAAAAAACCTAAATTTACAAAGGATTTTAAGCAAAATGGCAAGAAAAAAGAAAAATAAAATCGGTTTATTTCTTAATAAAAGATTTGATCATTCAATATTAATAATAACATTAATTCTTCTATGTTTAGGATTAATAATGTTATTGTCTGCTAGTGCTCCAAGATCTTATGCAGAAAATGGTACGAGTTATAGTTATTTTATAAGACAATGTATTTTTGCTTTAATTGGTGTCTTTTTAATGTTTTTAATTTCTAAATTTGATTATAGAAATTTAAAAAGGTTTAAATGGATTAAATGGGTAATATATTTAGTTACAATAGCTCTATTGTTATTAGTTGCTTTTATGGGTGTTGGAGAAAAAGGTGCTCAAAGATGGCTTCCAATTTTTGGATTTACTTTTCAACCTTCTGAAGTTGCAAAAGTAGCATTCATAATATTTTTTGCAGACATATTAAGTGATTTAAAAGAAAAAAATAAAATAGGAAAAGTAACAAAACGGTTTTTTATATCCGTTAATGTTTTTAATACCAGTAATAATTATAGTTTTTGTATTACAAAACCATTTAAGTGCAACATTGATTATTACAGCAATTACTGTTGTTCAAATGTTTGTGGCAGGAACAAAACTTAGATATTTCTTTAGTTTTGGAGCAATAGGTGTTACAGGTATAGCAGGATATTTTATAAGACAGTTTGCAACAGGTAAAATGGAAAACTTCAGATTTGAAAGATTACAAACTTGGTTAGACTTAGAACATGCAGATCCAATTGGAGAGGCTTGGCAGATAAATCAAAGTTTATATGCAATAGGTTCAGGAGGACCATTTGGAGTAGGATTAGGAAAGAGTAATCAAAAACATTTATATTTACCAGAGCCACATAATGATTTTATTTTTGCAGTTTTAGCAGAAGAATTGGGATTTTTTGGTTGTACAATAGTAATATTATTATTTATACTTTTTGTATGGAGAGGTATTGTTATAGCAATAAAGACAGATGATACTTTTGGAACATTAATAGCCATTGGTGTAACAACAATGATAGGTTTGCAAGCTTTAATTAATATAGCTGTTGTAACAAATACAATACCAGTTACAGGTATGTCATTACCATTCTTTAGTTATGGTGGTACAGCAATGATTGCAGATTTAATAGCAGTAGGTTTCTTACTTAGTGTATCAAGAAATGGGAAAACAAATAATTAAAATATAATTTAGCTTATGGAAAGCTTAGAATTCCAAATAAAAATAAAAGGATGTTATAATGAGAGTTATAATTTCAGCAGCTGGCACAGGAGGACACATTAATCCTGGCATAGCGATAGCTAATAAAATAAAAGAAAAAGATCCAAAGTCAGAAATTCTATTTATAGGAACAAATAGAGGGCTAGAAGTGGATTTAGTTCAAAGAGCAGGATATAAATTAAGAACTATTGATGCTTATGGATTTAAAAAAGAAATATCAATAACAAACTTGAAACATATATATAAAACTATTTCAAGTCAAAAAGATGTTAATAAAATATTTGATGAATTTAAACCAGACTTAGTTTTAGGAACAGGTGGATATATATGTGGACCAGTATTTAATGTAGCAATAAAAAGAAAAATACCAACAGTATTTCATGAAAGCAACGCATATCCAGGTAAAGCTGTAAAGATGTTTTCAAAAAAAGTTGATGAAATATTGGTAGGATTTGAAGAAACAAAATCTAAATTAGAAGGTTGTAAAAAAGTAGTAGTAACAGGAACTCCTACAAAAATAAGAAAAGTACAAATTCCTTATATAAAGAGAAAAGAAATATTAGAAGCACTTGGAATAAGAAACGAATTACCAATAGTATTAGTTTTTGGTGGTAGTCAAGGTGCTCAAAAAATAAATGAAGCAGTAACAGAGTTAGTAAAGAAAAAGAAAAATGAAGAATATCAAATAATATGGGCAACAGGTACAAAACAATTTGATATAGTAAAAGAAAGTTTTGAAAGAGATAATATTTATTTTAATACATTAAAAAATGTTAAGATTGTGCCATATATTTATAATATGGAAGAATTGATGAATATAGCAGATTTACTAATATGTAGAAGTGGTGCAATGACTATAACAGAAGTGTCAATAGTAGGAAAACCAGCTATTTTTATACCACTTCCTTCTAAATCAGCAAATAGACAAGAAGATAATGCATTAGTATTAGAAAAAATAGGTGCTGCAAAAATAATTTTAAATAAAGAAGTAAATGGGGAAAATTTATCTACAACTATTGAAGAAATTATAAAAGATAAATCAGAACTACAAGAGATGGGAAGATTAGCAAATACAATAGCTCCATCTAATGTTGAAGAAAAAATATATAATGAATTAGTAAATCTAATAAAATAAGAAAGAGAGAATTTATGGAAGAAGATATTTTTATTGAATGTGGAAGTTATGGTCCTCAACTATCTGAAATAGCCAAAAACGTTGTTACTCAAAGACGTGAAAATGGAGAAATAATAACTGAAAAAGATATAAGGGATATCGAATCAAATGTTTTTGAGGCATATCAAAGAATATTATCAAATGCAAAAGATAAGAAGACTATATCAGAAGCAGTAAATGATTTAGCTAATCTAATTGAAAGAAAAGGAGATATATCTAATATTGTTGAACAAGCAGATCAAATAGCAAAAAGAGTTGTATTAGATGACATAATAGAAAAAGAAAGTGCTCAAACTAAATCTGGTACAGTTGTACAAGCTACTGCTGTTGTAGTAACTGCAGCTGAACTTTCAAAAAATGAGAACGAATCTATTTTAGATAAATTGTTTAATAAAGAATTACAAGAAAAAATTAATTCAAATTATAAAGATGCAAGTGAAGGAAATATTGAGGCTGTTGCAAATGTTAATGAAATTGAATTGATGACAGATTTTCTAAATTCACATAAAGAACTTGATGATAAATCAAAAAGGGCTTTATTAGCAAGAATGATGAGATTAGCTGCACTTAAAACAGAACAGGGAACAAAAGTATTAGGAGAAGCAGCTAAAACTTTTGGATTTGATATATTTTCAGAAAATGAAAATGGAGAATCAAGTGTAGATTTACAAAAATTACAACAATTATATAGTGAAGAAGTTGGAAAAGTAAATCCAAAAGCTGCACAAAGAACAATAGAAGATTTTGCAGAAATGATAAAAAAATCTGCTTCAAGAGAAATAGAAAGAGGAACTTATAGTAAGCCAGGAAGAACTCTTCAAATAGGACTTTTAGAAAGAGAAGAAAGAAGAAAATTAACTGAACTTGAAAGAAAAATTAATATTGCATATAGAGATGAAAATTTAATTGAAGTTCAAGAATTAATTAGAGAAAATCCCGATCAAGCAAAATTGATTATACAAAATTTATTTCAATTACAACAACTTCCAAATCTTTCTGCAAGTAAAGCAAATGATTTAAAAGATAAAGGTATTATTTTAGGAGAAATGTTATCAGAGGTAAAAAAAGAAGAACAAGAAAGAACTGAAATTTCTGCAATTACAGCACAAGTTAAATTGTTTAATGAAAACAAAAATGCAAACAATACTCAAGATATAGATGATAGTCATGACGAAAGATAAAAAATAAAAAAGTATAGATAAATAAAACTATACTTTTTTAAATTATACTTGCATAAATATAAATAATGATTTAAAATACTTAAAGTAAAAAAATAAAGTTTAGGAGAATTTAGATGGTTGATAAATTAGTTATTGTTGAGTCACCTGCTAAGGCAAATACAATAAATAAATATTTAGGTGGTAAAAGCAAAGTAGTTGCATCAATGGGGCATGTAAGGGATTTACCAAAATCTAAAATGGGAATAAATATAAAGAAAAACTTTGAACCAGAATATATAAATATAAGAGGTAAAGCAAATCTTATTAATTCACTTAAAAAAGAAGCTAAGGAAGCAAAAAAAGTTTATCTTGCAACTGACCCTGACCGTGAAGGAGAAGCTATTGCTTGGCATTTAGCATATATACTTGGAATAAGTGAAGATGAAGTTTGTAGAGTAACTTTTAATGAAATAACAAAATCAGCAGTTAAAAATGGAATAGATAACCCAAGAAAAATAGATTTAAATTTAATAGATGCACAACAAGCAAGACGTGTTTTAGATAGAATTGTTGGATATAAAATAAGTCCAGTATTATGGAAAAAAGTTAAAAGAGGTTTATCAGCAGGTAGAGTTCAATCAGTTGCTGTTAGATTAATTGTAGAAAGAGAAGAAGAGATTGAAAGCTTTGTTCCAGAAGAATATTGGAATATTAATTTGAAAGTTTCAGACAAGAAAACTAAAACAAAATTTGATTGTAAATTTGTAGGAAAAGATGGAAAAAAGATAGAACTTCATTCAAAAGAAGAAGTAGATAATATTTTAAAAGATCTTGAAAAAGCAGAATATATAGTTACAGATGTAAAAAAGGGAGAGAGAAAAAGAGTACCTGCTCCACCATTTACAACTAGTACTTTACAACAAGATGCTTCTAGAAAATTAAATTTTGCAATCAAAAAAACAATGTCAGTAGCACAAAGTTTATATGAAGGTGTAAAACTTCCAGAATATGGTCATACAGGTTTAATTACTTATATGAGAACAGATTCTACCAGAATTTCAAATGAAGCAAGAGCTGCTGCAAAAGAACATATAGAAAAAAATTATGGTACAAATTACTATGAAAATAGATTTTATAAAACTAATTCAGAAGCACAAGATGCTCATGAAGCAATTAGACCATCACATATTGAACTTACACCAGAAATGATAAAATCAAGTTTATCTTCAGATCAATATAAGCTTTATAGATTAATATATAATAGATTTATTGCAAGTCAAATGTCTGCTGCAATTTATGATACCGTAGCTGTTTCAATAGATGGAAATGAATATAACTTTAAAGCAAATGGTCAAACATTGAAATTTAAAGGATATATGACTTTATATGTTGAAAATGAAGAAAAAGAAGAATTTGAAAAAATTCCAGAACTTGATGTTGGAGAAAAAGTAAAAAAAGAAAAAATAGATGCAAAACAGAGTTTTACAGAGCCACCACCAAGATATACAGAAGCAAGTTTAGTAAAAACTTTGGAAGAAAAGGGAATAGGTAGACCTAGTACTTATGCACCTACTATAACAACAATTCTTACAAGAAGATATATTGAAAAAGTTCAAAAGCAATTAATACCAACAGATTTAGGAAAAGTAGTAAATAAATTGCTTATAGAAAACTTTGGTGATGTTATAAATGTTGAATTTACAGCTAACATGGAAGAAAAATTTGATGAAATAGCAGAAGGAAAAGAAAAGTGGAAAAAAGTTATTAAAGAATTTTACACACCTTTTGAACAAGTTGTTGAAAAAGTAGAGAAAGAATTAGAGCATGTTAAGCTTGAATATGAAGAATCAGATGTACCATGTGAAAAATGTGGTAGAATGATGGTTATAAAATACGGAAGATATGGAAAATTTTTAGCTTGTCCTGGTTATCCAGAATGTAGAAATGCAAAACCAATTGTTGAAACAATTGATGTTCCATGTCCTGTATGTGGTGGTACAGTTCAAGTTAGAAAAACAAAAACTAGAAGAAATTATTATATTTGTGAAAATAATAAAGGTGAAAATGAAGGTTGTGAATATATTTCTTGGAATAAACCTAAAATAGGTGAAAAGTTTGTTCCTGCATCAGAAGATTCAGAACTAAAAAAAGAAAAGAAAAAAGCTACTAGAAAAAGAGTAGCTAAAAAGAAAGTAGCAAGAAAAACTAATAGAAAAACAAAAAAATAACTGATAAATTTTATCAGTTATTTTTTATTTATAAATTTTAAATCCATTCACCATATTTTTTAATATATATCTTTTTAGCAAAGCTTGCTACAATACAGTATACAAAAGATAAACCAAACATCAATCCAATAATGTTTAATCCAATTGGAACAAGATTTATAGCTTTTCCTAAAATCGTGTATGGAAGTAATAGAGCAACTATAATAATTAAAAATGAAGAAATATATACTGGCATACTTGCTTTACTTGATTTTAATGGATTTTTTGCTGTTCTAATAACATACATTCCAAGTAAATTTGAAATTATACTATAAGTAAACCAAATTGTTTGGAATGCTAAAACTGTTCTAATTTTTAATATAAACCAAAGAATTGAAAATATGATTAAATCAAATGCTGAGCTTAATGGACCCATAAAGAACATAAAGTGTTTTAAGCCATCTATATCTAACTTTTTAGGATTTTGAAGTGCTTCTTTATCAACATTATCAAAAGGCAAAGTCATTTGTCCAAAATCATAAAGTAAACCTTCTACTAAAAGTTGTATAGGAGTTTCTGGTAAGAAAGGTAAAAATACACTTGCAAACATAACAGAAATAACTTCTCCAAAGTTAAAGCTTGTTGCCATTTTTATATATTTCATAAGATTTACAAAAGTTTTTCTTCCTTCTCCAACACCATCTAACAATACATTTAAATCTTTTTCAAGCAAAATTATATCAGCAGATTCTTTTGCAATATCAACAGCAGTATCAACTGAAACACCAACATCTGAATTCATAAGTGAAGGACCATCATTTATACCATCACCCATATATCCTACTGTGTTTCCAGAATCTCTTAAAACACGAACAATTCTTGCTTTTTGAATAGGTGAAAGTTTAGCAAAAATATTGGTATTTTTTAAATGTCCTAAAAGAGCTAAATCTGTTAATTTATCTATTTGACTACCAGTAATAATTCTTTTTGAATTAATTCCTACTTTGTTACATACACATCTTGTAATTTCAACATTATCACCAGTTAAAACTATAACACG
>CANRPX010000007.1 GCA_947632605.1 uncultured Clostridia bacterium | reverse complement strand
TCCATTGAACTACGAAAAAAGTTGACCTCCCTATAGCTAAAGCTATATCCGTTTCTTTTTGCATGCATACTTTGTTTGTCCACGAATCCAACATCTTGTTTCTCTAAATATACTGTTTGTTTATTACAAAGTCTTTCAGAGAATTTAATATAATCTTTCATTTCTGTTAAAATTCCTGGAACAATTTTATTTTTATCTACTAAATCTTTTATAAGATTAGCATTATCTTTTGTAATATTTTCAGCTCTTGCTTTTACTTTTGCAATCTCATCTATAAAAATAACACAATCATCTTGAAGATAATCTAGAAGTGTATCTGTTTTCTCATAAAAACAATCAAAATATTTATCTATTTTTGTTAGGAAATCTCCATTTTTTATTTGATAAATATCATCTCTAACTTTCTCTTTAACAGAATTTGGATAAATTTTTTCTTCTATTTTTTCACAAACTTTATTTACATCTGTTTCTAATAAAAATTCATAAGCTGGAAAAATTTCAATTTCTTCTAGCATTTTAACTGTTCTTTGAGTTGCTAAACTGAACTTTCTAATTGAGTCTATTTCATCTCCCCAGAATTCAATTCTTACACCACTGTTTATTGAAGTAGCAATATCTACAATTCCACCTCTAACACTAAATTGTCCTTTTCCTTCAATTAAATCATATCTTTCATACCCTAATAAAACTAATTTTTCTTTAAGATTTTCTAAATCAAAGGTGTCTCCTACTTTTAATGTCATAACATTTTTATAAAGACTTTCTTTTGTAATCATTTTTTGCATCGCAGCTTCAATTGTAGTTACTATTATTTTCTTATCATTTTTCACTAATTTATTTAATACTGATATTCTTTTAAATAATGTATCTTTACTTTCTGCTACATAATCAAAACTTATTACATCTCTTTTAGGAAAAAGTTTAACTTTCTCACCAAAAAATGCTAAATCTTTTATTATTTTCTTTGCTTGCATTTCATTATAAGTAATTATACAAATAGGTTTTTCTGAATAAAATTTTGTGCTATATGCCAAATGAACTTTTCCTACATCTGTTAATCCAGAAAGCATTATCGGATTGGTACCTTTTTTTAATTCAAATAAATAATCATTAAATTTTTTAACATTTGGTACAACTTTAATAATTGAATTCATTTTCCACTCCTTTCTTTATTTATATATTATTATAATAAAAATATTGTATACGTTATATATACTCCAAATTTTTTTATGTCCATAAAAGGTTTAATTATTATATAATATTTTTGTTTTTTTTTCAAGGGTAATAGGCTAATTTAAAGTATTTTTATAATATTTATTTTATGTTTTAAATAATTTAATTTATATGAAAAAATATTCATATTATTAAATTTTATGAATATATAAATGTTAACTTAAGATTTGGAGGAATCTATGAATTTTATAGTAGTATCTCTAAAAAAATATTTTTTTACTTTTATTTTTGTTTTATTTATTATATCTCTTTTATTATTTTCAAATAATAATCTTATAGCAGCTCAAAATGGCTTATCTTTATGGGCTACAAAAGTCTTACCAAGTCTATTTCCTTTTTTTATTGCAACAGAACTTCTTTGCCAAACTAATTTTACTTATGTTTTAGGAAAACTCTTAAATAATTTTATGAAACCAATATTTAATGTTCCAGGAGAAAGTGCTATTGCAATTATTTTAGGAACTATTAGTGGATATCCTGTGGGGGCAAAAGTTGTTTGTAATTTAAAAAATCAAAAAATTATTTCAAAAATAGAAGCAGAACGTCTTATTGCTTATACAAATAATTCTGGCCCTCTTTTTATTTTAGGTACTGTTGGTATTAGTTTATTTGGAAACAAAAAAATTGGAATTATTCTTCTTATTTCACATATTCTTGCATCAATTTCAGTTGGATTTATTTTTAAATTTTGGAAAAAAGATAAATTTGATATAAATTTTCGAGAAACAAAATTTAATTCTAAAACTTCTCCAACTAGAATATCTGAACTTGGTGAAATAATTGGAAATGCTATAAAAAAATCCATTAGCACTATTCTTCTAATTGGTGGATTTATTGTTCTTTTTTCAGTAATAATTTCAATTTTGCAAACTTCAGGAATTTTAGAATTAATAATAACTATTTTAAATGATATTACAGGTATTTCTAAAGAACTTTTATTAGGTTTTATTAGTGGATGTATTGAACTTACAAATGGTGTTAATTTAGTAGCAAATTTAGGAACATCAACATTTACAATTCTACTTACTTCTTTTTTACTTGGTTTTGGTGGAATTTCTATACTTTTACAAGTTTATAGCATTATAGCAAAAGAAAATATTTCTATAAAGCCATATTTTTATGGAAAAATTCTTCAAGGAATTATTTCTTGTGTGTATACTTTTTTTATAATTTCTTTTATGTAAAACTCAATAAAATAAGAGTGTTCCAATAAATTTTATTATTGAAACACTCTTAAATTATACATATTTTTACTTATCATCTAGTATGTATTTTTGTCTTTCTACATAACTTGTATGTAATAATTCGTGAGCTTTATGTCCTCCAGCTTCTCCTAAATATTCTTCATAAATTTTCTTTAAAACTGGATTTTCATGTGATTTTCTTACAGTACTCTTTTCATCTATTGAATATAAGCAATTTGCTCTCTTACTTCTTATATCAATTGTTGCTCTTTCTTTTGAGCTTCTTATTGGTTGACCACCACCCATTACACATCCTCCAGGACATGCCATGATTTCAACAAATTGATAATCAGCTTTTCCAGATTTAATTTCTTCCATTATAGTTTGAGCATTTTTTAAACCAGAAGCAACTACTACTTTTACTTTTTTACCATTCATATCTACTTCTGCTCTTTTAATTCCTTGTTCTCCTCTTACAGCTTCATATTCTAATTTTTCAAAAGGATTTCCAGTAACTTTTTCATGAACAGTTCTTAAAGCAGCTTCCATAACTCCACCTGTTGTTCCAAATATTGCTGCAGCACCTGTTGCTTCTCCCATTGGTGCATCAAATTCTGAATCTTCAAGACTTAAGAAATCAATATGTGCTTGTTTTATCATTCTTGCAAGTTCTCTAGTTGTAATTACTGCATCTACATCATCATATCCAGCACCTTGCATATCATCTCTTGTTCTTTCGAATTTTTTAGCGATACATGGCATTACTGAAACAACAAATATTTTGCTTGGATCAATACCCATTTTTTCAGCATAATAAGATTTTATAAGTGCTCCAAACATTTGATGTGGTGATTTACATGTAGATAAATGTGGAATTAATTCTGGATAATTAAGTTCCATATATCTAACCCATCCTGGACTACAAGATGTAATCATTGGAAGAGTTCCTCCATTTTGGAATCTATCTAAAAATTCTGTTCCCTCTTCTACTATTGTAAAATCAGCACCTGTATTTGTATCAAATACTTTATCAAATCCTAATTCTTTTAAACCTGAAACCATTTTTCCAGTTACATTAGTTCCAATTTCCATTCCAAATTCTTCACCTAAAGCTGCTCTAACAGCTGGTGCAGTTTGTGCTACTACATATTTATCTTCATCTCTTAAAGCTTTCCATACATCAGCAGTACTATCTTTTTCTTTTAAAGCTCCTACTGGACAAGCTTCTATACATTGACCACAGAATGTGCAGTTTACATCATTCAAACTTTTATTTTTATAAGTTGATATTTGAGATGAAAATCCTCTTTCTGTACAATCTATTGCTCCAATTCCTTGTACTTTTTTACAAGTAGCAACACATCTTCTACATAAAACACATTTATTAAAATTTCTAACAATAGCTGGTGACTTATCATCTATTTCATATTCATTTCTGCCACCTTGATATTCTATTTCATCAACATAAAATTCTTGAGCTAATTTTTGTAATTCACAATTACCATTTCTTGTACAAGTTAAACATTCTCTATCATGATTTGAAAGTATTAAATCTAAGACAATTCTTCTAGCTTCTATAACAGCTGGTGTACTTGTTTTAACTACCATTCCTTCTTCAACTTTTTGAATACATGCAGTTGCAAATCCACGTCTTCCTTCAACTTCAACAACGCACATTCTACAATCTCCAACTTCATTAACACCTTTCAAGAAACACAAAGTAGGAATGTCTATATTAACTTTTCTTGCAGCTTCTAATATAGTTGAGCCTTCCTCAGCTTGAACTGCTTTTCCATTTATAGTTAAGTTTATCATAATAACCTCCTAACTTTTTATTGCGTGGAATGGACATTTATTTATACAAGTTCCACACTTAATACATTTTTCTGTATTTATAACATGAGTTTGTTTTACTTCACCAGTAATTGCATCTACTGGACAATTTCTCTTACATAAACCACAACCTTTACAAAGTTCTGGATCTATATGTAATTGCATTAAAGCTTTACATTCTCCTGCTCTACATTTCTTATCTCTAATATGTTCTTCATATTCATCTCTAAAGTATTTTATAGTACTTAAAACTGGATTTGGAGCTGTTTGACCTAAACCACAAACAGATGCTTTTTGTATATTTTTGCATAAAGTTTCTAGTTTTTCAACATCTCCTTCTTCTCCTTTTCCTTCTGTTATCTTTGTAAGCATTTCTAATAATCTCTTTGTTCCAATTCTACAAGGAGTACATTTTCCACAAGACTCATCAACAGTAAATCCTAAATAAAATTTTGCTAAGTTTACCATACATTTTGAGTCATCCATTACTATTAATCCACCAGAACCCATCATTGAACCTATTGCTTGAAGTGATTCATATTCGATTGGTGTATCTAAGTTTTCTTCTGTTATACATCCTCCTGAAGGTCCACCTGTTTGAGCTGCTTTAAATTTTCTTCCATTTGGTATTCCACCACCAATATCAAATACTATTTCTCTTAATGTAACTCCCATTGGAACTTCAACAAGTCCAATATTATTTACATTACCACCTAAAGCAAATACTTTTGTTCCTTTTGATTTTTCTGTTCCTATACTTGCATACCATTCAGCACCATTTAAAATTATTTTAGTAATATTAGCATAAGTTTCAACATTATTTATTAAAGTTGGTTTTCCAAATAATCCTTCATTTGCTGGGAAAGGTGGTTTTAATCTTGGTTGACCACGTCTTCCTTCTATTGATTCTAGAAGTGCTGTTTCTTCACCACATACAAAAGCACCAGCACCAAGCCTTACTTCTAAATCAAAATCGAATCCTGAATTCCAAATATTTTTTCCAAGTATTCCATATTCTCTTGCTTGATCAATTGCTTTTTGGAAACGTTTAACAGCTATTGGATATTCTGCTCTTACATAAATATAACCTTTATTAGCACCTATTGCGAAACCTGCAATCATCATTGCTTCAACAACACAGTGTGGATCTCCTTCTAGAACACTTCTGTCCATAAATGCTCCTGGATCTCCTTCATCTGCATTACAAACAACATATTTTTGATCACCTTTAGCCATTTTTGTAAAAGACCATTTCTTACCTGTTGGGAAACCTGCTCCTCCACGTCCTCTTAAACCTGATTTTGATACTACATCTATTACTTCATCAGGTGTCATAGAAAATAGTACTTTTTCTAATGCTTTGTATCCATCAAAAGCTATGTATTCATCTATGTTTTCTGGATCTATTACACCACAATTTTTAAGTGCAATTCTTTTTTGTTTTTTATAGAAATTTAATTCATCTAATTTTTTAACTGTTTTGTTATCAATATCTTTGCAAAGTAATCTTTCTACTAATTCACCTTTTTGAATATGTTTTTCAATTATTTCTTCACAATCTTCTGGCTTAACCATAGCATAAAAGACATCTTCTGGTCTTATTATAACTATTGGACCTTTTGCACATAATCCAAAACAACCTGTTTGAATTACTCTAACATTTTCTATTTTCTTTTCTTCAATAATTCTTCTAAAATTTTCTAATATTTTAGGAGATTTTGAAGAAGTACAGCCTGTACCATGACAAACTAAAATATGTTTTTCACGAGTATCTGCTGAAGTATTTACTCTTAAGTCTAATTCTTTTCTTTTTTCTTCTCTAATTTTTTTAATCTCTTCTAAAGTTTTCATCCGCTACCTCCTACTCTGGATTTTCCATAATTTTATCTAAAATTTCATCCAATTTTTTTACAGTAGCTCTACCATAAACTTCACCATTTACTGTAAAAACAGGAGCTAAACCGCAAGCACCTATACATCTAGTTGCTTCTAAAGAAAATTTTCCATCTTTTGTTGTTTCACCTTCAACTATTCCTAATCTTTCTTTAGCTCTAGCTAAGATTTGTTCTGAACCTTTTACAAAGCATGCTGTTCCTAAACAAATAGCAATATGATATTTTCCTTTAGGTTTTAATGTAAATCTAGCATAGAATGTAACTACTCCATAGATTTCTGCCATTGGTATTTTTAAATATTCTGAAATAGCGAGTTGCGCTTTTTCTGGAACATATCCATAATACTCTTGAACTTCATTTAATATTTGAATAAGATTTGATTTGTCATCTGTGTATTTTTCAAGAATTTCTGTCATTTTTGGATCAGTTCCGTGTGCAGCCTGCACATTTTTGTTTTTCCATATTTACCTCCTATAATTTTATAAAATAGTTATATTTAAAAGTTAAATTTTATATTAATATTTTATATATTAAAAATATTATTATATGTAAATTTTATGTACAAATTTCCTATTGATTATATCATATTCCGTAATAAAAGCTACATTTTTTTACAAATTTTTAATAAAAAATATTTTTTTCGACTTTTTTCTCATTTTAATATATTTTCAAAGTATTTTCTACGTTAATTTTTTCCTATTTTTTTAAAGTTTTCATAAGTTTATTTTTATAGTTTAATATTATATGATATAATTTATTTATTAAAAACTTGTGAGGTAAATATGGAAACAAATTCTGACTTTTGGAATGCTATTGAAAAAATAGTTAGAAATTCAAAAATAATTATTGATAGACCTAAAGGAAGTACTCATCCAAAGTATCCTGATTTAATTTATAAAGTAGATTATGGTTATTTAGCAAATACTAATTCTATGGATAAAGAAGGAATAGATATTTGGCTTGGAACAGACCCTAGAAAACAAATTGATGCAATTATGTGCATAATTGACTTAATAAAAAAAGATTCTGAAATAAAAATTTTAATAGGTTGTACAGAAGAAGAAAAAGAAATCATTTATAAAACTCATAATGAGACAGAAAATATGAAAGGAATTTTAATAAGAAGAAATAACTTTTAAATATAATGAAAATCTTTAAAATCTATATTAAAATAAAACAAAAAAATTGCTTTTTAAAAAAGCAATTTTTTATTTGTCTATTTTAAAAATTCTATTATACTATTGAAAAAATTCATGACATAAACTAAAAAATCTATTCCTTTATATGCTAAATAAGCATATACAAAATATATAATAGATAAAATGATTACTATTTTTGAAATCTTTTTAAATATTTTTAATCCATAAAAACTTGAAACTCTAAATACAATTGCTGATAAAAATATTATTGGTAAAGGTAATAAAAAATACATAATTTTATTATATGATTTAAAATCATATACTCCTTTCTTTTACTAGTATGCAGTACTATTATAACACCTTTTTTAAATTATGTAAAGTTTATTATAATTTCATTAAAATTATTTATCTTCTACTTTATTCTCTTTATTAACTACTTCAACAACTTCTTCTTTTTTATTATTTCTTAGTTTTTTAAATATTTTATTTAAAATATTAGTAGTACCATCTGAAAATTCATTTAATCCGTATGCTGCAAATGGTAATAATATAAAATAATATTGAATAACATATAGTGCCTTTGTTTCCCAAATTATATGGAATAAAAATCCTCCAAAAAATATAATTGGTATTAATGCTTTTTTCAAATCTAAATCTTTTGAACTTATAAATAACCCAATTGCTGAAAAAATAAATATTATAATTTGATAAATATTAAATATATATTCTATTATTTTATAATATTCACCACTTAATATACTTAAAACTTTTTGATGATAATTTAAATATAATGCATAATCTGGATTAGTTGTATATTTTGCACCAGGTGAAGAAACCCATGTCATTTGAAATGTTGGATTAAACCAAGTTGATTCAATTTTTTCTGTATAATAACTCAAAGTCTCATTTGGATTTTGTATAAAGTAATTTAATCTATTTTGTATTTTTTCTTTCGCAATTTGAGCAGCTACATCATTATCATAATCACTTTCTTTGTATATTTCTAAAGTGTCTCTAGTATACCATCCTGCTGACAATCCTCTTATATCTGCCATTCCCATATATACATAAGTTATCATAGGAATACCTTTTGGCAATTCAATATTATATTTATATTTAAGTAATCCTGTATACCCTATATTTATTATAAAATATCCTATAAGAAAAATTGGTATTATAAGCAAAGTTTTTAATTTCCATTTTTTTATTATATCTAATACTAATACGAGTGCAATACCACACAAGAATATATTATAATTTGATTTTATAATTATTGATAATGCTATAAAAATTCCTGAAAAAAATAAATTTATTTTTTTATTACTATTTAAATAACGTATTGTAAATAAAACTGATACAAGTGCTAATGTTAATCCTAATATATTTCCATAAAAAAATGTATTAAAGAACATTAAATATAATGAAAATCCACCTAATAAAAAAGTTAAAATTCTTTGTATATTCTCATTTTTAAATAATAATTTTGATATGTAATAAATTAAAAATACATTTAGTAATGAAAATATTACATTAACATATTCAATGTATATAAAATCTTCACCAAATATTTTATATATGATAGATACAAAAAATGTAAATCCAAATTGAAATGGATATATAAATAAGTATCCGCCAGTTTTTAAATATCCATCTATTTTCCCATCTAAAAAAGCAATTGCCATTTTATTAATCATATTTTGGTCAACATCAGGTTCTAATTTTAAAGTTTTAACCCAAAAGAAAAATACAAAAATATCTAATATTAATAATAGTACTACTAAAATTTTTGATGAAACTTTTTTTAACACTTTTTTACTTAATAAAATTATAAGAAAAATAGTTATTATTGTAATAGCTATTAATAAAAAACTTACATCATACCTAAAAAAAGTTTTTTCATATTTATCGAAATAAGTAGAATTAAAATATGCTGTTATAAATATTGATAATACACCTATAATTCCTACTACTATACTTATAATTTTTAAGAAAAACTTTTGAAAAAAATTTATCACTAATTTAAATTTATTATTATTTTCATTTTTTACATTATTTGCTATTTCTTCTTCCATTTTTATAACACCTATTAATTTTTTTCTATTTTAAACATAGAACTATAATATTTTATAAAAAATTTTACCCACTATAAACATAATGGGTAATTTTTTTATATACTATGAATTTAAAAATGCTTTATATCCCTTATATGCTTGATATACATCAAATTTGCTTGTTATTTCATAAGGTGAATGCATTCCCATAACTGGAACACCTACATCAACTACTTCCATTCCTCTATTAGCAAGAGTAAGAGCAATTGTTCCTCCTCCACCTTTATCAACTTTTCCAAGTTCGCAAGATTGATATCTTGCACCTGCTGATTCAAAAGTTTTTCTAACTTCTGCTACAAATTCAGCTGGTGCTTCAGAAGCTCCTGATTTTCCTCTTGCTCCAGTATATTTTACTAAAGACATGCCTTTTCCAAGATATGCTGTATTATTCTTCTCAAAAGCAAATGCAAAATTTGGATTATATGCAGCATCAACATCTGCTGAAAGTGCTTTTGTATTCGAAAATGTTTTATCTAAGCTACTTGCTTTTGTATTTCCAGTTTTTTCTAATAGCTCTGTAACAAAGCTATCAAAAATTCTTGTATACATTCCTGTAACACCATTAAATCCAACTTCTTCTTTATCTGTAATTACACATACAGCTGTTTTCTTTGGTCTTTCAACATTTAATATAGCTCTTAATCCTGCATAACAACAAACTTTATCATCTTGTCCGTATCCTGCAATCATACTATAATCAAATCCTAAACTTTTTGCTTTAAATGCTGGAACAAATTCTATTTCTGAACTTATGAAATCAACTTCTTTTATACCATAAGTATCATTTAACATTTTTAATATATTTAATTTAACTCTTTCAGAAACTTCTTCTGAATCATAAGGTATACTTCCTGCTAAAATATTTAATTCTTCACCTTGTACACCATCTTTTAATTTTCTTTCCATTTGTTCATTTGCAAGATGTGGTAATAAATCAGATATTGTAAATATTGGATCTTCTTCTTTTTCTCCAATACAAATATTAATTTTTTCTCCATCTGGTTTAACAACAAATCCATGCATACTAAGTGGAATATTTGTCCATTGATATTTCTTTATTCCACCATAATAATGTGTTTTAAGCATTCCAAGTTCATTATCTTCATATAGTGGATTTTGTTTTAAATCTATTCTAGGAGAATCACAATGTGCAGCAACTACTTTTAATCCTTTTTCTATTTCATCTTCTCCTATAACTGCAATATAAATACATCTTCCTCTATTTACATAGAAAACTTTATCTCCTGGTACTAAATTTTCTTTTTCTGAAATATCACAAAATCCATTTTTTAATAATATTTCTTTAGAATTTTGTACTATTTCTTTTTCTGTCTTAGAGTTATTTAAATAATACATATATTCATCAGAATATTGAAAAATATTTTTAAGTTCTTCATCACTTAAATGTTCCCATCCATTTTTTCTAGAATCAAATAATTTCTCTTTTAATTCTTTTCCATCTGTTTTTGACATTTTCTTAAATCATCCTTTCTTTTCTTAAGTATTTTTATATATTATTTCTACTTTGACATATTTTATTAATTTAATCAAATTGTTTAACTTAAAAATATTCAAATAAAATTTGAATATTTTTAAATTTATATTTTAAATTACTTCAAGTATATTTTTCTTAGTCACTTTTTTAGAACCAATTTTATATGAAGATAATATACTATTTACACACTCATTTGCTTTTTCAGGAGAGTTAGCATGAACATAAGCTAAAATATCTCCTTTTTTTACTTTATCTCCAATTTTCTTTTCAAATACAATACCAACTCTATGGTCAATTGAATCTTCTTTTTTCATTCTTCCAATTCCAAGTTCTAATCCAGCTTTTCCTACTTTTTCTGCATCTAAACTTTTAACATAACCATTTTTCTCACATAATACTGGTGCAATTATTGGAGCTTTTTCAAATTTTTCTGTATCTTCTATATAGCTTACGTCACCACCTTGTTTTTCTACAAGTTCTTTAAATTTTTCATAAGCTTTTCCACTCTCTATTACTTTTAAAACCTTTTTTCTATTATCAGCAGGTTTTGATTTTTTATGAGCTAAATTAAGCATTTCAGTTGCTAATTTTACAACAACAGATTTTACATCTTTTGCCATATCTCCTTTTAGAGCTTTTACTGCTTCTACTATTTCTAATGAGTTTCCTACTGCATATCCTAATGGTTCATCCATATTTGTTAATACACATACAGTTTTTCTTTTTGCCCATTTTCCAATTAAAACCATCATTTTAGCCAATCTTGTAGCTTCTTCTTTATTTTTCATAAAAGCACCACTGCCACAAGTTACATCTAAAACAATTGAATTTGCTCCAGCAGCTATTTTTTTACTCATTATACTTGAAGCAATAAGTGGTATACTTTTTGTACAACTAATTGAGTCTCTTAAAGCATATATCTTTTTATCAGCTGGTGCTAAATTAACTGTTTGGCCTATCAAACTAATTCCAATATCTTTTATATTTTTCTTAAACTCTTCAATTGATAAATTTGTATTATACCCTGGTATAGATTCTAATTTATCTACTGTTCCTCCTGTTATGCCTAATCCTCTACCACTCATTTTCGCTACTGGAACTCCAAGTGTAGCAACTATTGGAGTTACTATTAATGTTATCTTATCTCCAATTCCTCCTGTTGAGTGTTTATCTACAATATTTTTTGAAATATCACTTAAATCTAACACATCACCAGAATTTGCCATAGCAACAGTCAAAGTTAATATTTCATCTTGTGTCATTCCATTTATACAAATTGCCATTATTAGAGCAGCAGCTTGGTAATCTGTTATTTCTCCTTCAGTATATTTTTTAACAAAATACTCAATTTCTTCTTTAGATAATTCTTTTTTATTTTTTTTATTTTCAATAATATCTAAAATATTCATACTTTACCTACTAAAATTATTTAGGTTTTAAAGTTTTACCTATAAACTTTTAGTTTATTATTTCTAAAATTTTAGACTTAAAGTTTATTTTTTTATTAGTAATTTTGAATGCATCTTTTAAATTTTGAGTTGTACTATTTACTTTTTTCTCATCATCTGTGTGAATATAAGCTAAAGTTTCACCAACCATAACTGTATCACCAATTTTTTTCTTTAAAGTTATTCCAGCTGTTCTATTTATTTTATCTTCTTCTTTCATTCTTCCAGCACCTAAGTATGTTGCAATACTTCCTACCATATCTGCATCTATTGATTCAACAGTTCCAGATTCAGTAGCTAAAACTGGCATAATAAATTTAGATTTATTAAGTAGTTCTGGATCATCAATATATTCTGTGTTTCCTTTTTGAGTTGCAACCATTTCTTTAAATTTCTCAAATGCTTTACCACTTTGTATTGATTCTTTTATCATTTTAGAATTTTCTGCTAAATCTTTATGTTCAGTTGCTAAAGCAATCATTGTACTTCCAACAGCTTCAAGAACATTTCCTAAATCTTCTGAAATATTTCCTCTTAAGGCCATTATAACTTCTTTCATTTCTAAGTTATGACCAATTTCATATCCTAAAGGTTGATTCATATCTGTAACTATACAAGCTACTTCTTTATTTAAAGATTTTCCTAATTTTACTAATAATTTTGCAAGTCTTTTTGCCTCTTCATTATTAGAAATATATGTTCCTCTTCCACAAGCAATGTCAAAAACTATTTTATTACTTCCAGTAGCTAATTTTAAACTCATTAAACTTGCTGCAATAATTGGTAAACTATTTTCACAAGCAATTTCATTTCTTAACTTATACATTTTTCTTTCAGCTGGAGCAAAATTTAGTCCTTGATCCATAACAGCAACAGAAATTGTTTTTAAATTATGTTTAAATTCTTCTATTGTTAAGTCTGTTTTAAAATCTGGAATAGAATCTAACCTATCAATAACAGCACTTGTTATTCCATATCCTCTACTAGCTATTGTTGCAACAGGAATATCTAATGAAGCAAGTATTGGCATTAATAGTAATGTTACTTTATCTCCTACACCTCCTGTTGAATACTTATCAACAACATTATCTGCTATATCTGATAAGTCAATCATATCACCAGATTCTGCCATTGCTTTACTTAAAGATAAAATCTCATCTGCTGTAAGCCCATTAGTATAGATATAACTCATCAATGCTGCTGCTTGTCCTTCTGTAATTTCTCCTCTCGTAAATTTGCTAACAAAATGTTTTATTTCATCATCTGTTAGCTCCTGTTTGTTTCTTTTTCTACGAATAATAGATTGTATATCCATTTTTCTCTTCCTTTCTTTCGTATTTTTATTTATTTAAAAAATTTTTTATAAATGTTCTCCTATGTAATATGCATGGTCCATTTTCTTTTATAGCTTTTATATGATCTGCTGTTCCATAGCCTTTATGTTTTGCAAATCCATATACTGGATACACTTCATCCCATTCACGCATTATTCTGTCCCTTGTAACTTTAGCAATTATTGAAGCTGCTGATATGCAATAATTCTTAGCATCTCCTTTTATTATAGAAACATAAGGAATTTCGAGTGTATCTATATTAGTTAAAGCATCTACTAATATAATTTCTGGTCTTTCTTTTAAACCTTCAAGAGCTATTTTTAATCCAAGTTTAGTTGCATTTAATATATTTATTTCATCTATTTTTTTCTGATCAACTATTCCTACACTATATGCTATTGCTTCATTTGTAATTTCTTCATAAAGTTCTTCTCTTTTTTTCTCAGAAACTTTTTTTGAATCATTTACTCCTTCTATAAAAGAATTTTCTGGTAATATAACAGCTGCAACAACAACTGGTCCTGCAAGAGGTCCTCTTCCTGCTTCATCTATTCCACAAATTAATTTTATATTTTTTTTATATAATTTATTTTCTTCTTCTTTTAATAAGTTTAATCTTTCTATTTCTTTTTCTTTCATAGCTTATTTTTATTATTCCCTAAGTAAATTAATCATTTTAAAATAAATTGTAATATTTTTATAATTTTAATTTTATTTTAATGTTATATTGGTATTATATCTATATAAAGAAAATATTTCAATAAAAAAATTGAATTTTTTCTCATATATTTCTATTGTAACTGAATATTTTTTGAGTTATTATATATTTAGTTATTTATAGTTAAAACGGAGGTAAAAAAATGAATAATGAAAATGATTTTGATTATAGTAACGACAACACTTTTAGAAAAAGTTCAATAAAAAGTTATTCCTCAAACAATTTCGGAAAATCAGTTTTTCTTCCATTTGTTTCAGGAATATTAGGCGCTACTTTAGTAATTGGTACTTGTTTTGGAGTGCCAACAATTAAATCTAAACTTATGAATGGAGGTTTTTCAAAAGATATTATAACTTCTGCTAGTTCTTCAAATGGTGAAACAAATGTAGTTAATTTATCAGAATTTTCTAACACATCAATTGCTGTTGCAGAAAAAGTTTTACCATCTGTTGTTGGTATAACAATTACTTATCCAATAAGCTCTGTTTTTGGTGGAAATTCAACAACAGAAGCAACTGGTTCTGGAATAATTATTTCTGAAGATGGATACATCTTAACAAATAATCATGTTGTTTCTTCAGAAAGTTCTAATTCACCATTTTATGAAATTGGTCAAGCATCATCAATAAAAATAAATATTTATAATAATGATAAAACATACGATGCAACAATAGTTGGAACAGATGACTATACAGATTTAGCTGTATTAAAAATAGATGCTAGCGATTTAACCCCTGCCACTTTAGGTAATTCAGACAATGTAAAAGTTGGTGAATTTGTTATGGCTGTTGGTAATCCTTTAGGAATGCAATATTCTGTAACTCAAGGTATTGTTAGTGCAGTTAATAGAGAAGTTGAAAGTGATGGAACAGTTTATTATGCAATTCAAACAGATGCTGCAATTAATTCTGGAAACAGTGGTGGTGCTCTAGTAAATAGTAATGGAGAAGTTATTGGAGTTAACACTTTAAAGCTTGCTGGTACAGGAATTGAAGGAATTGGATTTGCAATACCTATTTCTTCTACAACTTCTGTTGTAAATCAATTAATAGAGAATAAAACAGTAAAAAGACCTTATATAGGTATTTCTGGTAGTTCTTTAGATAGCACAACTGCTCAAAGATACAATTTGCCTGAAGGTGTTTATGTAGAAAACGTAGAAAAAGATTCACCTGCTGAAAAAGCTGGATTACAAAAAACAGATATAATTACAAAAATTGAAGGAAAAGAAGTAAAATCTGTTAATGAATTAAACAAAATAAAATATACTTATAATATTGGAGATACTGTTACATTATCAGTATATAGAAACAATGAAAATATTGAAGTTAAAATTGTTTTAGCAGAAGAACCTGAAGAAGTTAAAAATCAAGAAAATCAAACAACTACTGTTCCTGAACAATATTCTGGTTCAATATTTGATTTCTTTAGATAAAATTTAAAACAAAAAAGAAACCTAAATATTTAGGTTTCTTTTTTATTTATTATAAATCTGCTATGTTTCCGCTCTTATCGAATTTAGTTACGACTTGATTATTTGTATAATTAGTAGGTGTATAAACTTCTTTATACTTCGTACCATCTGTTGATATAAAATCTATTTGTACAAAAGATGTAGTAACTTCATTTTGGACATAAAGTCCTATAACATAGTATTCTGTTCCCTCTTCATCTTTAATGATTTTATTACCATAACTTGCTACAACATTTAAATCTGTATCACTTGATGTATTATTTTTATTTCCTTTATTTAATATTTTTTCATTTACAATCTTTACAGCTTCATCTGAAGAAATTTTATTACTTGTAGCTTGTGATGTATTGTCTTCTTCTGCTGGTCCTTTATAATAATATTCTCCATTTTCTTGTTCATTATTAAAATTATTATTACTTGAAACTGAATATGTACCATCATATTTATTTAAATCATAATTATTTAATTGACTATTTGTACTGTTATATTTATCAAAATCGAATGAAATTATTCCTATCGATTTATTGTAAGTTGATAAACTTATTGTATATTTACCACTTCCTGTGTCTACATATTTTGCTCCAGTTATATCATTCCATTCTTTTTTATATGAAAATGTTCCATCTTTATTTATAGTATAAGAAGTTGGTAGATAATCAGATGTATCAGATGCACTAGTTTTAAATTCATAAACTCCACATTGCAAAGTGAAGTCACCTGCTTGAATTACATCATTAGTACCTTCTGTATTACTACTTTCAGTAGGTTCATTTTCTGATTGATATAAATCAATAGCTGAATTCATTTTATCTCTAAGTTCTTCTTTTGTTGCATTTACATCTATATCTACTTCCTCTGAACTATTTGTTTCTTGTCCAGTAAATAATTGATTATATCTAGTAGCATATTCTTCATTTTTAATAAAATAACTTGTTGTTTCAAATACAGTATTATTAGCTGCTTCTGAATTTGTTACATTTTGTGAATCTGTATTTTCACCTTCTTTTAATGCATTATGAAGATATTCAGTTACTAATCCATATATATGTCCATCATCTTGTTGCCAATGAATATACCAATCATATTTCTTTTTTTCTAAATTATATAGATATTCTACATTTACTTTTTTTTCTTTAAAATTTGAACTTACTGTTTCGTTATTTGAATCAATAAAAGATATTTGTAAATGTTCTATATCATCTGCTACATAATTTATAATCATTATTGGATATTTTATTGTTGGAATTTTTAAAAATCTCATTTTTACATTTTTTGCATTCGAAGGAATACCAAAACCATCTTGAGGTTTTTCTATTGAATTTTTTAAAATAACAAAATATCTATTTCCCCAATCTGTTTTAACAGTAACTTCTTCAGAAGATGAAGCATTATTATTACTACTACTATTATCATTATTTTCTGCTTTAAAATATTTAGAATATGCAAAATATATAATTATTCCTAAAAGTACTAATAATACAATTACTTTTACAACTTTTTGAGAACTTTTTTTATGATTATTACTTACATTTTCTTGTTCATTTTTAACATTTTGCACCTCTTCTACTTTTTGGTATTGCACATTTTGAGTTGTATTATTTTCAGTAACTGATGCACTTTCTTGTGGCTTTTCTAACTTCTTTCCACATTCTGAACAAAAAGCTGCATCATCAGGATTTTTTGCTCCACACTCGCTACAAAACATCTTTTACTTCTCCTTTTAATTTGTTGCTGCATAATTTTTAATATTAGAATCATTTAATTTTTCTAATCTATAATTTTCTTCTATGTGAATAATTATTGTTTGTATACAATTTGATTGACCACCAGCATGTCGATAATCAGTTACAAGACATAACTTTCCATTTTCATCTAAAAATAATCTTGTTTGATTCATAAGATCATTTATTAAATCATTTCTAAATTCATCTATTTCACTTTCTTTATATCCTTGTAAACGTAAACCAGCTGGTTCTGTGTTTATAGTCGTATCAAAATCATTCACAGCAATTTCTTTGCATTTTGTAAGCATTTCATCATTATTTATATTTTTCATTGATAATAATTCAGAATTTGAGACCTTTTCTCCTGTTTTTAGATTTATATTATAAATATCTGACCATATAGATTCATTACCACTTCTTGATACTATAAGAGATAATGTTTTATCATTAACAAAATATTTATATCCTATTAAACCTGTTTCAAAGAAATATTCTCCGTATGCATCCATATATGCATCATCGGAATTTCCAATATTGTTTGGAAATCCATACTCTTTATATATTTCAGAATTAATTGCTTTTACAGTATCTGTATTTATATTTATAACAGGATATGCAGCACTTAAATAATAATGATTATATGTTGCACCTGTATAAACAATATCTTTTGATTCATCTATTTTTGAATATTTAGGCTTTTCTTCTATCTCCTTAGCCTTTTCTTCTACTTCTTTTTTCTCTTCTTCTTTTAATAATTCATCTGATGGTTTATAATCATCTATTGCAGAATCTACTGTATTTTTTAAATCATCTTCAGAATCTAAATCTATGTCTGTACCTTTTGAATTTTCTATTTCTGGTTTTATAAATGTGTCATTATATTTTGTACTCATTTCAGATTCTGTAAATGCATAATCGACTGTTACTTCTGCAGTTGTTGTTGGTGTTGTATTTGTAGAATCTACATTTTGTGTATTCGTATCTTGATTTAATACTGATAAATCTGTTATTGCTTTTTCTAATAAAGTATATTTATGTGTTCCAGCACTTGTTGAATGAATGTACCAACTATATGTTTTTGCTTCTATATTATATAAATATTCTACATTTGTTGCCTCATTGTAAGTAACAAGACTTACTTTTCCTTCTTTATTTATATAATAAATCAATGCATATTCTTTTCCATCTAGAACATAATTTAAAACCATTATTGGATCTGTTAATCCTGGAACTTCAACAAATTTTATTTTTAGTTCTTCTGCATTTTCTGGTATTCCATATTCATTCGCTCTTGCTTTTTTATCTGTTTGAGCTTTTGCAGAATTTAAATATACAAGGTATTTATCTCCCCATTCTGTTTTTGTTGTAGTTCCACTTAAAAAGCTATTGTTTCCATCCTTAAAATACTTTGTATAAGCAAAGTATATAGCTCCACCTAAAATTGCTAGCAATACAATTACTATTACTACTTTTAAAAAAGGACTTTTTTTATTTTGATTACTTTGTGTATAAACTTTTTGCTCGTTTTGAACATTTTGCACTTCTTCTACTTTTTGATATTGCACATTTTGAGTTGTATTATTTTCACTAACTGATGCACTTTCTTGTGGTTTTTCTAACTTTTTTCCACATTCTGAACAAAAAGCTGCATCATCAGGATTCTTTGCTCCGCATTCACTACAAAACATTTTTATATCACCCCTTATTAATAATACCTTAATTATTTATTAAGCATATCTGTTAAACTTGATCCTGAATTGTATAAATCATTCATAGAATTCATATCATTTATAGCATCATTAACAGTACTATTATAATAATTTGTTTGAAAGATGCTAACAGCTGAAACAAGAACTAATACAATAATTGATGCTACACAAGAAAGTATATATCCTAAAATCATTCCTAAAGGTATTGCAAATGGTGCTTTAGTTTCTTTTATTTCTGTTAAGTCTAAATATGCTTGTGTTACAACTACAAAATATAATACCATTCCTAGTAATATTACTAATAATGCAATTCTTGCTGACATTAAAGAAAGTATAGCTGCAACTGCAATTGAAACTGTATTAATTATTGAAGCAGTACTATGTACTGTAAAGAAAAAGTTTCTTGCATTTCCTTTTCCTCTTCCTTTAAAAATAACTCCTACTATTAATTTTTGCATTAATATTAGAATTAAATTTGAAAAGAACATTACAACTGTTGTAGAAATGAAAACTTGGAAGAAAGGTATTTTAAAGTTTAATTGTGCTAAATCAGATGAATCGAAACTTTCTCCAAATGCTGATGCTATTGTACCAATTGTTGTCATTAACGAATTTACAGTTTTCACAAAACTACTTATAAAATTATTAACTATAAAATAAGATGCTAAACCAAAAACAACAGCATTTATTAGTAAAAATATCCATTGTTTTTTCATATTTCTTTCTTCAACATTTTCTCTTATAGTATCTACTGGTTTTTTAAATATTTTTTTAACATTCTTTGTTACTTGATCTAATATATTACTTCCAACTTGAGTTACATTATTCACAGTTTGATTTACTGCTTGTTGTGCCTGTTGTGCTTGATTAACTTCTGGTTGTGTTTGAACTGTTTGTTGCTTTTCACATTCACATGGAACACCTTCTACTAATGGCCTTCCACATTTTGAACAAAACTTTGCCATTTTTTACTCCCTCCTATTATCTATAAATATTTGCTACTGTTTTTTTGTATATCATAATTATAATATCTGCGTATGAAAGTACACATGTAATTAATAATACTGCAATAAATGGTATAAATATAGTTGCAAAAACAGTATAAATTACTTGAGTTTTTGTTAATTCTGCTACTTGTGTTAATGCTACTTGTATATGTATAAAGAATGCTAAAGTGAATAATAGCATTAATAAAGATGATAATAATATGCTTAAATAAGAAACAACAAAAGCAATAACAATTCCTACTGTTAAGAAAATCTCACATACTCCTATAATTGCAACACAATCTTTTATGTCTAATTTTTTCTTATAAACATAGTTGGTCATAACAAATACAATTCCAACCATTAATGCAGATACAACAAACATTGCTATTCCGAATTTAAGTCCTAGATTTCCTATTTTTAAATTAATTCCATATTTAGCTAATGCTGAAACAGCTGTATTAACCACAGCTAAAGATATACCAAACTCTGATAAAATATTGCTAATATATCCATTCATCAAAATTCCAAATAGTACAGCTGTTATAACTACTCCAATTATTCCTAAATAAAAATTTTTAGATTGTTTTCTTATTGTTTCAACTGGTCTTTTGAACATTCCTTTTATACTATCTACATATTGACTAAATAAAATTCCTACTACAGATGGTTCTTCTTTTTCTACTTTCTGCTCATTATTTACTTCTGTTTTAACTTGAGTTGCTTCTACTTTTGGTTCATTTTCTACTTGTACATTCTGTACAACTTCTTCTTGTTGTTGTTTTTCGCATTCACATGGAACACCTTCTACTAATGGTCTTCCACATTTTGAACAAAACTTTGCCATTTTTTTACTCCTTTCATATTTTAATATATGTTACATCCATACATATAAAGATGGAAATTCTGATAAATGAGTAGGTTTATATGCTCCGTCTTTATAAACTAGATCATAAGTTACATAAGATGTATCGTCTGCATCTTTAGTTGTTCCATTTTGTGTTGAAGTAGCTTTCCATGTATAGCTAACTTCTATTCTTACAGATATATTGAAATTTGATGAATCTACACTAACTCTTGAGATTGCAACATCTTTAATATTGAAATCACTTACTGTATAACTTAATCTTTCCATATATTTAATTTGATTTTCATATACTTTTCTAGTGCTAGAAGAATAATCTACATCTCCTTCTGCAAAATTGCCTTGAACTTCATCAAAAGATTTTTTTGCTATTAATGCATTCATAACTGTATTAAGATTTTCTTTAATAGCAGATTTCATTTTTTCTTCTTCTTCAAGGTTTATATCTTCTTCAGAAATAGTTAATCTATATGTATTATTATAAGTTGATATTGGTATTTCTCTTTTTATTTTTACATTTCCGAAAACCTCAAATTCTCCATCAACTTTTTCTGTATTAAACATTTGTGGTATTTTATATGTATTGGTTGCTTTACTTTTGTCACTTTCTTCTTTATCTAAATATGTATCGTCAAGAGTTATTCCTGCAAAAGTTACTTTTGTGCTTTTTGGTACAATTATTTTGTAATCTGTTACGATATCATATCCTAAAAGAGTAGACATATTTTCTAATTTCCAATTATCAAAAAATACAAATTTTTTATTTGGTAATTTTGATAATTCAATTGTAAATTCTTTTGTACTAGAAGTAGTTGTATCAGTAGCAGTAATATTAACTGGTACTGTTACTTTCAATCCAGCATTCTCATATTTGATATTTTTTCCTACTGTGTAATTTTGAATTGAAAGATTTTTTAAGTTTTCTTCTAATACTTTAGAAAAAGCATCTTCTGTAATAAAAACATTATCACCAGAAAATTCAGCTAGCTCATATAAAGTATGGTAATCTTTGCTTTGAACAGCATCCATATACTTACTTACAAGCTTTGCAGGACTAGTTTGTGATGATATAAATTGGTATACAACAAATAATGCAACTACAACTACTACAGCTAATACTATTAAAGCTTTTTGTTTTTTAGTTATTGTTATTTGTTTTCTTGGTTCAGCTTTTTCTTCTTTTTTTGGTTCATTTTTTACTGTTTGTGTTGCTTCTAATTTAGCTCCACATTGATCGCAAAAAGATGCTCCATCTGGATTTTTTGCTCCACATTCACTACAAAACATAGCATTTTCCTCCCCTAATAATTTAATAAATTGGTAAAATTTTTATTTGTATAACCTACATATTTTTCGCTCTCATTATATCAAAGTTAAATTTTATTATCAATATTTTTTTATTATTTCCCTAAGTGTTTTTTACCTTTTGTTATCATAATGAAAAAAAAAAGAATACATTAATTTGTATTCTTTTTATATCTATTTATACTTAAGATTTCTTAAATTTTTAAACTTCTTTTTCCATCTATTTTATTTTTAGCAGTTTTTTCATATACAACTTTATCTTTATTTAAAACTGAATATATTAATGAAGTAATTGGAACAGTAAATACTACTCCTATACTTCCAGCAATAGCAGGAATTATTTGTTCTGCTATTGTTTCTTTATTAAATATTTCATATATATCCATTTCACATGCCATAAATAATAGAATTAATGTTAATGATCCACCTACATAAGCTAAAATTAAAGTATTTGTCATAGTTCCAATAACATCTCTACCTATATTCATTCCACTTTTAAATAGTTCTTTCCATGTTATTTCTGGATTTTTCTTTTTGATTTCATCTAAGCTAGAAGCTATTGACATACCAACATCCATACATGCACCTAATGCTGATACTATAATACCTGCAAATAATAAATCTCTAAAGTTAAAATTCATTGTTGTCATATTAATACTTAATTGAATTGCATCTTCACAAGCACCTGTCATTTTAGCCATGTTATTAAATATTAAAGATATAACTCCAGCAGATAAAACTCCACCTAATGTTCCTAAAGCTGCTGTTAATATTTTTTTATTAATTCCATTTCCTATTATAATAAATGTTCCAACTATTATTAATGCTGCTGTTATAATTGCAGTTCTAATTGCTTCTGCACCATTAAAAATACCTCTTATCATAATAAAATAAATTAAAAATATTGTAAGTAATAAGCCTAATATAGCTTTAATTCCTTTTTTGCCACCTACTAACAAAATACTTAGTAAAAACAAACCAAATAATCCAAATAAGTATGGTGCTCTAACAACATCTAAAACAGTTGCTGTCGCTTTTCCTTCATCATCTTCGGTTATTTGTACTGAAACTTTATCTCCTACATCTAATTCATAAGCTAGTATTTTTCCTTCTATATCATAAGTTAAGACATAATCAGTAGAAAATTCTTCTCCAATATAATCTCCTTCTGTGATTTCTACTACAACTGATTGAACTCTATCTTTAACAGTTCCAGTTGTAACATCTTTTACTTCTCCTGTTTCTATTATTCTACCATAAGTATAAACTTGATTTTGTGATTTTTCTTTTAATTCAGAATCTGCTGTATTTTCTGCTTCAGCTGCATCAAGTGCTGCTTCTGTTGCTGCTTGACTTTCAGTAGGCACCCCTGCATTTTCTGTTGCAAATACTAATGTAGAAAAACAGCTTATTATTAATAAAAATATAACTAATAATACTTTTGTTTTTTTCAATTTTATTCCCCCTATTAGAAAATTACAACATCCATTTCATTTGTATAATCATTATTTCCATAAGCATATACAACATATACATATCCCTCATCTGTTAAAAAGAATGTTGTTGTACTTTCTACTTTATACATTTCACTAGATAAATCTCTTTCATAAAGATTTCCAAACTCTTCTGCTATAATTCTTGCATTATTATATGCCTTCTTTATATCATCATTTATTGTATTTTGTACTTTATCTACTGTTGTTTCTTTTAAGTTTATTAAATCTGTTAATGATAATAATCTTTCTTCAGAAATACAATAATTATATGTTCTTACAATAAGTTTTTCAGATTTTCCTTCTTCTTTTAAAGAAGATTTTATTGCTATTGATATTACATCCTTATTTACGAAAGCAGCATAAGAAACGGTATAAACTGTTGTACCTTCAGTTCTTCTCATTATGCTATTTGCTGTGTCATAAAATTCACTTTTTATATCTGCATTAATTTCTTTTGCTTTTTTTGTATTAACATTTAATAATGGAATTTGTGCATTTACACTAAAATAGTTTTCATCTTCATTAACTAAATCATAAGTTGTAAAAACTAAATCATCATTTTCTGGTCTTAATCTTTCAATTCCATCATTTACGTTTTCTCCAACAATAGAATTAGTAAATAAACTATTAAAATTAGATTTTAATGCATCTATTTCTTCAGCATTTTTTTGACTTCCAATATTAATTCCAATCATTAATGCATCTGTATCAGAATATTTATAAAAAAATTGTGCATATATGCCCAAACATAATGCAACTATACAAATTAATATTATTCCAATAAAAAACAAATATTTTTTTGCACCATGTAACGAATCAAAAAATACTCTTACGGCTCTCTTCATTTGAATCTCCTTTATAAAAATCTGAATTTATTATAACATTTATATTTTAAAATATCAATGCGTTTTTTAAAATAGCACTCACACATATTGTTTGCTATTTTTTTCTTTTTTATTTGGATTTTTCAATAAAAATCCATTGACTATAAATTAAAAATATTGTATTATTATCTTTATAGAATATCTAATTTTAGATATAAAAGTTAACATTTTTTAACCAAGGAGAATGAGTTTAATGATATGTTCAGTATGTAATAAAAATACAGCAGTTGTATTTTTAAATAAAATTGAAAATGGTAAAAAAACTGTTGAAGGTCTTTGTTATAATTGTGCTAAAGAAAAAGGAATTAACCCACTTGAAGTATTAGCAAAAAATGCTAATATATCAAATGAAGAAATCGAAGACATGTCAAATCAGTTTGAAAATATATTAAAAGACTTTTCAGAAAACATGAATTTAGAAGCTTTAGGGATAAATTCTGAAGATATAGAAAATATGGAAGATGATGGAAATGCAAATCCAATTAAAAATATATTTGGAATTTTTAAAGCAGTAAATAATAATGAAGATGATGATGCTCAAAATAAGTCTGAATCAAGTCATTCAAATAATTCTAAAACTGTAAAAGTTCAAAAGAAACCAAAAAATAATAAAAAGAAATTTTTAGATACTTTTGGAACAAATCTTACAGAAAAAGCTAAAAATGGCGAATTAGATGAAGTAATTGGTAGAGAACATGAAATTGAAAGAATGACTCAAATATTAAATAGACGTTCTAAAAATAATCCTTGCTTAATAGGAGAACCAGGTGTTGGTAAAACAGCCATTGCTCAAGGATTAGCAATTAAAATTGCTCGTCAAGAAGTTCCAGCAAAATTATTAAACAAAGAAGTTTATTTAATAGATATGACAGCAGTAATCGCAGGAACTCAATTTAGAGGTCAATTTGAAGCTAGAATGAAATCTCTTGTTGATGAATGTAAAACTTATGGAAATATTATTTTAGTTATAGATGAAATTCATAACATAATTGGTGCTGGAGATGCAGAACATTCTATGAATGCTGCTAATATTTTAAAACCTTCATTATCTAATGGTGAAATTCAATTAATTGGTACTACTACTTTAAAAGAATACAGAAAATATATTGAAAAAGATTCTGCATTAGAAAGAAGATTTCAACCTATTATTGTTGAAGAGCCTTCTATTGATGATACTATTGAAATTATAAATGGTATAAAAAAATATTATGAAGATTATCACAAAGTAGTAATTACACCAGATATAATTGAAAAAACTGTTAAAATGTCTGAAAAATACATTCATGACAGATTTTTACCAGATAAAGCAATAGATTTAATAGATGAAGCTTGTTCAAAAATAAACTTAAAAAATAAAGCTTTATTTGAACTTGAATTAATAAAAAATGAGCTTAAAAAAGTTGCTGAAGAAAAAGAAGAAGCTGTTTCTTCAGATTCTATTGAGGAATATCAAAAAGCTGCAGATTTAAAAACAAAAGAATGTAATCTTACAGAACGTATGCAGAAAATAGAAAAAGAATTAAAACCAGCTGTACTTACTGTTCAAGATATCGCAGATGTAATTGAACGTTGGACAAAAATTCCAGTTACAAAAATTACAGAAGCTGAAACAGAAAAATTATTAAATCTTGAAAAAAATCTTCATAAACATGTTATTTCACAAGATGAAGCTGTAAGTGCTGTTGCAAAAGCAATTAGAAGAAATCGTGCTGGTCTTCAAAGCACAAAACGTCCACCATCATTTATATTTGTTGGGCCTACTGGAGTTGGTAAAACAGAACTTGCTAAGGCTTTAGCTTATGAAATGTTTGGTAGTGAAGATAGCATTATAAGAATTGATATGTCTGAATATATGGAAAGTCATTCAACATCTAAATTAATTGGATCTCCTCCAGGTTATGTTGGATATGATGATGCAGGACAATTAACAGAAAAAGTTAAAAGAAGACCATATTCAATTATTCTTTTTGATGAAATTGAAAAAGCACATAGTGATGTATTTAACATATTACTTCAAGTTTTAGATGATGGAAAACTTACAGATGCTCAAGGAAATACTGTTAGTTTTGAAAACACAATAATTATTATGACATCTAATGCAGGTTCAAACTTAAATAATAATTCTATAGGTTTTGGAAATCAAGCAATAATGAACAAAGATAAAATTTTAGGTGCCTTAAAAGATGTATTCAGACCAGAATTTTTAAATAGAGTTGATGAAATAATAGTATTTAATTCTTTAACAGAAAATGAGTTATTACAAATTGTAGATTTATTACTTGAAAAAACTCAAGAAGCTTTAAATAGCAAAGAAATAAAATTAGAATTAAGTCAAGATGCTAAAGCATTTATAGCTAAAAAAGGAACTGATTTAAAATATGGTGCAAGGCCACTTAGAAGATCAATTCAAAAGCTTGTTGAAGATGAAATCGCTGAAATGATATTAAGAGAAGAAGTAATATCTGGTCAAACCGTTTATGGATATATGGATGGCGAAAACTTAAAATTCAAAGTATAATAAAAATAAAAAACTAGCAACTTAAAAATGTTTTAACTTTTTAAGTTGTTAGTTTTTTTATTCAAAATCTTCTATTGCTGAATTTAAATTTGAAATTCCATAAACATATATTCCTTTTTGCAAATTATTTATATCATCACTTGTTAAATACTCTGTACTTATATCTGTACTTTTAAAAAATTCTAATTCTTCATTATTTGCAATATGAAACACATCTACATTTTCATTATCTAATTTTAATACATAGTGATCTTCACAATAATCTTTTATTTTCTTTGAGAGAACAATATTGTTACTAGTAAACTCTTCTATTTTCCAATCTGGATACATATTCTGTAATTCTGATTTACTTAAGTTTACTATTTCTATTGGTAATTCTGAATAATTAAATTTAAAATGACCACATTTATCATAATATTTTTTCAATGCAAAACTTGCATTATAAGCAACTTTCTCTTCAGTTACTCCTGCTGTCTCTTTAACAATATTTAATGAATTAGCCTCATTAACACTTACATCACTTACATTTTCTTTTTTCCATAAACTACCATAAAAATACCCTGTTCCAATTGAAAAAATAAAAATTAATATACTATAAAGGAAAATTTTTTTCATTTTTACCACCTATTTCTATTATGTAAAAAAGGCAAAATTATATTCATTTTTTCTTTATAATTTATTTTAATAATTATTTCTCCCATCTCATCTGTTCTAAAAATTTTAATTTTAAAGTTTTCTAATCTTTCAAGTACTTCATCATTTGGATGACCAAAATTATTATTTTTTCCAACGCCAATTAATGCTATTTGAGAATTCGTTGCTTTTAAGAATTCTTCTGTTGAAGATGTCTTAGACCCATGATGTGCTACTTTTAAAATATCTGCTTCTAAACAATTTAAATTATTAGCATAATATTTTAAAATTTCATTTTCAGCTGTTTCTTCTATATCTCCTGTAAACAAAGCAGAAACACTTTTAAAATTAAATTTAAATACTAAAGAATTATTATTCAATGAATTTTCTGATATAATTTTATTTTTTGATGGCCATAAAACATCTATAAAAATATCTTTTTCTATTTTTAGTTTATCTCCTGCATTTAAAACATTGATTTTTATTTTTTTATTTTGAGCAATATTTAATAAATCTTCTAATTGTTTTGAGCTTTCTGATTGGATTCCCAATAAAATATTTTCTACTTTTAAATTTTCTAAAATTGCAAAAGTTCCACCTATATGATCACTATCTGCATGAGATATTATTAAATAATCAATTTTGGTTATTCTTCTATCTAATAAATATGGCAAAAGAACATTTTTTCCATAATCATATTTATCTGAATTTCCTTCTCCACCATCTATAAGTATATTTTTCTTTCCAGGAGTAATTATAAGTGTAGAATCTCCCTGTCCAACATCTATAAAATGTAATTCTAAATCATTAATTTTTATAATATTGATTTTAAAAATCATTATTAAAATTATTATTATGATAATGATTATTTTTATATATCTTTGATAATATTTTCTTACTACTTTTTTAAAATATTTTATAGATAAAATCATTTTTAAAATACTATATTTTCTTTTTTTAAATAAGAGAATAATAACAAATACAAATATATAAAATCCTACAATACTAATAAAATATGGGGTTTTAACATAAAATTTTGAAAAAGGAATTTTACTTAAAACTTCAGATATTTTCAAAATTATATCAATTAATATTTTTTCTATATAAATAAGAAATTTATTAAAAGGATTTTTTATATAAGATAAAAAAAGAGTGATATATCCTAAAATTAAAATTGGACCTATTATGAATGAAACTAAAAAATTTGAAATAATAAAACTTAAACTAATAAGATTAAACTCATATATACTAATTGGAAATATTAGAATTTGTGCAGATACTGAGATTAAAACGACTTTTAAAATCTTTAAATACATATCTCTGTGTTTTACTTTCTTTAAATATTTTTCAAAGATTCTATAAAGTAATTTATAAAATAAAACTATACTTAATGTTGATAAAAAAGAAAGCCACATTCCTACATTATAAATATTGAATGGATTTAAAAGAATTAAAATTATAAATGAAATAAAAAAACTTTTATAAAAATTATTCTTTTTATTTAAGTTAAAACTAATTAAAATCAAGCTATTCATTATACTAGCTCTCATACAAGAAACAGAAAATCCTGTTAAAGCACAAAAGAAAAATAACATTAATACTAATAAAATATTTTGCATTTTTACATTTTTTATTATTTTATTTAAAACAAATTTTAGTCCAATAACAATATAAGAAATATGCAATCCTGATATTGCTAGAATATGTGAAATATTTACATCTCTAAAATTTTCTATTATATTTTCATCTAAATCATCTGTTTTTCCTAGCAAAATACTATTTAAAAAATTACTATATTCATTATCACCATATAAAGATTTTATTTTTAAATTTAAATGATTACTAATATTTCCTAAAACAGCATCAAAATCTATCTTTTTATCAATTATTTCTACTTTTTCTAAATCTACAATTCCATAAATTTTTTTACTCTTTAAATAATTTCTATAATTAAATCCTTTATAATTTCTTGAAACATCTGCTTTCTTAAAATTTCCTGATATTCTAACTATATCGCCAATATTTAATTTTGTATTAGTATATGTGATTAATTTTGTATTTTTTGAATGTTTTATTTCTTTATTTTCAATTGTTTTCATAACATATTTAAAAGACTTATCTTTATAATTAACATCTATAATTTCAAAAGTTCCATTTATTTTTGTCTCTTCTAAATAAATTCTTTCATATAAAAAAATAAAGGCTATGTTATAACATAGCCCCAATATACAAATAATTATTAAAATTTTACTTTTTATAATAAGCTCCTTTCAAAAAATGCCCATTATTCGCTCAATCTTTTTGCATTAACAAATCTTGTATTATAATATGTACTTGTTGTTAAATTATCTATAACAACACCTCTATTTGCATTTGCTGCATGAACAAAATTGCCATCACCAACATAAATTCCTGTATGACCTATTTTTGTTTTTCCTTCATCATAAAAAAGTATTAAATCTCCTGGATTTAAATTATCTATTGATACATCTGAACCCAATGAATTTTGATCTGCAGCAGTATTTCCTAAAGAATATCCAAAATTTCCATAAACATATTGTGTAAATCCTGAACAATCAAAACCACTTGATGGATTTTTTCCACCTGAAACATAAGGCAATCCTAAATATTTCTTTGCAAAATCAGCAATTTCTATTCCTTTATTTGCATTACTCGTAGTAGTAGATAATGTTTGTGTTAAATTATTGTTTTGTTCAGTAGATATTACTGTTTCATCTACATTAGTTCTTTCTTCTGATAAACTTCTAGAAGAAACATTTATTGTAATTAATCTTTTATTAACATATCCTTTAATATCTCCACTTGTTACTAAATACCAATCTCCTTCTTCTCCTACAATATTAACTACATCATCATAATCTAATGTATTTATTTCTTCAGAAGATTTATCTGCACGTTCTCTTACTATTGCTGTTTCAACATTTATTTTTCCAGTTTTTCCAACATCAGATTCCTTGCTAGATGTCTCATTTTCTTTTTTTGGCTCTTCTTTTGGTTGTTCTACTGGTTTGCTCTCTTCTTTATTTTTTGTAGTTATTTTAGCTGATGGTACCCAAGCTTCTGTATTATTTTCTAAATTTATTTTAACCCAATTATTAATCTCTACAATTTTTGTTATTTCTGTATCTTTTTCAAGTTTTAAAATCTTATATGATGCCATATTAGGAATAAATCTAGCATAAGTTTCTGATGTTATAACATAAACAAGACTTTCTTGATTTTGAGTGTTATTACTTGTTGTGTTTGTATTACTAGTAGTATTAGTTGTATTTGTTGTATTGGTAGATACATTTTCTACTGTATTGCTAGTATTAGTAGATGTTGAATTATTTGTTTGAGTATTTTGTACATTAGTATTAGTATTATTATTTTGTGAAACTTGTTTTTCTTTAATATATTCTTTTTTTACATATCCTGTATTTTCACCATATTTAACTTTTAACCAATCATTTTCTGTTTCTAATATTTCAATTTCTTCATTTTGATAAATATTAGTAATAATATTAGAATCAGTAGATGGCTTTTCTCTAAGTCTAACTGCATCTGTATTTACTATTCCAGTAGATGCAAATGCTTTATTTATTGAAAAGACAAACATTATTAAAATAAATATAAATACTTTTTTTACAATTTTCATATTATAAAATTCCTTTATTTTTTACATTAGTATTATTTATTTTGCTCTAAATCTAATTTTATATGTACTTCTTCTAATTGTTTATCAAATACCTTAGAAGGCGCATTCATAAGTAAATCTCTAGCTTTTTTATTCTTTGGAAAAGCTATTACTTCTCTTATGTTATCTTCTTTTGCTAAAAGCATTATTATTCTATCTATTCCTGGAGCAGCACCAGCATGTGGTGGTGTTCCATAACTAAATGCATTAAATAATGCTCCAAATCTTCCTTTTACATCTTCTACTGTATATCCTGCTATTTCAAAAGCTTTAATCATTATATCTTGATCATGATTTCTAACAGCACCAGAAGAAATTTCATAACCATTACATACAGTATCATATTGATATGCATAAACATCTAATGGGTCTTTATTTTCTAATGCTTCTAGGCCACCTTGTGGCATAGAAAATGGATTATGATTAAAATCTATTGTTCCTTCATCTGATAATTCATACATTGGAAAATCAACAATGAAGCAAAATCTGTATGAATTTTTTTCTAATAAGTCTAATTCTAATCCTAATTTAATTCTAACATCTCCAGCAATTTTTACTGCTTTATTATATTCATCAGCTATAAAGAATATTGCTGAATTTGGTTTTACATTCATTTTCTTAAATATTTTTTCTTTTCTTTCATCATCTATGAATTTGCTAATTCCGCCATTTAGATTTCCATCATTATCTACTTTTACCCAAGCTAGTCCTTTTGCTTCAAGTTCGTTTACAGCATATTCAGACATAGAATCAAAGAATTTTCTAGGCTTTTCAGACATATTTTCTGTAACTATTGCTTTAATTGTTTTATCTTTAAATGCATTAAATTCTGTGCCTTTAAATTCTTCTGTTAAATCACAAATTACAAGTGGATTTCTTAAATCTGGTTTATCTGTACCATATTTTTCCATAGCTTCTTTATAAGGAATTCTTAAAAAAGGTCCTTCATCTACTTTCCAATCTGTATTTTGTTTAAATACTTTTGGAAGAACTGTTTCTAACACATTAAAAACATCTTCTTGAGTCGCAAAACTCATTTCAAAATCTAATTGATAGAATTCTCCTGGAGATCTATCTGCTCTTGGATCTTCATCTCTAAAACATGGTGCTATTTGATAATATTTTTCAAATCCTGATACCATCAATAATTGTTTAAATTGTTGTGGTGCCTGTGGAAGAGCATAAAATTCTCCTGGATGTAATCTGCTTGGTACTAAAAAATCTCTAGCTCCTTCTGGAGAAGAATTTGCTAAAATTGGTGTTTGGATTTCTGTAAATCCTAATTCATCCATAGCAGTTCTAAAATCTTTCAAAATTTTTGAACGCAATAATATATTTTTATGTATTTTTTCATTTCTTAAATCTAAAAATCTATATTCTAATCTTAAATCTTCTCTAACATTTTGTCCTTCTACATTTATTTCAAAAGGTAATGAATTTCTACATTTTCCAAGAACTGTTAATTTTTTTGCAATAACTTCAATATCTCCTGTTGGAATTTTATCATTTTTACTAGTTCTTTCTACAACTTCGCCTGTAACTGAAATTGTGCATTCTTTAGTTACATCTTTTATATTATCTAAATTAGCATCTTCTGATATTACTATTTGAGTAATACCATTTTGATCTCTTAAATCTATAAACATCATCTTTCCAAGATTTCTTATTGTTTGCACAAATCCTGCTAATCTAACTTCTTTACCTACATCTGATATTCTAAGTTCCCCACAATTATTAGTTTTATATTCGTTTACCATTATTGCCTCTCCTCTTTATAAGATATGTGCTATTATATACTATTTATGTGTTTTTTTCAATACTATTAAAGTATAAAAATAGCCCTTTCTATATTAATTTTAGATAACATAGAAAGGGTTTTCTAAATTTTATTTTATTTTTTATATAATACCATTCTAAATCCCCAATATGGGTCTGTCATAGTTTCTGTATATGGCATGTGAGCTGCTGGTGTTCTATTAATAGTAGCACTTCCTCCTCTTACTACTCTTTTTACAGTATATTCAGAATCGCTATTTTTATTACTTTTTTTACTAGATGTTTCATCCTCTTTATATACTTCTGTTGTCCATTCTCTAACATTTCCTGCTAAATCACAAATATTGTTTACATTATCTTGCTCTGTATATCCTGTTGGATATACTGTTCCAGAATAATTTCCGTAATTTGTGTTAGATGAATAATTTGTATATCTATTATTAATCCAAGAAAGTACAGTATCCCAAGCAAAACTACTAATTAAAGCTGTTTGACAATCTTCATATCCAAAGTCTTGAGCTGAAGCTTCTGCATAGCTTATTGCATCTAATGAATTTATATTAATCCAAGGAGTTTTTCCAGACATTGATGCTGCAACTATTTTTCCATCTTTTTCATATTGTGATGCTTCAAATCTTGCGATATAAAATCCATAATTTTGTGCAACACTATTTACTAATTCAGTTGCTCCACTATTTGTTTCTTCATATCTCATATCTAGCATAGTATCACGAGTAAGTTTTCCAGAATCTACTGGCACCCAAACATATTGGTTTCCATATTCATCTTCTATTACATATCCAGATTCTGGATATCCTCCGACTTCTGTAAATCCTTTTGGTAAATATGGGTTTTTAGAAGAAACTTCCTCTAATTCAGAAACAGTTACTGTTTCAGTTGTAGATTCACCATTTTTAGCATAAGCTGTAAATTCATAATCGCCATTTTTATTAACATCAAATGTTGTACTGCTTGCTACTACTGAAGTTTTATCTGGAAGCTCAATTTTACTAATTTCTGTATCTCCATCTATTGTTGCATTTACATTTATAGTAACAACTCCCTCATTTACTTCTTTATCAAATTCTATAACTGGTTTTGGAACTTCTTCTACTTGATTAGTTGTATCAGCTGTATCAGTTGGTGCTTTTAAAATGTTATAAGTTAGTATACCTATTGCTACAACTACTAAAATCAATACTATTATTATTAAATATGAAACCCAATTTTTCATACTTTATCTCCTTTTTTAAAACAAAATATTACTAATATCATTAAAACATATATTATAATTTTTTTCAAACATTTTATAAAAAAAATTCATTTTATTTAAAATATTTTTTTACTTTATTTTTATGTACTAATTTTATATCTATAAAATTAAATTAAAATTAAAATTTTTATATTTTATGGCATAATAAAAACCCTCAATGTTTATAACATTTTGGGTTTATATTAATTCACTTTAAAATATTTATATTATGCTGGATAAACACTTACTTGTTTTTTATCTTTACCTTTTCTTTCAAATTTAACTGTTCCATCTATTAAAGCAAATAAAGTGTCATCGCTACCGATTCCAACATTAGTTCCTGGATGTACATTAGTTCCTCTTTGTCTTACTATAATATTTCCAGCTTTAACTATTTGTCCATCAGATTTTTTAACACCAAGTCTTTTTGACTCACTATCTCTTCCGTTCTTAACACTACCTTGACCTTTTTTGTGTGCCATGAAAGATTCACTCCTTTCGCTTTATAATTTTTATTTATATCATTTTTTATTCTCAAGATATAATTAATTATTTTTCTGCTTTTTCTGTTTTCTTTTCAGCTTTTTTCTCTGCTGATTTTGTAGCTGTTTCTTTTTTAGCTGTTTCTTTTTCTTCTGCCTTTTCAGCTACTGCTTTTTCAGCTTTAGTTTTAATTGAAGTAATTTCTACTTTTGTGTAGTCTTGTCTATGTCCTCTAGTATTTCTTTCATTCTTTTTAGCTTTGTATTTGAAAACTAAAATTTTCTTTCCTCTACCGTTTGAAACTACTTTTCCTTCAACTTTAACATTACTTACATAAGGATTTCCAACTTGTACTTTACCATTATCTGATACTAGAACTACTTTGTCGAAGTGAACTTTCTTTCCTTCTTCTTCTCCTAGTTTTTCAAAATATACAGTTTCTCCTTCTTGTACCTTGTATTGTCTTCCACAAGCTTCAATAATTGCGTACATTTACAATGCACCTCCCTTTTCGTATACTCGCTAACTTCCAACTTAGGTAGCTAAATTAAATTAGCCTTTATTACCTTAGTTAAGCAGTTTACAGTATAAAATTTTAACACAATCTGCAATATTTGTCAAGGAAAAAATTTAAGCATATCTAATAATTTAAGTTATTAGATATGCTTATCTAAAATTATTCAAATTAATTCTATAAAGATCTTTCTCTATTTTTTCCACCTTGTTCTCTTTGATGAGCATCTCCATCTGGTATAGGTGTTTCTTTAACACGAATATTTCTTATTGTTGAATCTTGCTCTAAATCAGTACTATCATCCATTCTATCAGCTGGTGTAATTATTATATCTCTATCTTGTACATCATCTAAATGTCTACCTCTAGTTACAGATTGGTCATGTTCTCTAACAAGTAAGCTTCCTTCTTCTCTGTTCATACCAGAAGTAACTATTGCTGCTTTTAAATCTTCTCTACTATCATATTCCACAAAATTATCCTCAGCGAAAAATTTTGTTGCGAATTTTTTTACATCATTTCCAAGTTTTTTAAAAAAATCTACTAATCCCATAATTAATTTATTCTAAGCTAACTAGTTAGCTATTTTCCTTTCTATATTTTATAATAATAATTCCATAATTATTATATCAAAAAAAACCTTAAAAATCAAGGTTTTTTTCAAAATAATTTACATAATTTTTAGGTCATATAATCTTTCAATCTTTTACTTCTACTTGGATGTCTTAATTTTCTTAATGCTTTTGCTTCAATTTGTCTAATTCTTTCACGAGTTACTTGGAACTCTTTTCCTACTTCTTCTAGAGTTCTAGCTTTTCCATCTTCTAGTCCAAATCTCAATTTTAATACTTTTGCTTCTCTTGGTGTTAAAGTTGCCATAACTTCTTCTAATTGTTCTTTTAATAATGTATATGCAGCTGAATCGTGTGGTGCTGGTGATTCATCATCAGGAATAAAATCTCCTAAATGACTATCATCTTCTTCTCCTATTGGTGTTTCCAAAGAAACTGGATCTTGTGCTATTTTTTGGATTTCCATTACTTTTTCAACTGGTATTTCCATTTCTTCAGCAATTTCTTCTGGAGAAGGTTCTCTTCCTAACATTTGAAGTAAATGTCTAGAAGTACGAATTAATTTATTTATTGTTTCTACCATGTGAACTGGAATTCTAATTGTTCTAGCTTGATCTGCAATTGCTCTTGTAATAGCTTGTCTAATCCACCATGTAGCATAAGTACTAAATTTATATCCTTTTTTATAGTCGAATTTTTCTACTGCTTTTATTAATCCCATATTTCCTTCTTGGATTAAATCTAAGAATAACATTCCTCTTCCAACATATTTTTTAGCTATACTTACAACTAATCTTAAATTTGATTCAGCTAATTTTTGTTTTGCTTCTTCATTTCCTTCTAAAACTTGTTCTGCAAGCTCTAATTCTTCTTCAAAAGTAAGTAATGGTATTCTACCAATTTCTCTTAAATACATTCTTACTGGGTCATCAACACTAACACCTTCAATAGCATTATTTATATCTAATTCATCAAGTTTTATATCTTCTACTTCATCTAAATCTTCTGGATCTGGTTCTAATAAATCATCATCATCTTTTAGAACATTAACACCCATTTCTTCAAAAGCTTCAAAAACTTTATCAATTTGTTCTGGATTAGCTTCACCAAGCTCTAGTGCTAATTCCCCATAAGTGATATTTCCTTTTGCTTTAGCATCATTAACAATTTTTAAAATTTTATCTTTTTCTGGATCTTCAGATTTTTTATTATTCTTCTCTTCTTTAACTTCAGGCTCTTTATTTTCTACTTTTTCAGCTTTTTGAGTTTTTGAAGATTTGCTTTCTTCTTCTGGTTTTTCTTCTTTTGCTACTTTTTTAGATTTTTTTTCTTCTTTCTTTTCTTCTTCTACCTTTGCTGATTTTTTTGGTTTACTTTCTTCTTTCTTTTCTTCTTTTTCTGCCTTTGCTGTTTTTTTAGATTTATTTTCTTCTTTCTTTTCTTCTTTTTCTGCTTTTACTGTTTTTTTAGATTTACTTTCTTCTTTCTTCCCTTCTTTTTCTGCCTTTACTGATTTTTTTGGTTTATTTTCTTCTTTCTTTTCTTCTTTTTCTACTTTTGCTACTTTTTTTGGTTTTTCTACAACTGCTTCTTCTTTTTTAGATTTTGTAGATTTTTTAACTTTTTCTTCTACTTTTTTCTCTTCTTTTTTAGATTTTGCAGTTTTTTTAGTATCGCTATCTACTGACTTTTTTATATTTTTCTTTGTTGTAGGTTTTTCTTCTTCTATTATCTCTTTTTTTCTCATCTTTTCTAAATCCCTCCTACTTTTTCTTAGCCAATTCAACTATAATATCACTTAATTCTTGTTCTAATTTAGATATTTCATCTTTTGATAATTCTGATGATTTATTATCTAAAATATGAACAATTTCCATTTTTCTATTTGCTAATCTCTCTTTATTATAAGTATTTACCAAATCTTCTATACATTTATCAACAGAATTAATCTCATAATCTGTTACTAAAATTTCACTAACATGTGACTGTATTTCTGAATCTTCTATGTTTGAAATAATCTGTAAAATCTTGTCGCTTTCTTCTGCTTGTGAATTTAAAATTGTTTCAAACAATAATTTATTTGATTCTAATTTAAAATCTTCTAGAAAAATGTTAGTTACTATTTTTTCATAAGATTCTCTAAAATAATTTATAAGTAGATAAATAATCATATTTTCTCTTTTTATTATTGCAGGATTTATTTCTACTACTTCTTCTTTTTTTATTTTAGGTTTTATAAGTACTTTTTCATCTTTTTTAGAAGTATATGTTGCTTTATTTACTTCTGCATAAATTGCTTCTTTAGATATGTTGTATTGTTTTGATATTTTGTCGATGTATATCTCTTTTTCTATTTTATTATCGACATCTGAAAGAACTTTAGTAATTTCTTTCAAGAATCTTATCTTGTCATTAGAATTTTCAAGATTATATTTGTTTTTTAACATTTTAATCTTGAACTCTACTAGCGAAATTGCATTATCAACCAACATTTTAAATCTTCCACTACCATATTTAATAACATATTCATCTGGATCTTTTGCTCCATCCATCTGCAATACTCTAGCATCACAACCTTGATCTTCTAAAATTGTTAGTCCTCTCATTATTGCTTCTTGTCCTGCACCATCTGAATCATAACTCAATATTACTTGCTCACAATATCTTCTTAATAATCTTCCCTGTTCTTCTGTTAGGGCTGTTCCAAGTGAAGCAACAACATTGTTAAATCCTCTTTGATACAAAGAAATAGCATCCATATATCCTTCGACTAAAATAATATTTTTAGAATCAGATTGTTTTGCTAAATTTAATGCAAATAAATTTTTCTTTTTAGAATATACTAAATTTTCATTAGAATTGATATATTTAGCAGTTTTTTCATTATTATCTAATTTTCTACCACCAAAAGCAATAACTCTTCCACTAACATCTAATATTGGAAACATAAGTCTTTTTCTAAAACGATCAATATATTCTCCTCTATCATTTTTATTTACAAGACCTGTTGCTAATATTTCTTCATCTTTAAAACTTTTAGATTTCAAGTGTTTATATAACTCATTGTATTCGCCTGAATAACCAATTTTAAAAGCTTTTAAAGTATTATTATCTAACTTTCTTTGTTTTACATAGTCTTGTGCTATTTTTGCTAAAGGTTTATATAATCTTTCATGATAAAAGATTGTTGCTTCACTGTTGACTTTGTACATTCTATCTTTTAAATATTGTTTTTTATTAAATTCAGGATTTTCTGATACTGGTAATTGGATTTTTGCTCTTTCAGCTAATAATTCTAATGCTTCTTTAAAAGATACTTTTTCAATTTCACTAACAAAAGTAAAGACATCTCCACCTTTATGACAACCAAAACAGTGAAAATATTGTCTGTCAGCAGAAACAGAAAAAGAAGGTGATTTTTCTTTATGAAAAGGACATAAACCGAAAAAATTTCTACCACTTCTTTTCAAGCTTACATATTGAGATATGACATCTACGATATCATTTGCTGATCTTATTTCTTCTTTTAATTCGTCAGTGTATTGAACCATTTTTTAACCTTTCTTTTATAATATTCGACACGTATCCCTTAAATCCTTTATTTTTTATGTAAATCTATTTGCACAATTTGCATTTTTTACTATTATATAAGTATATATTAAATATTTTTTTTTATAAAGAATTATATGGCATAAAAAAAGATTATATATTTCTATATAACCTTTCTTATTTTTTTAGTTTGCTGAAATTAATTTTTTAACTATATTGTCAGCAGTTTTTTCTTCCATTCCAGCTGCTTGTTCTAATACTTCTGTTCCTCCAAGTCCATGTAGTTCATAAGAAGTATTTATTTTATTTTCAACTAGTTCTTCCATTTCTTCTTTGTTAGTACTTTCTGCAAGAACTAATTCACTTATTAAAATTTGTTTAGCATTTAAAAGCATTTTCTTTTCAGTTGTTGATAATCCTTTTTCTTTTTGTTTAAAGCTTAAATTTCTAACGATATCAGCTACTTCAAAAATGTCTCCAGATTTCATTTTTTCAACATTGTCTCTGTATCTTTTGTTCCACTTAATAGACATTTCAGTGCTATCTTGCTCTAAAACATTTATTACTTTTCCGGCTGTTTCTTTATCAATTATATTTCTAACGCCTATTTCTTCTGCTTTAGCAGTAGGAACCATAACTTTAACTTCGCCAGGCATTTTTATTATATAATAAGATTGTTTTTCATCTAAAATTGCTCTTTCTTCAATTTTTTCAATTACTCCGGCTCCATGCATTGGATACACTATCTTATCTCCTACTTTAAACATTAATTCGTCACTCCTTCCAAGTAATATTTTTAAAATACTACATTACAATTATACTACAAAAAAAGCTAAAAGTCAAAGAATTATAACGAATTTTTAAAAACTTTTTTTCATTTATATTACATATTAAAAAATCACTTGAAATTTAGATAAATTATAGGTTTAATATAGTTTTATTTGTTTGTAGAGCCAAATCCACCCTTTCTTTCTCCTTCTGCTTTATCATCATCTGTAATTAAGTATTTCATAAATATTGCTTGTCCAATTACTTCACCTTTTTTTATTTCTACATCATGATCAAAAAAGTTATAATAAGCAAACATAAAATGTCCATCATTGTCAACATTTCCATAATAATCACTATCTATAATTCCAACACTATTTGCCATTACAAGTCCTCTTTTTCCTGGATTAGAACTTCTATTACAAAGCATATAAAATTCATCTGGTTCACAATATGCTTTTAAACCTGTTTTAATTAATGTTGGTTTTTGACCTAATTTAAATGGTGGTATAATTGTATCTTCTGCAGCTTCAATATCATATCCAGCAGAATTTTTTGTTTTTCTAACTGGTAAATTAATTCCTGAATTTTCAAATCCTTTTGCTACTTCAAATCCTCTTTTTCTACTCATAATAAATTTCCTCCAAACTTTTTTTGTCATTATATATTCTTATTTATAAAATTTCAATATATATAAACAAATAATATAAAAAAGTGAAAACTGCGTTTTCACGCTGGCACTAATTTTAATTAGTGCCTTTTCTTTTGTTTTCTGTTATAATTATTTCGGTGATTATATGTCTAAATTTACTATTAAACAAATCATGGCTGATAATTGGTCTGATTTTATTACCTCTTTCCCTAATGTTAGACCTGTTGTTAATAAAGAAGTTCTTAAAATGATTAATTGTCAAAATCCTAATCTTGGTCATGCTCTTTATATTTGTGAACATTGTGGAAAATTTAAGTGCGTTCCTTTTTCTTGTAAATCTCGTTTCTGCAACTCTTGTGGCTCTAAATATCAAAAGGCTCGTGCTCTTTCTCTATCTTCTAAATTAATTAATTGTAAACATAGACATATCGTTTTTACTATTCCTGCTGAATTACGTTTCTTATTCCGTAAAAATCGCTCTCTTCTTCATCTTCTTTTTAAATCTGCTGCTCAAACTATTCTTGACTGGTTTTCCTCTTTGAATAAATCTCAAAACTTTAAACCTGGTATCATCTGTGCTCTTCATACTTTCGGTCGTGATTTAAAATGGAATCCTCATATTCATATGCTTATTTCTGAAGGTGCTTCTGGTACTTCTATCCCTTGGCGTCCTTTTTATCATTTTCCTTATATTATGCTTCGTAAAAAATGGCAAACTACCTTACTTTACAATATTGAAAAAGTCCTTGGCAAGTCTTCTTTTCGTTCTTTTAAGAACTTCCTTTATTCCGCTCACAAACAACGGTTTTTATGTTTATGCTAAACCTAATTTATCTTCTTCTTATGACGTTGTTAATTATATTATTCGCTATATTTCTAGACCTTCTATGGCTCAATCTCGTATCATTAATTACGATGGTTCTTATGTTACTTTTTGGTATCAACGTCATGAAGATAATAAAAAAATTATTGAATCTATTCCTGTTTTTGAATTTATTCAAAAACTTATTATTCATATTCCTGATGAACAATTTAAAATGATTCGTTATTATGGTATTTATGCTAAAAAGTCCCCTCATCATGACAAACTTATTAAACGTGTTAAACAATCTATTATTAATATTCGTAAGAAACTTTCTAAATGGCGTGAATCCATTGAATTATCTTTTGGTTATGACCCTATTAAATGTTCTTGTGGTAATTATATGTCATTCTTCAACATATACTTTAAGAAAGATATTGCTTATTCTTCTGCATAATTATATAATCTCTTCATTAAGGAGAGAAAATTTATGGAAGATGTTGAAGAATTAAGAAAAAAATATATGCGCAATCCACCAGAAGGCTATACTGCTGAAGAAATAAAAAATATGTCTAATGAAGATATTTTAGACATGGATTACTTTTTAAATGAATAATTTTGACCATATTTTTATATGGGCTTATTTGTCATGCCTTTTTTTCTTTTCCTTTTATAGAACTTTCCTATTAAATAAAAAAGACGTTCTATAAAGAACGTCTAAATTACTAGTCTTCTGCGTATGGTATAATAGCAATATGTCTTGCTCTTTTAACAGCTGTTGTAATTTCTCTTTGATGTTTAGCGCAAGCACCTGTTGCTCTTCTTGGTAATATTTTACCTTTTTCATTGATAAATTTTCTTAATTGATCTGCATTTTTATAATCTAATACAAAGTTTTTATCACTACATAAAGTACAAACTTTTTTTCTTATTTTTCTAAACTTTGGATTAAAATCATCATCTTGATTGTTTCTATTATTTCTTTTATTTTGTTTTTTATCAGCCATTTCAAATCCTCCAATCTTCTAACTTTATATATTTATTAAATTAGAATGGTAAATCATCATCAGAAGAATTAACTTGGAATTCAGTGCTTTGTGTAACTGATTCTCCAAATGTATTTCCAAAATCTGATGCTTCTCCATCTCTTTTACTGTCTGCAAAATATGCTTCTTCAGCAACTACTTCTGTAACATAGTGTTTTTGTCCTTGTTCATCATCCCAATTTCTAGTTTGAATTCTTCCTACAATACCAACTTGTTGACCTTTTTTGAAGTATTTGCTTACAAATTCTCCTGTTTTACTCCAAGCTACAACGTTAATAAAGTCTGCTTGTCTTTCTTCTCCTTGTCTAACAAATCTTCTATTTACTGCTAAACTAAAAGAAGCAACTAAAGTATTATTTGTTTGAGTATATCTTACTTCAGGATCTCTTGTTAATCTTCCCATTAAAATTACTTTGTTCATTTGGTTTTCCACCTTTCTTATTATTCTTCATCTTTTCTTACTACGATGAATTTTATAACTTCGTCTGTAATTCTATATACTCTTTCAAGTTCTTGAATTAAAGTTGGCGCAGCTTCAAAATTAATTAATACATAAGTTCCTTCTGTATTTTTTTTGATTTCATAAGCTAATTTTTTTCTTCCTAATTCTTCTACTGATTCAACTTTTCCATCACTATTAATAATGTCTGAAAATTTTTGGATTAATTCTTTAACTCCTGCATCTTCAACATTTTGATTAATAATGAATACTGTTTCGTATTTATTCATTATTTTCACCTCCTTTTGGATATTAAACCCATATTTTAATATGAGTAAGGATACAAAAAATAGATATATTCTTTATATATCTATTTTTTATACTGGACTATTTTAACACATTTTTCTTTATTTTACAAGTATTTTTACAATCTTTTTTCTAGATGAACTTTTAAAAATTATCTGTATCTACATAAGTATAATCAATTTCTCTTGTATATACTTTTCTATTGTTATATGAAATTCCTTCTAAATAGTATATTGTATGACTTTGCTGATTTATTATGTATATATCTGTTTGCCCATAATATTTATTTCCATAAGATAAATCTATATTTTCTAATTTGCTTAAATCTATTTCATAAAATATTTCATCATCATTAGGATTTATTGAATTTTCAAAATTAATTATTTCATTTTTTACTGGTAAGTTTGAATTATTTAAATAATATATTGAAATTTCATCTTCTAAAGTTTCAATGTCTTTATACATATTATTTAATCTACTAACTGCTAAACTATTTTTCATATAAAAAATAATAGTTAATATTATTATAAAAGAAATAACTACATATATTATTATATTCATTCTATTTTTTAACATAACTACTACCTATCTTCTTTGCTTATTTCAAATATAGTTTACTATTAATTTTAAACAATTTCAAGATACTATTTTTCTTACTGAATCTTTAGTTTTTTTATAAATTTCATATTTCTTTTCTTCTATAATAAATAAATACCATAAATATAAAATTAAAAATAAAATCATTATATTCTTAATTTTTATTATAAAAATACTGTAAGTAAAAGAAATAATAACTAAAACTAATTTACTAAATATTATCATAATTTCATTTGATTTGCTTGTATCAATAAATATTTTTAAAATTTCATTTATTATTTTTCCACCATCTAATGGATATATTGGTATTAAATTAAACATAAATATTGCTAAATTAGTATATATTATTTCTTCTCTATAAAAGCTATAATTTTTCAAATTTATAAATATAATAGCACATATTAAATTGGCAATAGGACCAATTAGATAAAAAATAATTTTACTTAAACAATTGTTTTTTCCATAAGAATAAAATTCTAATGAAATTCCAAATGGATTTAATGTCATTTTTTTAGGAATTCCACCTATTTTTAATCCAACTATTAAATGTGCTATTTCATGTATAATAATAAATATAATAAAAATACAATACATATTTATATTTTTAAAAATAAAAAATAATAATAACATTAACAAAATTTTTAAATTAATTTCTATTTTCATTTTAGTTTCCTATATTTTCAAAATTTTTAGAGGATCAACAAATCTATCATCTACTCGTATTTCAAAGTGCAAATGTGGACCTGTGCTATTTCCTGTGCTTCCAACTTTTGCAATAATTTGTCCTTTTCCAACAATTTGTCCTTCTTTTACAAGAATTTTTGAACAATGTGCATAAAGCATTGTTACATTATTACATCTTACTTTTAAATGTTTTCCATAATCTCCTTCATTAGAAACTAGTGTAACTATTCCATCAAAAGAAGATTTTATATCTGTTCCACTTTCAGCTGCTATATCAATTCCTGTATGATAACCTTCTACGTTTTTGTTTTCAGATTCTCTTGAACCAAAAACAGATGTGACTGTACCTTCTATTGGATTAATTAAGCTATAAGCTGCTTTTAAATTTTCTACATCAATATCCATTTCATTAATTGAACTACTAATATCAGTAGCTGTAATCTCTTGATTTTCTGGTACTATATTCTCTTCTACGTTGTTCACCACTTCTTCATTTGTAGAATCATTCACAGTAGTAGTATCTTCTTCTGAATTTACTAACGTTCCGATAAAATTTACTATACCAGAGCTTATATTAACATTATATTCATTTAATGTGTTTAAAAATTCTTCTTTAAAAATGAAATCTTTATTTTGAATACAAAATACAATTATTGCTATATCTAACATAATTATTAATTGTAAAAAAAATTTATCTTTTACACTTTTTTTGCTTTTTGGTTTTTCTTTATTTAATAATGAAATATTTTGATTATTTCTTCTAAAATATATTTCTTCTGCCCTTTTTATTTTTTCATCTTCATTTAAAATTCTTTCCACAAAAAAACACCTCTCTTACATATTTAAAATATATTCATGTAAGAAAGGTTTATGATAAGTATTATAAAACTTAAAATATAAAAACTAATATTAGTCCAAAAATTAATATAAAATTAAGTATTTTTAATTTTTTTATTTTTCTTTCTAATCTATTAATTCTAAATTTACTAAATTCTTCTTTTTCAGAACTTATTTTTTGATTTACCACTAATTCTGCTTCTTTTAATATATCAATATTTTTATTTATATCTTTATTTTCAAAATTTTGTAATTTTATATTTTTCTTTAAAATTACTATTGCTTCTTCAATAATATTAGACTCAATGTTTTTTAAAAACACAATATTATTAGTTTTATTTGTTTGCATATTATCTCCTAAAAATTATTTTTATATATCTTTTCCATTTTTAGAAAAATTATGCATAAAAATTCCAAAGAGCTGGCTCAATTGCTTGCCAGCTCCTCGGGGGTACTTAGTTCTTTCCCGTTTTCATTTGCTTTCTCCAGCGGTGCTCTTCCATCTTTCTGTGAACCAGAGGCTTTAAGCACTCCCAAACCAGAGAACCGATAAACAGGATTGCGATGAGGATAACGAGTGTCATGTAGTCATTTCTGACTCCGTTCCACGCCATAGAGATCCACTTCATACACGCAGAGACAACGATGTCGATGCCCTTGCAGACGAAGTATCCCACAAACGCGGTGATGCTGATGACGATCATGGTAGAAACTGTCCGGACTAGTGCTCGCTTGATCATGTGTGTAACCCTCTTTCTTTGTTTGGTAAGTTTTAAAAACTCCCTCTCTTAATTATATCATATTTAGTATTTTTTATCAATTTTAAGCATAAATATAGTTTAAGGAGATTAAAGACTTATGTATGATAAAAAAGGATTAGATTTTAAACATAAAGAAGTTATAAATATTAGAGATGCAAAAAAACTTGGATTTGTTCAAGATGTTACTGCTGATTTTGAAACAGGAACTATAACAAATATTATAGTTCCTGGAAATAATAAATTTTTCAATATTTTTTCTACTGGAAATGAAATTACAATTCCATGGTCTTCAATTAGAGTAATTGGAGATGAAATTATTTTAGTTGATATTTAAAATTATTTATATAGTCGTCTTATATGATCTATTGCTGTTTTTTCTAGTCTTGATACTTGAGCTTGTGAAATTCCTATTTCATCTGCTACTTCCATTTGAGTTCTTCCCATAAAAAATCTTTTATCTATTATCATTCTTTCTTTATCATTTAATTTTTTTAATGCTTCATTCATTGTTATTTTTTCAGCCCATAATTCATCTGTATTTTTCTTATCACTTACTTGATCCATTATTGATAAATTATCTGCACCATCATTATAAACTGGTTCTTGTAATGATACTGGATCTTGTATTGCATCTAAACTAAGAACTATTTCTTCTTTTTCTACTTGTAATTCCTTTGCTAATTCTTCAACAGTTGGTTCTTTTCCGTTTTGTCTAGTAAGTTTTTCTTTTTCTTGTAATACTTTATATGCTAAATCTCTTACAGATCTGCTAACTCTCACCATATTATTATCTCTTAAATATCTTCTAACTTCTCCAATTATCATTGGAACACCATAAGTTGAAAGTTGAATATCTAAACTAGTATCAAAATTATCTATTGCTTTTATTAATCCTACACATCCCACTTGAAAAAGGTCATCTGCATTTTCACCTCTTCCACAAAATCTCTGAATTACACTTAAAACTAATCTTAAATTTCCATTTATTAATTTTTCTCTTGCATCTTTATCTCCTTCATGCATTTTTTTGAATAATTCTTTTGTTTCTTCTTGTGATAAAACTTGTAATTTAGAGGTATTTACATTTGCAATTTCTACTCTATTAATCAAATTAAAAACCTCCTTTATGAAAATAACGTTATTTACATTATTTCCACAAAGAAGGTTTTTTATACTATTTTTAGCCTAATCTTCTTCTATTTCAGACTGTTTTAATCTTAAATGACCCATTTCTTCCCATTCATTATAAGCTAAGTTTAATCTAAATAACAATGTTGGTTTTGCACCAGCTCTGTTCTTATCTACAACACAAGCATAAAATCTAACATCTGTATCTTTTGGTACTTCAATATCATGACAATTTTCAAATTGATCAGTATCTGCATATTCATATTTATATAAAGATTGTCTACTTATTTGTTTTATTAAACATAAAGTATCTAATACTTCTTTTACTGTTTTGCTAGCAGACATATCATTAATAGTTAAATTTACTGGTAATGTACTACTTTCCAATAATTGCATTGATGAACCAATCCACATTTTAAATTTCTGTGCTAAATTTGAAAGTATTGTTGCAGTTTTCTTAATCTCGTTTCCGTTACCAATATTTTCTGTATCTGCTTTTAAAGTATCGTAGAAAATATATTCTATTGCTTCTTTATAATAATAATTCATTATAATTTTCTTTAAATCATCATTTGAATGTTCTGTTATGTGAATAAAGTAGATTGAGTTATTTAGTTGTGTATTTAGCCATTCAGTTGCTGCAATTGTTTGTCTAAATTCTTTAGAATTTTTTTCTAGTCTTTTAACAAACTCTTCTATATTTTCTCCATCTTTTCTTAAGATAAATCCTTCTTCATCACATTTTACTTTTTTGTTTTCATCTGGTCTAAATTTTAATTCTAGTAATTCTCCCTCTGTTTTGCGAATATTTTGTTTGTGAAGTTTTTGAATTTCTGGATTATTTAAAATTGTAGTTATCATACATAATCTCATTTTCTCTTGAGACATTTCGTTTGATATAACTAATACTTTTTTCTTATGAATAAATGCTATATAGCAAGCAAGTTCAATTGTAAACCTACTTTTACCAGAGTTTGAAGGCATTGCATAAGTCATTGTTTCTCCTTTTCTAATACCTTTAAACACGGTTGTTAAAGTTGGGAATGGTAATGATATACCATTGCTTAATTCATTGTCATCTGCTAATAAGAAACTTGTTGCATTTTCATTTAATATTGCTCTACTCAATCCAGTTGTAACAGTAATTTGCTCTAATGCACTCTCAACTTCTTCAACAGTCATACTATCATACAAATCATAATTTTGTATATCAAGAATTTGTTGTTGTATTGCTGATGTAGGAGCTATTAAATAATTCTTCTTTAATATAAATAATTTTTTTAAGTCTGTATAAACTTTTTCTAAGTCATAATTTTTTGCAATTGCCATTTTTCTAACTTTGTATTTTAAATCATAAGTTCTTGGATTTTCTCTTGGTAATTGGAATTTATCCTTAGCACTTGCTGGAGCGTATGCTTCACCATCTCTAAATATAATTATTCTATATAAATTATACAACTCACTATCAGAAAACTTACAATCTTCAAATAAAAAGTAAAATCTAGAAATAGCTTTAGGATTATTGAATAGAAGACCAATATATATACATTCTAATTCTAAGTCAACTAATTCATCTGGATAAATACTTTCCTCATCATCTTCATCTTCGTCTTCATCATCTTCGTCATCATCTTCTTCGTTATCTTCTTCATCTGATTCTTCAAATTCAGAATCTTCATCAGTTTCTTCTTCTGCATCCTCATCCTTAACTTCTTCGTCTGCTTCCTCATTTTCTTCTGATTCTTCAGTATCTACTTCTTCAGACTCTTCTGGTTTTTCGTCTTCTACAACTTCATCTTCTTCATCGACTTCTTCGAACTCTTCTGGTTCTTCATCGTCTATAACTTCATCTTCTTCATCGACTTCTTCGAATTCTTCTGGTTCTTCATCATCTACAACTTCATCTTCATCATCGACTTCTTCGAACTCTTCTGGTTCTTCATCATCTACAACTTCATCTTCTTCATCGACTTCTTCAAATTCTTCTGGTTCTTCCTCTTCTACAACTTCATCTTCATCATCGACTTCTTCGAATTCTTCTGGTTCTTCATCATCTACAACTTCATCTTCATCATCGACTTCTTCGAACTCTTCTGGTTCTTCGTCTTCTTCTACTTCATCCTCGTCATCTACTTCTTCGAATTCTTCTGGTTCTTCATCATCTACAACTTCATCATCATCATCGACTTCCTCGAATTCTTCTGGTTCTTCATCATCTACAACTTCATCTTCATCATCGACTTCCTCGAATTCTTCTGGTTCTTCATCATCTACAATTTCATCTTCATCATCGACTTCTTCAAACTCATCTGCTTCTTTGTCATCTACTATTTCATCATCTTCGCCTACTTCTTCGAATTCGTCGTCATCATCCACTTCTTCATACTCATCTGCTTCTTCGTCATCTACTATTTCGTCGTCTTCGCCTACTTCTTCGAATTCGTCATCGTCATCTACTTCTTCATATTCTTCTGCTTCTTCATCATCTACTATCTCATCGTCTTCGCCTACTTCTTCGAATTCATCGTCATCTACTTCTTCATACTCATCTGCTTCTTCATCATCTACTATTTTGTCATCTTCGCCTACTTCTTCGAATTCATCGTCATCTACTTCTTCATACTCATCTGCTTCTTCATCATCTACTATTTCGTCGTCTTCGCCTACTTCTTCAAATTCGTCATCATCGACTTCTTCATATTCATCTGCCTCTTCGTCATCTATTATTTCGTCATCATCTTCTTCAGGTACTTCTTCTAAATCTTTTTTATCTATTTTTTTTGGTTCTTCTACTTCTCCTTCTTTATATTCATCATCATCTGCTAGCTTACCAAAATTTTCAAAATCTTCAACATCCACGATAAGTTCTTCATCTTTTTTTCCTTTTTTCCCAACCAAAATAACTACCTCCATTTTTATATCTATTTGATAGTATTATCTCATTTTATAATAATTTTATATCTAATTATTTCCAATTACAATGTTTTTAATATAATTGTAACAAAAAAAGAAACTAGTTTTCTTAAGTTTCTAGCCAAAAACTAATTTCTTATTTCTAAAATTATCCTGTTTTACTAATAATTTCTTTTTTCATTTTATTCATTATTTTCTTTTCAAGTCTAGATATATAACTTTGAGAAATGCCTAACATATCTGCGACTTCTTTTTGAGTCTTTTCTTTTCCATCTCCATCAATTCCAAATCTAAGTTGCATTATATATTTTTCTCTGCTATCTAATTTACTTATAGCAATTTTAAGTAATTTCATATCAACTTCATTTTCAATAGCTCTAGATGTTACATCATTGTCTGTTCCTAAAACATCTGATAATAAAAGTTCATTTCCATCTCCATCTTTATTTAATGGTTCATCTATTGATACTTCATTTTTAATTTTTGTATTTCTTCTAAGTTGCATTAAAATTTCATTTTCTATACATCTAGAAGCATAAGTTGCTAATTTTATATTTTTATCTACATTAAAAGTATTTACTGCTTTCATTAGGCCTATTGTACCAATAGATATTAAATCTTCAAAATCTATTCCTGTATTTTCAAATTTTTTTGCAATATAAACTACAAGCCTTAAGTTTCTCTCAACAAGAATTTGTTTTGCATCTTTATCATTTAATATCAATTTTTGAATAAGCTTTTCTTCTTCAATGCTATCTAATGGTGGTGGTAAAGTTTGATTACCTTTTATATAGAAAATTGGAAATTTATATATATTATCTTTATAATAATATTTTCCAAAAATTTTTATTATTTTATTTTTAAAAAAACTTAATAAATTCAATTTGTTCCCCCCTTAATAGTTTTTTAATATTTAAACTACATTTATTATGAAATATTTTTTATACTTTTAGAATTATTTAAAATATCTAAACCAATTAAACTTGTATACATATTATTTCTTGATAATTTTCCATCATATATTGCAATTAATACATCATCTCTAACAAGTTCTTCTTCTCCATATATTTTTATATAATCTGGTTTAAATGCTATTAATAATCCATTTTCATTTCCTAATGAAGAAAAAGGTACAAGTTTGAATTTATAATCATGAATACTTGAATTTTCAATCCATTCACCTTGCAAAATATACTTCATATCTTGCAACAATTTTTTTGAAACAATGTCATCTAAACTTGCCTTTTCAACAATTGCCACATCTGCATTACTAATAGGTTCCTTAAGTAAATTTCCTGTATCTAGCATAGTTTTTATTTTCTTATTTTTTCCGTTATAAAATATTTCTAATTCACAAATTGTAATTTTTTTGTTTATTTTAGTTTTAATAATTTTTGATACTATGCTAATTGTAATAAATCCTACTAATCCAGATAGTATAGCTACTTTTATAGGATAAGTACCAACAAAATGATTTTTTACGATAACAATATTATTTGGATTGATGAAAAACAATAACATAAAAGCAATTCCTCCAAAAGTAAAAGTTACTAAATAGAAAAATATTACTTCTTTTATTACTTTTTTTACACTGTACTTACCAAATGCTATCATTATCATAATAAAAGATATTATAATTTTAATTACTATGTTAAAAAATGAATTTAAATTAACAATATAATTTAAAATTGCATATATGCCACCAATTATGCTAGATATCATAATTCTCTTTGTATTAGTTACTGTTTTGCTCAATATTGATGTTGATAATATTATTATGAAATTTAAAATAACGTTCTCGAAAAATACAACATCTAAGTATATCGTCATTTTGTTTTTCTTTTCCTTTCATAGTTTAAATATTAATTTAAACTTATTGTACTCTTCTTGTTTTAAAAATACTGTCATATTCTAGGGCAGAAAAAAAGAAATAATCTACAAAAGTAGATTATTTCTTCGTATTTTTGATAAAATATATTATTTATTTCCTAATCCTTTATTTTTTCTTAAGAAAGTAGGAATATCTAAATCTCCTGAAGAATCTGATGAAGATATTATGCTACTGCTTTGTGCTGCATTGTTTGCATTTCTCTTTCTCCAAGCATCTGCAACAATATTTTCATATTGTGAATTCATTTTTCTATCTTCTTCTTTTTCAAATCCAGTAGCTATAACTGTAATTTGAATTTCATCTCCCATAGAATCATCTATTACTGTACCGAAAATGATATTAGCTTCTGGATCTGCACTTCTTTGTACTAGTTCAGCTGCAGTATTTGCTTCATGTAATCCCATATCACTTCCACCAGTTATATTTATTATAATACCTCTTGCACCTTCTATTGAAGTTTCTAGTAATGGACTTTGAATAGCTTGTTTTGCAGCATCTTCTGCTCTATTTTCTCCACTAGCACATCCTATACCCATGTGAGCCATTCCTTGATTTAACATAATTGTTCTAACATCTGCAAAGTCTAGATTAATTACACCTGGTACACAAATTAAATCTGATATACCTTGAACACCTTGTCTTAAAACATCATCTGCCATTCTAAAAGCTTCAACCATTGATGTCTTTCTATCTATAACTTGTAATAATTTATCATTTGGAATAACAACTAATGTATCAACTTTTCCTTTTAAAGCTGCAACACCTCTCTCAGCTTGTGCTAATCTTTTCTTTCCTTCAAAAGTAAATGGTTTTGTTACTACACCTATTGTTAATATTCCTAACTCTCTAGCTGTTTCTGCAACTATTGGGGCAGCACCTGTTCCAGTTCCTCCACCCATACCAGCTGTAACAAAAACCATATCAGCTCCTTTAAGTACTTCTGCTATTTCTGCTCTACTTTCTTCAGCTGCTTGAGTTCCGATATCTGGATTTGCACCAGCACCTAAACCTCTTGTTAATTTTTCACCAATCTGAATTTTTGAAGAAGCTTTTGATTCATTTAATGTTTGTCTATCTGTGTTAACTGCGATAAATTCAACGTTTTTTATTCCAGCCTCAATCATTCTGTTTACTGCATTGTTTCCTGCTCCTCCAACACCAATAACTTTAATTGTAGCTGTTCCATCCATCATGTAGTTCAAGTCATTCTCATCCATAATCATAAGGTATTTCCTCCTTCTTTAAACTCTATATATATTTTTAAAATTAAAAACTTATTTTATGAATAGAAAAAGTCTTTTACTTTTTCTAAAATTGTTTTTAAGATATTTCTTTCTGTTTTTACAGATATGCTGCTAGAAACTGTTTTTGCATAAGGTCTTGCTGCTATATATCTAACTAATGCATAACTAACTCTATATGTTGATTTTACTGTACTAATTAATCTTCCAGTAGAAATCTTAACTGGTATATTAAGAATTATTTTTCCAGACATATCACTTTTATTAATATTAATAATTCCTTCACCTGTTAGAACAACATTATTAATATTATTTTTAATTCCATGAGAAATTATATCTTTATTAACTAGTGTGAATATTTCTTCTATTCTTGCTTCAATTATTTCTATTAAATCAGAACTTTTAATAGTCATATTCTTTGAATCAAAATCTTTGCAAGTATTTAGTATGATGTTATTATCATTATCTATAAAAGATCTTAATGCTAAACCATATTGTCTTTTTAATTTATCTGCTTCTTCTCTAGAAATGTTTAAAACATAAGCTATATCACTAGTTATATTGTCACCACCTAAAGAAATAGTATTAGTATAAACAAAAGTAGAACCGTTAAATATTCCTATTTCAGTATTTCCAGCACCAATGTCTAAAATCATGACATTGTCTGACAATTCGTTTGTATCTAATACTAAATTTCTCTCTGCAAGTGATATTGGAACCACTCCATCAATTTCTATTCCAGATTTTTTAAATACAGAAGTTAACTGTCTAATGTATTCCTTTTCTGCTAATATAATTTGAGCAGTTAAAGTAAAATTACTACTAAATTTACCAACAGGATCATCTACTGCTTTGCCATCTTCTAAGATAAACTTATCTGGTACTATATCTATTAAAACTTTATCTTCTGGGATTTCTATATCTCTAACTTGGATTATTGCTGAAGCAACATCTTTTATTGATATACCAGCTAATTTATCTTTTGCATCTTTTACGATACTGTTTTGAACTATTGTTATATACTTACCCGGTATTGTAGTATAAGCGGAATTAATTTGTAAGTTTGAAATATCTTCAACTTCACTAATTGTTTTAGATATTGCGTTACTTAATTCTTCTTCATCAACAATTTTTCCTTTTTGAATTGCTGAACATTTACTGCTTGTACTGCATATAATTTCAATTTGATTGAAATTATTAACTTCGCCAACGAAAGTACTAACTTTAGAAGTGCCAATATCGATACCAACAATTATATCCCCTATTGCCAAAGTTAACTCCTCCATTAAAATTAATTACTTTTTTATTTTTTATTTTGAAAAAATCTTATGCGATAAGAATATTACATTTTTAGTAAAAAGTCAAGTGAAAATGACATATTTTTGTAATTAAAATGTAATATTTTTGATGTTCTTGAAAAATATTAGACACAATTTATAATATAAATTATTTTTTTCATAAATTCAATATTTTTCTTATATATTATTTAACTTTTTTAACTTTTTTAAACCATTAAATAAAAGAACTAAAAACTTCAAAAAGTTTTTTAGTTCTTTTCATTTATTTTTTAACTTATAGATTAGTCTTCTTGACCTTCTTCTTCCACTGTTTCATTTGCAACTTTCTTTCTTTTTTCTATCATTTTAACCCATTTATCAATATAATATCTTCTAATAATTGCTAGATTTGTAAACATTCTTCCAACAAATACTACTATCGCAGCTAAATATATATCTACATTTAATTGTTCCCCTAAAAATGTTAAAGCTATTGATAAAATAGAATTTCCAAAGAATCCTGATAAAAATATTTTTAAATCAAAGTTTCCTTTTACAACAGAAGCAATGCCTCCAAAAACAGTATCTAATGCAGCAACTATTGCTATTGATAAATAACTTGAATATGTATAAGGTATTACTGGTGCAAAATGTCCAAGTATGGCTCCTATCACACATCCTAAAATTACAGCAATATATATCATTTCTTTACTTCCTCCTCATCTTCAATATATTCTTTAGCATGTTCTAAAACTTGTTCTCCATCATAAGCTGGTATAACAATATTATCATCTACATAATATTCTATATCTTTTCCATCTGATTTTATTAAATCAACATATCCATCTTTTATAGTTAATGCACTTTGTAAATACTGCTTATCTCCAATTGCTTTTACAACATAAGGTCCTGCAACTCTTTTTGTATTTACTAAAATCATTGTATTATTAACTAATACTATTTCTGATGTTGATACAATTCTCTCATCATTAATTGAAATCGCTTCTGCTCCAGCAATATTAAGTTCATTAATAAGTTCTAACAAATCAGAATGAATAATATCTCTAGTATCATTATCTTTTAAAGTTACTACTATTCCCTGTCCTTGTAAATTTGTTTTTCCTAAATAACTTTCTGCTTCTTTTACTTCGTTTTCTAATATTGTTGATGCATTAGCATCATTTTCTAATTCCGTTTTATATTCATTTATTCTATTTTCATTTTCATCAATTTTAGATTCTAATTCTTCATATTTTGTTTTCCATGTTGCAAGTTCTGATCTTAATTCTGTTTCTCTCATTGTTTCTATTGCTGTTATATCTGTTTCATCAACCGTTTTAAATTGTGTAAACATAATCATCGTTAAAATAAGTGCTGTACATGCAATAGATATTGTCATAGTTATTTTTGCTTTCAAATTCATCACCTCTATTCATAAATTGTTGCATGTTCAAATTTATAAACTCCATTATATTTTGGTATAATTATTGATTCTTTTTCTATTTCTTGTATATCTACCTGAACACCTGCATTTTTTAATATTTCTAAATATCCTCCTGGCATAGTTAGTGAACTGTAAAGTTGTATTGGTCTTCCTATAGCCTTTATAACAAATGGTGCAGCAATTTTTTCATCATTTATTTTAATAACATTACCTACACAATTTATTGATGTGCCTCCAACAATTCTTTGATCATTTATTGAAATTGCATCAGCATCTGCATTTTTTAATGCATTTACTATTTCTAGTAAATCACCATTATGAACAATATAATCATTTGCAAATCCTTTTAGTAATGAACTATCTCCATCTTTTAATGTGATTATAACACCTTTTCCTATAAGTTCTGTATTACCAAGCATCAAATTATAGTTTTTTAATTTATCTGTTAATCCACCATAACTTTCATCTTTGTTTGCTACTTGCTCTCTTAGTTCATCCAATTCTTTCTCTTTATTTTCTAAATCTTTAAAAGCATTTTCATATTTTTGTTTCCATCTTAATACACTATCTCTTAATTCATTTTCAGCTAAAGTTCTTCCTACTGTTGTGCTACTATTATTTACAGTATTTATTTGAATTGAAATTCCTAATGTCAATAATAAACACATTATTCCTAATAATAATGAGACTTTTAATTTATTTTTTTTGTCCACAATATGTTCTCCTTTCTATTCCAATTAATTACTACTAGGCCTAAAATATACATTTTCAGAATTTAAGTCTACATTTAAAAATATTTCTCCAGTTTTTCCAGTAGAAGCTTCTAATATTGATTTTAAAGTTAAAATTCTTGTATTCAAATTAGAACAATCTCCTAAATAAACTGTTTTTCCTTCTGTTTCTAATATTAATGAATAATTTTTGTCATTTGAAATATCTATTTTAGTAATTAAATTACCAATTCCATTACTGTTTGCAACTTCGTATATTTTAATAACTGTATCCATTTTCTTTAAATCTTCAACATTAATTCTCTCTCCTGCTTTTATATTAGATAAATCTGTTGAAAATCCTGTTAATATTGGTAAATTTAATTTTTCATTTGTTATTTCTAGAATATATCCTTGATTATTTATATATGCATAACTTCCTGCATATTCAAGACTATATTTAGGTGTCCTTTCTTCAACTGTTATTTCAATCTTGTTTGGAAGTTTTCTTGATATTTTTACATTTTCTATATAAGGTTCTTGTTTTAGTTTATCAATAACTGATAACTTATTAAATTTAAACATATTTTCATGTAATTCTATTCCTGATAAACTTATTATTGTTTCATTAGAAATTTTATTATTTCCAACTATTATAATATCTTCTACATTAAATAGACTTGAACTAAGTAAAATTATTACTGCTATTATTAAAAGAATAAAAATAAATATTTTATTTTTTAGTGCAAAATTATTACTTTTCTCATTTTTACTATTTTTAGCATTTTTGTTATTTTTGCTACTTTTACTATTTTTTTGTTTTTTTCCTTCATTTTTTTTAGTATTACTTTTTTTCTTGTTATTTTTTTTGTTATTAGATTTATCTTTTACATCAATTCCTATAACAATCTCATCATCCAAAATCTATTCACCTTCTTTTCGAATAATATCTGCACCTAGCTCTCTTAATTTTATATCTAAATTTTCATATCCTCTAATTAAATATTTTAAATTACTTACTTTTGTTGTTCCTTTTGCACATAACCCAGCTAAAACCATAGAAGCTCCACCTCTTAAATCTGTACTCTCTAAATCTGCTGAATGAAGTTTTTTTACTCCTTTTATAATTAATGTTTTTCCTTCTATTGTAGCTTTTGCTCCCATTCTCTGTATTTCTTGTATGAATTTAAATCTATTTTCAAATATATTTTCACTAATTATTGATGTTCCTTCACAAATAGTAAGTAATGTAGAAAATAATGGTTGTAAATCAGTTGGAAATCCAGGGTATGGCATTGTTTTTATATTTACTGCTTTTAATTTTTTATTAACACTTAAATACACTGCATTTTTAGATAACTTTATTTCACATCCAGTCTCTTCTAATTTATCTAAAACAGGGCTTATATGTTCTGGTATTACGCCATTTATTTTTATCATTCCACCTGTTATTGCACCTGCTATTAAAAGTGTTCCAGCTTCTATTCTATCTGGCATAATTTTATAAGAAACATTTTTTAATGTTGTTACACCTTTTATTTTTATTATATTTGTACCAGCACCATAAACTTTAGCTCCCATTCTATTCAAAAAGCAAGCTAAATCAACTATTTCTGGTTCCATTGCAGCATTACTAATTGTAATTTCTTGATTTCCTAAAATTGAAGCTAATATTAAATTTTCAGTTGCTCCTACACTTGGAAAATCTAATACAATATTTTTCGTTTCTATTTTATCATATTTGCACTCAATATATCTAGTATTTTCATCTATTTTTATACCGATTTTTTTAAAGTTTTCTAAGTGTAAATTAATAGGTCTAGAACCTATATCACATCCCCCTGGATATGAAAATTGTACATTTTTAAATCTTGCAATAATTGCTCCTGCAATTATAACAGATGATCTTAATTTTCTCATTAGGTTTTCTGGTATAACAGTTTTGGTCATATATCTTGAATTGATAGTAACTTTGTTTTTTTCTTTTTTTATCTTACAACCTAATTCTCTTAAAATCTGTAATGTTATTCTAACATCTTCTATATCTGGAACATTGTATAATTTAGTGGTTTTTCCACTTATAATAGAAGCTGCAAGTATTGGTAAACTTGCATTTTTTGATCCTGACACAAAGGTTTCTCCGTGCAGTTTCTTCCCACCTTTTATTATGTAGCTATACATAAGCTTTCCTCCTCATAATCTTATGTTACATATTATGAGGATTTAACATAAAAAGTTCTATTAAATTATACATAATTTGTTTTATTATTTTAAAACTAATTTATTTATTTTTGAATTTATATATTTTTTTAGTTTTTCCATAAAAATTTCTGGTTTAATTTCTTTTTTTGCTACTAAATCTAATCCTTTTTCCCAACTTGCAGTTAAATCTGGATTAAGCATATCTGGTATAGATTTATTAACAATATCATATACTGCTTCTCCTTTTAAAGTTGGTGTAATTATTTGTGTTTTAGAATTTATTTGAATATAGTTAATTCTTTCTAATTTTTTTATTATTTCTCCTCTAGTTGCAGAAGTTCCTATTCCTGCTCCTTTTATTTGCTCTCTTAAAGTTTCATCTTCAATTAGTTTTCCAGCGTTTTCCATTGCTAAAACCATACCACCAGAATTATATCTTGAAGGTGGAGATGTTTCAGAATCTTTTGTTTCATAATTTATAACATTAATCTTGCTTCCTTTTTTCAAGTTTGCAAATAATTCTAAATTTTTTTCTTCATCATCTTTTATTCTATTTTTTAATACTTCTAAATATCCCTGTTTTGTACAACTTCTACCACTACTTGTAAAGGTTTCTCCTTCAACATCAATTGATAAATTTATTTTGTTATACTCTGCTGGAGGATAAAATATAGCAATAAATCTTTTTACAATAAGTTTATAAATATCTTTTTTTAAATTTGATAATTTATCATAATTTTCAAATCCCTGTCCTGTTGGTATAATTGCATAATGATCAGTTATTTTACTATCATTTACATATTTGGTTTTAACAAGATTTGTACTAAATTTTTCATTAATCATTTTAGAAATATATGTACTTATTTCTTCATCTTTAAAATTCTTATATAATCCATTTAAGTTTTTTCCTATTTCTTTTGCAATAGCAGTTGATAATACTCTAGCATCAGTTCTAGGATATGTAACTAATTTTTTTTCATATAATTCTTGCACAATTTCTAATGTTTCATCTGGTTTTATTTTAAATACTTTTGTGCATTCATTTTGAATTTCTGCTAAATTAAATAAAAGTGGAGCATTTTCTTTTTGTTTAGATTTTTTTAGCTCTGTTATAACTGCTTTTTTATCTTTTAAACTTAATATAAATTTTTTAGCATTTTCTTCTGATTTAAAACCAGTTTCATTATATAGTAAATTGCTATTATATAATTTTGAAGTTTCACTTACTTTCCATTCTGCTTTTAATACATTCTCTTCTGTTTCACCAAAGTTTCCAACTACTTTATAATATTTTGTTTTAACAAAATTTCTTATTTCTCGTTCTCTTGAAACAACCATTCCTAATACGCATGTCATAACTCTACCGACTGAAATTGAAACTTTTTCTTCATTTATATCTTTAGCAATTCTTTTCCCAAAAATTATTGATAAAAGTCTTGAAAAATTAATTCCAATTAAATAATCTTCTTTTGCTCTTAAATATGCAGAATCTGATAGACTATCATATTCTTTTAAATTTTTTGCTTCTCTTATTCCTCTTTGAATTTCTTCTTCTGTTTGAGAATCTATCCAAACTCTTTTCATCTCTGCTTTTGGATTTGGATTAGCCATCATAAAAACTAATCTTTGAATATATTCTCCTTCACGTCCAGAGTCTCCAGCATTATATATTTCAGTTACATCTTCTCTTTGTAATAGATTTTTTATTATTTCAAATTGTTTTGCTTGAATTCCTCCTGATATTACTTCATATTTCCATTCTTCTGGAATAAATGGGAGTGTATCTAATCTCCAAAATTTAAGTTTCTCATCATAAGCTTCTGGATAACTCATTGTAACTAAATGACCATAGCACCAAGTTATAATCCAATCTTTGTCTTCTATATAACCATTTTTTTTAGTTGTATTTAATTTCAGTACTTTTGCAAAATCCATTGCAACTGAAGGTTTTTCTGTTATCAATAATTTCATTTATTACATCCTTTAAAAATTTAGTATTCTTATTATATATTATGATATTTTATTTTTCAACACAAAAAAAGAGCAACTTTAAAAGTTGCCCTTAGTTTATTATATTTTACAATTTGCTATTTACTTTTTCAAATTTTATATAGAATATAATTGCTAAAATTATGAATGCACCAACTAAATAAATTAATGTATCTTCAACACCTGTATAAGGAACTTCTTCTTCAGTTTTATTTTCTTGATCTATATATGAATTAACAGGTATTTTATTTACATTAGTATTAGTATTAGTGTTAGTGTTACTATTAGTATTTGCTGATAAGATAAGTGGACTTTGATTTTCTGAATTAACATTTGCTGTGTTTATAGGCTCTCCACCAACTGTAATTGATATAGAAACATCTGTTGCTGGAATAGATTGCTCACTATTACTTGCTGTTATTCCTGTAAAATTAATTTTTCCAACTGTTCCTGATTTTACATCTGCTTTTGTTTTAAATGTTACTTGGAAAACTTCTTCATCTTTTTTTACAAAAGTTGTTTTTGTTAATTTAACAGTTTTTGCTTCTGAATCATAAGAATGACTCCAAGTATCAAGTCCTTCAATACTACTATCATTTATTTCTTCAAATACATCTTCATCATAACTTAATGTACCATTTAATTGGTTTATTCCATTATCTCCAACGTCCAAATTAGATACACTAACTTTTACTGTAAATTCAGAAGAAGGTTCTACATTTGAACTGCTTGATGTCATTGTAGCTGTGAATCCTAAAGCATTAACTATTGTTGTATATACAAGTACTAATAAAATAGCCACAATTGTAATTTTTAAAAATTTCTTTTTCATATACAAAAATACTCCTTAAAATACTCCTTTACATAAGTATAAACGTTTATAGCGCAAAAATCAAGATATTTTACATAATTTTTTATTACATTTACGTGTTTTTATTACATTTTTTTTACAACTAAATTGAATTATATATTTCTGCTAATAGTGATAAATCCAATATTGAGACTTTTCCATCTAAATCAAGGTCTAATGCTTTTTTCTCATTTTCATTTAAATAATTATTTTCAATTCCTACATAATATCCTGAAAGTCTTGATACATCTAGTATTGTAATTTGACCATCTGAATTACTATCACCTTTTACAATTAATGTATATTCTTCATTATTAGATAATCTTAATTTCATACCTGTTTTGATTATATCAGAATCATTAATTATTTCTTTATTATTTTCATCATATAGACTTTTTCCTAAATCTGTTGTTATATTTTTCAAAAATTCAGATTTTGTTGTATCATGTGAAACATTCATTATATATTTATTATCAATTTTATATACAAGTGATTTAATGCTGTCTTTACTACTATTATCTTCAATAATTGTGAAACCTTTTATACAAACATCAGTGTTTGACATATCAACACCTTGTACTTGTATATTAGATAAATTAGCCCATTCTTCTCCATTAATAGAAAAATAACTCTTATTATTAGATCTTACTGTGCTATATGGTGTTCCTGAAACATTAGCTTCTACTTGGAAAGAAAAACCATTACCAGACTTTGCTGTTTGTTTTACTACTATTGCAAAATCGCTTCCTTCTAATCTTGTTGGTGTTATATCTATTCTATGATATCCTGGTTCTAAAGTAGAATTTGATTTACTAACTAAAATTAAATCTTCTTTTCTCATACTTGTATTTCTTGGATTTAAATAAATTTCTACATCAACATAATCTCCTAATGTTATACCAACATGATTTATAATTTCATTTTTTACGTTTTCTCTACTAAATACTGTTCCAATATATCCAGTATTTGTATCTGAAGAAGTTAATTGTAATACTCCACCAAAATTATCATATTGATATATATTATCATAATCTACTGAAGATGTTTTAGATATTCCGTATAGTTCACTTTCAATAAAGAAATCTTCATAAGAAACATACATATATCCATTTTCAAATACTCCATCTCCATAAGAATTTAATACTATATATGCCCCATCTTTTGAAGGTCTTCTACCTTCTTTAAAATTCTCTTTTTTATAATTATCATCCCATCCAACAATTGTAACTGCATGATCTCTAATTGTTGCTACATCATTACAATAGTATGCATTTGATGAAAATATAGATTCTCCATTATAGTATTCTAATTTTGATCCAGCATTAAATGTAGCTATTGCACCTTCATTTATTAAATGATCTTTTATAATTTTTCTAATTGCATCTACTTCACTATCTGTATAAATTTTTCCATTTCCATCTGAATAAGTAACAGAAGTTGTATTACCATATCTATCTTTTGTATAGCTTTTCTTTAAAACTGGAAGTGTTTTGTAATCTGTAACTACTGTATCTACATCTTTTTTCAAATCTTTTAAATAAATTTCATTTTTATTATCCTCAAAAGGCATATCTTCTTCTAATACAGCACCTTGTCCATTTGTTAAATATGCTAACCCCATAATTGGAAGTCCACCATCACCTGCTTTTCTGTTCAATCCATTTGAATTTGTTCCATCTATAAAATCACTTACAGATGAATAATCCATGTGTCTTTCAGAAAAGTTTTTCAAATTTCTTTCTCCTGTTTTTAATGCTATATTTGTTTCCATAGATTTAATTGTAGAAAATGCCCAACATTCATTTGTAATCCCCTGATTTTCCACTCTTAAATTCAATTTATCTGCTAAGTTAAATTTTGAATCATAACTACTTGCAGAAACTGTTCTCAAATCAAATTCTCTACTTCTAAATAAAGAACCTATTAAACCAGGCACATTTGATGTTTCATATTTTTCTAAAATCTCTTTTGGAATTTCAATTGAAAAAGTTTGTGGCATTATTGAAGTTTCCTTCTCTTCTGGTGAAAGATTCTTCCAAGCTTCATATTCTTCAGTAGTTTCTAATTTTAAGTCAGTAGCAAATACATTACCACTTAAAATTAAACCTAAAAGAAAAACACTTGCACCAACAAATTTTTTCTTACAATTTTTGATTTTCATTATTTTCTCTCTCTTTCAATAAAATACATATTAATTAAATTATACTATTAATTATAATAAAATCAACTAGATTTCCTTTAATATTAAGGCTTTGAGAGATTTTCATTCCTTAAAAATATTACTTCCGATACTTCTTATGAATTTACTAAAAATATATTAAATTTTAATAACATTTTAAATTTTTTATTGTTACACAAATGTAACTGTTTCTTAACAAAGTTGATATTTATATTTGTTTTTTTTGATGTATAATATATTTGTGATACTAAAGATTTCAATAGCTAAAAGGAGCTAATATGAACATAGAATCTACTCTAAAAAATGAGGGAATATCTATTTTAGGTAAATTGAATACTATGGAAATAAATAAAATAGCTGCTAATATTTCTGAAAAGATAACAGCTGCTTTTCCTGAACACAATATTGATAAAAAGGATTTATTTATTGCCATTTCTAGACTAGACATGTACGTTGCTGATATGCCTAATGATATGGCTATGGCAAAATACTTTTCAAAAAATAATTCAATTTATTTTAGCAAAAATATGGATTTAGATGATTTAAATACATTAGCTCTACATGAATGTCTACATTTCATTCAAGAAATCAAAAATAAACGTGGTAGATTACTACGTTTAGGTCTTTATGATATGCAAGGATTAAAAAATAATGGTATGGCATTAAATGAAGCTGCTGTTCAACACATGGCTTCTGTTGCAACAAATGCACCTAAAGATAATGTAAAATATTATAACATGGAATTATCTACTGAAAGTCCAAACTTTTATCCTATACAAACTGCTTTACTTAATGAAATGATATATTTTACTGGTACTTATGCTTTATATCACAGCACTCTTTATAGTGATGATATTTTTAAAAATACTTTTATAGCAAAAACTAGTAGAAAAGTATATGAACAAATTGAAAATAATTTTGATTTGATTTGCCAATATGAGGCTATGCTATCAGATGAAACATATAATTTATCTGTATCATCATCAAATTATAATAATATAAATAAAATTAGAAATATAAATGACAGAATAGATAAAATAAAAAGTATTATTCTTGAAAAAACTTTAGAAACACAAAATATTATAATTGTTAATTGTTTTAATAATGAATTAGACAATGTTCGTTCTTTAGAAGATATTAAAGATTTAAGAAAAAAATTATATAATTTTAGACATATATTGATTGATACACAAAACTATAATTTCTTTAATGATTTTTCTGCTCATATTTCAAGTTTATTAGAAGAGAAAAAAGAATTTATATTAAAATATGGAAATATTTTATCACTCAACTCTGTATCTACTGAACTAGCAAATGTTGAAAAACATACCTACGGATATCAATTTTTTAAGAAATTATTTGATAAATTAAAATTATTAGCTGAAGAAGTTGTAAGACAAAAAGATTATTAATATATAAAAAAAAGACTACAATTTATATTGTAGTCTTTTTTAATACTTTTCCATTTCTTTTTTTATTAATTTCAAATCATTCCAAAAATCAATTTTTTTACTTTCGTCTCTTAATAGTGCTGCTGGATGAAATGTTGGGAAATACTTTATACCTTTCTTTTCTATCCATTTTCCTCTAGAAGCTGTTATTCCATATTCTTCCCCTAAAATATTTTTTAATGCTGTATTTCCTAATAAAACAATTATTTTAGGCTTTATTATCATTACTTGATTTCTTAAGTAATCTAAACATGCAGTTGCTTCTTCTTTTAATGGAGTTCTGTTATTTGGTGGCCTACACTTTACAATGTTTGCAATATATACTTCTTCTCTAGAAATTCCAATTCCTAAAAATGCTTGGTTCATAAGTTTTCCTGCTTTTCCAACAAAAGGCTCGCCAATTCTATCTTCATCTCCTCCAGGACCTTCTCCTATAAACATAACTTTTGCATTTTCATTTCCAACACCAAAAACTGTATTTGTTCTATTCTTACATAAATCACATTTAGTACATTTTTTTACTACTTCATTAATTTCTTCTAATTTTTCATACATTAATATCACATCCTATAAACTAATTATTGCTGTTGCAAGTTTAAAATCTTTTCCTTCTACTCTATAAGAATTAATTTTATTTGAGTTACATACACTACAAATATTGCTATCTATAATATTACTATCTACTAGTCCTAATTCTTTAAGTAATATTTTATTTATCATTACTGTATCTATCATATACTTTTGTTTTCCATCAATTACTTTTCCTTTTTCTATAAACTCATTTGTTTTATTAGTAAATAGAAAAATATCTTCACATAAATCTTTTACATCTTCATCCACTTCAAAATGACATTTTCTTATACTTGGACAAATAAAACAATTAATATCTTCTGGTTTACAATTATAATAATTAATCATTTTCACAACTGCTTTTTCTGCAATTTTTTGAAATGTTCCTTTCCAACCAGAATGAATATTTGCTATAACTTTTTTTACTGGATCATAAAATAAAAATAATATGCAATCTGCATTTGTACTTGTTAAAGCAATATTTCTTTTATCTGTTATTAATCCATCTGTATTTTTTAATTCTTCTTTTTTAATTACTTTATCAATACATCTTACTATACTTGTATGATTCTGTAATGGTTTAACTAAAGTTGTTACATCTAGACCAATAGCATCATAAATTTTTGAATAAGAATCTTTTTCTTCTTTAGAACCACTTCTAAAATTAATGTTTTCTCCTTTTAATGTATATGCATGTTTAATTCCAAAATCTAATAGTTTTTTAAATTGTAAATATTCTATTCCATTTTTGCTATTACAAATTATTTCATCACTTTGCACATTAAACATAAATCTTTATTTTCTCCTTTTAAAATATTTTTCAATATCATTAATTTATATTTTTTGTTTATAAATTCTTGGTACTCTACTTGAAATTGTACTTAATATTTCATAATTTATAGTTTTAGCTAAATCAGCTATCTCTTCTAAAGTTATTATTTTATTATCCCAAATATATACATCTGTTCCAATTTCCACATCTTCTATTTTTGAAACATCTACCATTATGCTATCCATACAAACACTTCCAACAATTGGAGCTTTTTGTGATTTTATAACTACATATCCTTTATTTGAAAGAGATCTATTTAATCCATCTGCATATCCAATTGGAATAGTTGCAATCTTCATTTTTTTATCAGATATAAATGTTCTTGAATATCCAATTGATGTTCCTTCTTCTACATCTTTTAAAAATGTAATTTTAGATTTCAATGTACATACAGGTTTTAAATCTATTTTTTTATAAGTATCTTGTTCTGATTTATATCCATATAATATTAGTCCTGGTCTTATTAAGTTATAATTACTATTTTTAAAATTCAAAATTCCATTTGATGCAAGTGAATGAATATATTTTATATTTTCTAATTCTCTTTTAGCAACTTTTACAGCATCATCAAATAAATCTAATTGTTTTTTTGTATATTCAAAATCAGTATCTGGAGAAGATAAATGTGTATAAATTCCTTCTATTTCTATGTTAGAATGTGATTTTGCTTTTTTTATAAAACTTTCTACATCATTTGGAAGTATTCCTGTCCTTCCCATTCCAGTATCTACTTCAATATGAATTTTTACATTTTGTGAAACTTTTGAAAGTTCATCTAAAAAATCTTTTTCACAAACACCAACTGTAATATTATATTTTATTATTTTTTCTATTTCTTGTTTTGCTGGTTGATTTAATATTAGAATTTCATTTTCATATCCAGAATTTCTTAAATCTACTGCTTCATCTATTATTGCTACTGCCACAATATTAAATTTATTAATTATATTTTTTACTTTGTTTATATATGTTCCATACCCATTTGCTTTTATAACAGGCATCAAATCTATTTCTTTTCCTACAAATTCTTTTATTTTTTGAACATTATATTCAAATGCATCTAAATCGACTTCCATAATAGTAGGTCTTGTTGTTTCCATTTTATTCTCCTTTTAATTTACTCTAAACAAATATGTATTTAATAATTCATATTAGTTTAATTCTTTTTTAGTAATATAATTATATTCATTTCCTTTTATGTTAGTATTAAACATACAAATTGTTTTGAATTTGCAAAAGTCACATCCTGTTTTTTTATTATAATTATAAGGTTTTATATCAATTTTTCCTTTCAATATTTCTTTTGCAATTTCTTTTATTATTTCTTTAACTTGAAGTTTTAATTTTTCAAAATTTTCTTTACTAATTGTGCTAGATTTTTTCTCACTTAAAGTTCCATCTTTTCCAATATATACAGGAATTATATCTGAACTTCCAGTTTCTAATTTATTATCCATTAACTTTATAACTGAAATATCTGCTAAAATTAATCCTTTCATTTTAAAGTTATTTCTAATTTTAGTTGCAATTTCTTCTTCAGATAAATTTTTAGCATTTTTAACCACATTATCTATAAGTCCCATATATAAAACTCCACTTGAGACTAAATCTTCTTGTTCACAAATTGCATCTAAATAAGTAATTAATTGAATTTGAAGTCCTGATAGTACTTGTGATAGATCTAAATCTCTCATTGATGATTTATAATCTATTATTCTAACATATTGCTTATCTGAAAATTTTGCAACATCTACTCTATCAATTTTTCCAGTAATTTCAATATTTTTACCATCTATTTCCAATTTAATTGGTTTAAAATCGCCATTATCTTTAAATTCTAATTCATGCCCTAAAACATTAAAATCACTATATTTTAATGAATATACAATATAGCATATAGATTGATAAACAACTTTTTTAAGTCTTCTTGTTAGTAATCTAAATTTTGCTGAACTAGAAAAAGTATAATATTTACTCATTTCTAATAATTCTTGTACAATTTTATTTACAATTTTTAAAATCTCATCTTCTTCTATCTCTTTAATATTTATACTTTTTTCATCAAGTTCTTTAAAAAATATATCTATTACCTCATGCATAAATGAACCAGTATCTATTGCTTCTAACTTTAATTCTTGTTTTTCTTTTAAGTTTAATCCATAAGTTAAATGAAAAGAAAACGGACATCTTCTATAAGATTCTAATTTTGATACACTGGTTTTTAAAGAAGTACCATACAATTTTTCTATATTTTCTTTTGAAATCTCTTCTGGTTTATTTGTATAATAAATTCCTGAAACAGCTCTTTTAAATCTGTCACTATCTTTAGAAAAGAAATATCTTAAAATATCTTTCCATTCATTAGATAATTCTTTTCCTTCTAAATACTCTTTATATGCAAATAGTGCCTCTTCAAAAGTTGCTTTTCTATTTGTTTTAACTAACTTTTTAGAAGTTACATCGCTTTCTTCTACTAAATTTGGAAATATTCTTTTTACTTTCTTTATTAAAGTTGAAGGTCTAATAGAAGAACCATCTTTATCTGAAGATGAATATGATAAATATAACATCTCTTCTGGAGCCAATAAAGTTCTATAAATATTAAATTGTTCTTCATATAAATCATCAATAGAAGTTTTTGCAAGCTCTATTCCAGCATCTTTTAAAACTGCTCTATCTTCATCATTAAAATATCCTTCTACTCTATTAGTCTTTGGGAAAAATCCATCATTTATTCCTATTATAAATGCAATTTTTAAATTATTGCTTCTAGTTCTTTCTGTGTCGCCTAAAATAACTTGATCTTGTGTTGCAGGAATCTTTCCAATTTCAGATGATTTTAATCCTATTTCTAATAAATCTTTATACTTTTCGAAAGTCATTTTTTCGCCTTCGAAAACTAAACATATTTCATCTAAAATATCTATCAAAATTTTATAACTTGTATTATATTCATCAGATATTTCTATGTTATTATAATCTTTTATTTTTTTATCTAAATTTTCATTAATTTTATTATCAATTAAAAAGTTATATATTTGTTTTGTTATTTGATTTACATTTTTTTCTAGAGATACTTTTTCTTTAAATTCTATTAATGGTTCTATTATCTTTTTTCGTAAATTTTCTAATCTTTCTTGAACATCATTTACAGGCTCATACGTAAATTCTCTATCATAAAATTTATTTCTTTTTATTCCCCATTTTCTACAATAATTTTCAAATAAATAAATATCTTCTTTTTCTATATCTAATAAACCAATTTTTAAATAATTAAATACTGAATCAAATGACCAATTATTAACAAATATATCTAACATAGCCATAAGAAATTTTATTAAAATATTTTGATTTAGTTCTTTTTTATCATCAATAAATAAAGGAATTTCATACTTTCCAAATATTGCTTTTGCATCTTCTGAATATTTATCAATTTCTTCTGTTATAATTCCAATTTCATTATATCTATATCCACATTTTTTTACCAAATTGTGGATATTTTGTGCTACATATTCTATTTCTGTATATGGATTATTTGCTAAAAATAATTTTATATTTTTATTTTCTTTATCATATTTTTTAAAATAAGTTCCAAAACTTTTTTCTAAAAATTTTAGTTCTTCATTTTTAAACTTTATTGTATTTTCTAAATAAATCTTATCTACTTTAACATTATTTTTTTCTGCAATTTCTATTAATTTATTAGCATACTTTTTATTAAAATAAAAAATATCTCTTTCTTTTGGTAAATTATTCTTTAAGTTATCTGTCGTTGTTGCTACTGTTATTTCATTTGATTGTAATAAAAGTTTTTCGAATACTTTATACTCTTGAGGTGTAAATCCTAAAAACTCATCTATATAAATATCAGTATTTTTAAATATATCAACTTTATCTAAATTTTCTGCAAGCATGCTCAAAACATCATTTTCATCTATAAATTTATTTATTAATTTCTCTTCATATTTTTCATACAAACTAACTATATCTTGTAATTTTAAATTTATATATTCATTTTCTATTTTTAAGCTTTTTAAGTTATTAACTGTTATTTGATGTTTTTTAAATTCAGTAAATAGTCTATTTACAGTATCAATATTTTTTTCTGATTTTCCTAAAAACTTTAAATTTTCTTTTTCTTTTGATAATAAATCAAAAATAAGCATATCTTTTCCAACTTTTGAAAGATGTTTTTTATTATCACCAATCTCATTAGAAACACGATATGCCATTCTACTAAGTGTTAGTACTTCTATGTCTATTAAACTATTTACTTTTAAAATGTCAAAAAGCTTTTTTTCGGCAGAAAGATTGCATTGTTCGGGAACAATAAGAAAAATTCTTCTTGTTCCCATTTTGTTTTTTATATTATTATAAATATATTCACTTTTACCTGTTCCACTTCTTCCAAGTATTAAGTTTAATTTCATCTATAAAATATTCCTCCAAGTTTAATAATCTTCTACACTTATTTCCGGATATAATAATCTTACATTTCCTAATAAAAATTCATCTTCAACATGATTACCAAAAAATTCATTAGAACCTTTCAAAAAGTTAGCATATCTAACATTATCTGGTAATCCTCCTGGTAAAAATCCACTTATTATTGGATCATCCCATGTTACATCTACAGCATACCATTTTCCTTTTACAAAAACATAATTCCATGCATGACTTTCTGTAAGATTTGCACTATTTGTACCAGTTCCACAAACTATTATACAAGGTATTTCAAGATCATCTAAAATATATTTAAATGCTTTTGCATATCCTTCACAAACAGCTCTTTTATCTATTAAAGAACCATAAGCATTATATATAGTTGCTCCTGCATTTAAGTCATATTCTGTATTATCTATTAAATAATCATGTACAAATTCGATTTGCTTAACTTCATCTAAGTTTCTTACTTTATTTATTATTTCATTTTTTATATTTTGAACATCATTAATCGCTGTATTTACTTCTTCAGTAGACTGAAAATTCTCTTCTAAATAGCTATTCCCATGTCCACCAATTGAGACTTTATATGTAGTAGAAAAAACTTTTTGGGTAATATTAGTTAATAAGTACATTCTTGAAATATCAACATAAAAAATATCTGGATTATCAAGAATTAAAGAATTAATTGCACTATCTAGTGCATCTTTTAAAATTTGTTCTCCTTCCTCTTCTTGTAATATATCATTAAATTCTAATCCATAATCTACTGTATATGTACCAGTTTTTAGTTCTTCTTTATGTTCATATAATCTATCATAAAGTTTTTTTCCATACTCATTTAATTGAGAATAATAAAATCTATTAGAATTTATACTTGTTGTAGAATAATCATTATTATTTGTTATTTGAGAATTTTTTAATTCATCTAATGGATTTTGCACATTAGATAAATCTTTATCATCATTATTATTTTCATCCTCTCTTACAATAATTTTTTCTGTGTTTATATCTCCAACAGATATAATTTCTTCTGTATTTATACCTTGAACCATTTTTTCAAATTGTGAATATAATAAATTTGCAATACTATACTTTTCTGGAACATTCACAATTCCAAAAACATCTAAACAAAAATATACAGTTGCTAAAAAAATTATAATTATTAAAAGTGTTATTATTAATGTTATAATTTTTTCAATTATTTTTCTCATATTATATCCTTTCGTTTATCCTTCTAATTCTCTTTTCCAATAAAATAAATATTGTTGTGCAATTCCAGACAATCCTAAAAATTTATCTTCTGCTAATTTTTGTAATTCTTTTTTATTAACTTTATTTTCATCTTCATTGTGAATGTATAAATCATTCATAACTCTTCTTACCCAAACATCAATTGGAAAAGCATCTACTCTTTTTAAGGAAAATAACAAAATACAATCAGCAACTTTTGGACCAACTCCATCTAATTTTAATAATTCTTCTTTCATTAAATTTGTATTATCCAATTTTTTCAACTTTTCTAAATCAAATTCTTTATTTAGAATCATTTGAGTAGTATTAAAAATTCTTTTGTCTCTAAAACCTAACCCTAAAGCTCTTAAGTCTTCAACTGTTGCCTTTGAAAGTTCTTTTACTGTTGGAAAAGAATAATAATCCTTTCCTTCGAATTCTATTTTATTTCCATATTTTGTACTTAATCTTTCTATTATCTTTTTTATTCTTGGAATATTGTTATTTGCAGATATTATAAAAGAAATTATTGTTTCCCATAAATCTTGTCTTAAAATTCTTATTCCTTCTCCAAACTTTATGCTTTCTTTCATAAATTCATCTATTTTAGATAATTTTTCTTTATATTCTGAATAATTTGTATCTAAATCGAAATAATATCTAATAAGAGATTCAAAGTTTTCGTCTTTAGAACTTCCAGTAAATATAATTTTATTGTTTTCTTTTTTTACCTTAATAACTGCATTTTTTACTACACCAATATAAGTCTCTTCATCTTCTTTATTCCATCTAAAGCATTGTCCACATTCAAAAATATGCTTTAAATTAAAAGATTCTTGATTTTCTAATATATATTTTTCCATATTTATTCCTTACACTTAATTTGTTAATTCATTTTATTACATTTTTGTTAAATAATCAATAGAAAAATAAGCCTTATTTAGGTATTCAAATAGATACATTAATCAGTATTTGTTTGAATACATGATAGAATTATAAAAAAGATTTTAAGAGGATTCGAAATGTATCTAAAACGTTTAAAAGATTTAAGAGAAGATAATGATTTATCTCAAGAAGCAATTTCTAAAGTTTTAAAAATAACTAGACCACAGTATAGTTTATATGAAACTGGAAAACGTGATATTCCAGTTGATTTACTACGTGTTCTAGCAAAGTTTTATAATACTAGCATTGATTATATTGTTGGTGATACAAACATTTACAAAAGATATCCTAAATCAAAATAAATTTTATATCGAAAAACATTATTGTAAAATCTTTTCTTACTATATATAATTTATATATATACTATAAGAAAGGATTTTTTTATGTTTAAAAGAGTAAAAGAATTAAGAAAATTAAATAAATTAACACAAAAAGAAATTTCCAAAAAACTTCAAATTTCTCTAAGTTTATATTCAAGATATGAAAATGGAAAAAAAGATATACCAATTTACATACTTTCAAAACTTGCAAAAGAATATAGCACAAGTATTGATTATATAGTCGGTGATACAGATGAAATAACACCTCATGCTTCTATTTAAATCCTAAGCCATATACTTCTCTTGCATCTGTTACAACTATAAATGCATTTTTATCTATTTTTTTAGAAATAGATTTTATTCTTTCTAAATCTCTTCTTTTTGAAACACACATAATTACTATTTTGTTTTCTCCTGTGAAGCTACCTTTTCCATATAAACCGGTAGCTCCTCTTTTTATTTCTAAATTTATTGCTTTCATTATTTCATTATACCTATCAGAAATTATATAAATCATTTTACAAAAGTTTATTCCTTCAAAAACAATATCTATCATTTTTCCAATTAAAAATATTGCTATTGCAGAATATAATCCTACTTCTAATTCCTTAAAAACAATTAAATTTGAAATTACAACAATCATATCTATTATCATTATTATATTACTCATTTTAATATGAATATTATAATTTTGTGAAATATATGCAATTAAATCTGTTCCGCCTGTTGAAGTATTTGTTTTAAATACTAAAGCTAGACCACTTCCAACTAATATTCCACCATAAATACTTGATAATAATCTATCTTGAACTCCAAAATCAAATGTCGCAAAAATATCTATAAACTTTGAATATAAAAATGTTGCAAAAATTGTCTTTAATATAAATTTAAACCCTAACTTAAAATATCCAATTACAAAAAGTGGGATATTAAGTAAAAGTATTGTTGTTCCCATTTGTATGTGAAATACATAATAAAAAATAGTAGCAATTCCAGCAAATCCACCACTAGACAATTGATTTGGAAGCAAAAATAATCCTGTCCCAAATGCTGCTAAAATGCAACCACTAATAATTAATATTCCATTATAAAAAAACTTAAAAGCATTCATACTTTTAGTATCAATACTTTTAAGTTTTTTATACTCTTATTTTTTAGATTTTACAGTTTCTTTATCATCAATAAAATCTTTATGTATTTTTGATATTAAAACATCTATTTTATTTGGTTTTTGTTTTATATCTTGTTTTACTAAAACATCAATATCATACATTTCTTTTATTTTATCTATGTTTTCTCTTTTATATCCTACAACATTATTTACATCTTGAGGATTTACTATTATTTCTACTTCTTTTACCTTAGTATTAAATTTCTTTATTTTTTCTATAATAGTATCATAATAAATTGAAGACTCAACAAGTTGTCTAAATGTTTCGTGATATGGACCTGCTACAACTTCACTCATAGATTTATTTGGAGATGAAATTGTTTCTGTGCTTTGAAGTCCTATTCTAATAATCTTTATTTTTTTCTTTCCAAATAAACAACATATTTCTTTACATCTTTCTACTGCTTGACTTACTGTTAATGGTTCATATTCACCTTTTCTATATTGTTCTTCAAGAAAAGTATCTTTAATTACAAGAACTGGATATATTCTTACCATTTTAGGTTTTAATTTTATCAAGTCTTTTGCTGTATTTATATCATCTGCTTCAGTACTTTCTGGCAATCCTATCATCATCTGATGACCAAGATTAAATCTGTATCTTCTAATTAATTTTGAAGCTCTTACTACATCATCAAAGGTATGTCCTCTTCTACATTTTTCCAAAATATAATCATTTGTAGATTGAACTCCAAGTTCTATGGTTTTTACCTTATATTTTTTTAATCTCTTTAATGTTTGTTTATCAATATAATCAGGTCTTGTTGAAATTCTTATTCCATCTATTCTTTTTTCTTTAATGTAATCATATACTACTGAAAGCAATTTTTCTTGTAGTTCTTCATCTATACCTGTAAAACTACCTCCATAAAAAGCTACTTCTTTATATGAATCTGTTTCTTTAAAATTATTTAAATAAAATTCAATAGTATCTATTACATCTTGTTCTGTTATATTTTTTAATTGTCCACTTATTTTTTTCTGATTACAAAATGTACAATCATTTGGACAACCTAAATGTGGAACAAAAATAGGAATTATATATTGTTTCTTCATGATGCACCTCCTTTAATCAAGATTTTTCATAGCCTTTCTTGCAGCTTCCATTTCTGCAGATTTCTTACTTCTACCCTCGCCTGTTGCAAGTTTTTTACCATCACATTCTACTTCAGCAGTAAATTTTTTGTCATGATCTGGTCCTTCTTCTTTTATAATGTTGTACTTTATTTGTACTTCTCCATGTTCTTGTAATTTTTCTTGTAAAACTGTTTTATAATCTTTTTTTCCAATATTTTTACTTGCAAATTCAATTTGTTCTTTTATATTATCTAAAATAAATTTTTGAACAACTTTTATATTATCGGAATCTAAATAAATAGCAGCAATAACAGCTTCTACTGTATCTGCTAAAATTGCTTTTTTGTTTGTGTTTGTAGTTTTTTCACTCTTTCCTAGATACAAGAAATCACCAAAATTATGCATTAAAGCAATTTTATATAAGCTATCTTCACAAACAGCATAAGCTCTAACTTTGGTCATTTCTCCTTCTGTTAGATTTTCAAAATTTTCATATAAATATTTGCTACTTATGAATTCTAAAATACTATCTCCTAAATACTCTAGTCTTTCATAACTTTTTACTCTATTTTCATAAGCATAAGATGTATGTGTTAATGCAGTTTTTAGTAATTGCTTATTATTGAAAACATATCCTATACTATTTTCAAGAGATTCTATGTTGTTTTCCAAAAAATTCACCTTCTTTTACTAATGGTTATATTTTATACATTTTTTCCTTCATTTACAAGTTATTTAAATAAAAATATATACAAATGATATCTTAATGTAAAAAA
>CANRPX010000006.1 GCA_947632605.1 uncultured Clostridia bacterium | reverse complement strand
AAAAAAAGAGAATTGTTAAAATTTAACAATTCTTTTTTTATTTATTTTACTATAATTGTTTTAAAATTGCTATAAATAACCATTCCAGGTTTGCTTCCAGAAAGCTTTTTTACAAATTTAGAATAGCAATAATCAACAGAAACATTTAATGAATTATAAGCTTTGCTATTTTCTTTTGCAATACAAGCACATTTAAATAAAACATTTTCAGGAATTTCATCCAAGTCTAAATTTTCAGGATTTCTTAAAAGTATATGGCTACCATGTATTTTTTGTGTATGAAACCAGACATCATTAGGATTTGCAAGTTTTAAACTTATATGGTCATTTTGAATATTATTTTTTCCAATATAAATTGTAAATCCCTCAAAATTAATTTTTTCAAGTTCCATAGTGTAATTAGCAGATACTTTTTTATTAGGAGCTTTATTTTTTTTATTAATATTTTTCTTAGTAGCAATGTTTTCAGAAATTTCTTCATAAACTTCATTTATATCATTAACATTTTTAGCATTACTTAAATTAAAAACAATACTTTCTATGTAAGTTAATTCTTTTTCTGCTTCTTTTTTTTGTTCAGTAACAATGGTAAGAGCATTTTTTAATTTATTATATTTTTTAAAATATTTTTCTATATTTTTTTGTACAGAAAAACTTTTATCTAAAGGTATTGTTATTAAATGATTTTCATCATAATAATTTTCAACTGTAATTTCAGAAATATTTGAGTCTGAATTTATTTTATAAAGATTTGCAGTAAGAAGTTCTCCATATAGTCTAAATTTATCTTTTTCATCACATTCTTTAAGTTTAGAATTTATATTTTCAATTTTTTTATTAACTTTTTTTAATGCATCAGAAACAACTTTAAGTAAGCTATTTCTTGACTTAATAAATAATGCATTTGCTTCTTTATTATAATAAAAGTCATCTAAAAAGAAATTTATATTTGTGGATAAATTAAATTCATTATTATTTGTTTCTTGATTTAAAACTATTGTGTAATCTTTTTCATTTATTAATTTACAAGAAACATTAAGAGTTCCCATATTTTGTATTAATTTATTTATATAATTAAATAAATTTTCTAAATCCAAAGAAGAAAATTCTGAATCATTTATATTTAATATTTTTAAAGTTTCTTTTATGAAAGGTTTGCTAAATCCAATGAAATTGCTTGTAAGAAGAGTAGTCAAAGATTTTGGATTAGATGTATTTACAAAATTTATGAAATCATCTTTACTTATGTTTAAAAAACTATTTTTATTTATTGGAGTAAAAATATATTCATGTGCTGGAAGAAGTTCTCTAGTTGTATTATCAAAATGTTTTAATGTGTCAATTATAATATTGTTTTCGTTTGTTAAAATAATATTACTTTGTCTACTCATAATTTCAACAAATAATTTTCTTAAAACTAAATCATTTAAGTCATTGTAACATTCAAAATCTATTTCAATTGTTCTTTCTAAATCATAATTAGAAATATTAACAATTTTTCCATTAATTAAATATTTTCTAAGAAGCATACAATAATTGTAAGCATTTTGAGGATTTGGCTTAGAATGGTTTGTTAAAGAAATTCTACAAAATTCTGGATTTGCAGAAATGTTTAAAGCATAATTTATACCATTATTATAAAGTCCTAAAACGATTTCATTTTTATTAGGTTCAAAAACTTTATTTACTTTTGCTCCAATAATAGTATTTTTTAGTTCTGTTACAACAGATTTTGTAATAAATCCATCAAAAGCCATTTTCTAAAATATCTCCTTATAAATCAATATGTAATATATTATAGCTTTAAATAAAAAAAGTCAATTATTACATTAAAATTAAAGTAAATAAAAAAATAAAATTACTGCTTTAAAATTTCACATAAAAAACATATAATTTTTTCAAAGCTTGTGATATAATCTTTTTGTAAAAATTTTATATTTATAAGATTTTATAGAAGAAAGGAGAGTATGATTTTATATCATACAATAAAAATATGGTAAGATTAAATTTAGAAAACACAGGATTAGATGATAAAGTAATGAAGGAATATAAAGGAGAAGTTGCAAAAATACATAAAAACCTTCATAAAAAAGCAAATGATGAAACAGAATTTTTAGGATGGATTGAACTTCCAACAAATTATGATAAAACAGAATTTAATAGAATAAAAAAAGCTGCTAAAAAAATACAAAAAGATTCAGATGTATTAGTTGTTATAGGAATAGGAGGTTCTTATTTAGGAGCTAGAGCAGTTATAGACAGTTTATCACATACTTTTTATAATTCTATGCCAGAAAATAAGAGAAAAATGCCTCAAATTGTTTATGCTGGAAATAATTTAAGCCCTGTTTATATGAATGATTTATTAGAATTTGTTTCAGATAAAGATATTTCTATAAATGTAATTTCAAAATCAGGAACTACTACAGAACCAGCAATAGCTTTTAGAATTTTTAGAGAAGTTCTAGAAACAAAATATGGTGTAGATGAAGCTAGAAAAAGAATTTATGTTACAACAGATAAGCAAAGAGGAGCTTTAAAAACATTATCAAATGAAGAAAAATATGAAACTTTTATTATTCCAGATAATATAGGTGGAAGATTTTCAGTTCTTACAGCTGTTGGATTACTTCCAATAGCAACAGCTGGAATAAACATTGATAAATTAATGGAAGGAGCAAAAAAAGCACAAGAAATTTATTCAGAATCAGATTTAAAAAATAATGATTGTTATAAATATGCAGTTGCAAGAAATGTATTATATAATTCAGGAAAAACAATAGAAATATTAGCAAATTATGAACCAAAACTTCATTATTTTACAGAATGGTGGAAACAACTTTATGGAGAAAGTGAAGGAAAAGATAAAAAAGGAATTTTCCCAGCAGGTGTTGATTTAACAACAGATTTACATTCAATGGGACAATACATTCAAGATGGAAGAAGAGATTTAATTGAAACAGTATTAAAAATCGGAAAAAATTCTTCTGAAATAACTATTCAACCAGATGATCAAAACTTAGATGGATTAAATTATTTAGCAGGAAAAACTTTAGGATATGTTAATAATAAAGCAATGGAAGGAACAGTTCTTGCACATGTTACAGGAAGAGTACCAAACTTTATGGTAGAAATTGATAAATTAGATGAAGAAAATGTAGGTGAATTAATTTACTTCTTTGAAAAAGCTTGTGCTATGTCTGGATCACTACTTGGCGTAAATCCATTTAATCAACCTGGTGTAGAAGAATATAAAAGAAATATGTTTAAGCTTTTAGAAAAACCAGGATATTAATATTTTATAAAATATAATAAAAATAAAAATCTGCTAAAAATTAGCAGATTTTTTATTTATAAATTTAAACTTCTTCTGTTTCAGACTTTTTTAAAGAATTTTCAGGTTCCGAAGATTCAATTTGTTTAGTTGTTAGATTTAAATTTTCAAGATATTTTAGATTTTCTAAAGTATCTAATTTTTTTGAAATTAATGTTAATTTTCTTAAAACTGCTATTTTCCAATATCCATCTTGAACTTCTTTACTTGCACCTGATGTTAGCAAAAATGAAATAGCTAAGAAAATTAAAGTAGAAATAGTAATGATTACAACCTTTAATCCAGAAGAAAAAAGTAAAATATCAACTACATAAGAACTAATTAATACTCCTAAGATAGCTCCAATAACACAAAAAGTAATCATTATAAAGATTTTTTTAACTTTTACAGCTAAAATATATCTTTTATAAGAATCTTCATCATACATTTTTTATTCCCCCTAAAAATTATATTTAAATTATATTATTATAAATTCTTCAAGTCAATAAGAGATAAATAAATTTAATAAATATTGAAAAAAAAGTCTTTCCATGATAAAATTTGTTTATAAATTTATAGAATATATTATAATTTTGGTACTCAAAAAAATTTTATGAATAATAAATATTTGCAAAATGGAGAAAAATATATGGTGGATTTAGAAAAAAATATACAATACATAAAAGGAGTAGGACCTAATCGTGCTACTCTTTTAAATAAATTAGGAATTTTTTCTTTAAAAGATCTTATTACATATTTTCCACGTGAATATGAAGATAGAGGAAATTCAAAGAAAATTGCTGAGCTTACAGATGGAGAAGAAGCTTTAGTTTATGGGTATCCAGTTGGAAGAATAAATGAAGTAAGAATAAGAAAAAATTTAATGATAAGCAAATTAATAGTTAGAGATGAAACTGGTAGTATGCTTGTAACATGGTATAATCAAGGATATTTAAAAAATATTTTTAAACCAAATGTAGAGTATAAATTTTATGGAAAAATATCAAGAAAATATGGAAGACCTGAAATGAATTCACCAGTATACGAAGAAAAAAGCTTAAGTAAAAATACAGGAAAAATCATACCAATTTATCCACTTACATATAATTTATCACAAAATGTTATAAGAAAAATAATAGAAAGTGGCTTAGAAGAAGTAAAAGAAAAATTAGAAGAAACATTACCAGAATATATATTAAAAAAGTACAATTTGTACGATTATAATACAGCAATTCACCAAATTCATTTTCCAGAGACTTTTGAAACTTTTAGACTTGCTAGAAAAAGATTAGTTTTTGAAGAGTTATTTTCTATGCAACTTGCTCTTTTAAGTTTAAAAAATAAATATGAAATAAAAAAGCAAGGAATTAAATTTAGCAAAGATGTTAAAATGTCAGAAATTATAGATAAATTACCATTTAAATTAACAAAAGCACAACTAAGAGTATTAGAAGAAATAGATAAAGATATGGAAAGCACTAAACCAATGAACAGATTATTGCAAGGAGATGTTGGTTCTGGAAAAACAGTAGTAGCAATAATTTCTGCATATAAAGCTGTTAAATCAAATTATCAAGCAGTTATAATGGCACCAACTGCTATACTTGCAACTCAACATTTAGAATCTTTTAATGAAATCTTAAAAGGAACTGGAATAAAATGTGAACTTTTAATTAGTGGTATTTCTAAAAAGAAAAAAGAAGATATATTAAAAAGATTAGAAAATGGAGAAATAGATATTTTAATTGGAACACATGCTGTTTTAGAAGAAAATGTTGTATTTAAAAATTTAGGATTAGTAGTTACTGATGAACAACATAGATTTGGTGTTAGACAAAGAAGCATAATTGTAGAAAAAGGAAAAAATCCAAATGTTTTAGTTATGACAGCAACACCAATTCCTAGAACATTAGCATTAATACTTTATGGCGACTTAGATATATCAATAATAGATGAACTTCCACCAAATAGAAAAAAAATAGAAACTTATGCGGTTACAAAAAATATGGAACAAAGAGTAAATAATTTTATTACTAAAAACATTGAAGAAGGGAGACAGTGTTATATTGTTTGTCCATTAGTTGAAGAAAATGAAGAGATTAATGCAAAATCAGTAATGGAAATTTATGAAAACTATAAAAATAATGTTTTTCCACAATTTAGAGTAGAATACTTACATGGAAAAATGAGACCTAAAGAAAAAGATGAAATAATGGATAGATTTAAAAATGGAGATATTGATATTTTAGTATCAACTACTGTTATAGAAGTCGGTGTAAATGTTCCAAATAGCAATATTATGGTTATTCAAAATGCAGAAAGATTTGGATTAGCACAGATTCACCAATTAAGAGGAAGAGTTGGACGTCGGAGAATATCAATCATATTGCATTTTAAAATATCAAGGAAATTCACCAATTATTAGAGAAAGAATGAAAGTTATTTCAGAAACAAATGATGGATTTGTTATTTCAGAAAAAGACTTACAATTAAGAGGAACAGGAGAATTTTTTGGAACTAAACAACATGGTATTCCAGAATTTAAAATTGCTAATTTATTTGAAGATGTAGCTATGCTAAAACAAGTTCAAGGAGTTGCATTAGAAATTATAGATAAAGATCCATTACTTGAAAGCAAAGAAAATGTTTTATTAAAAAAATTAGTTGATGATAAATTCAAAAGTAGAATAGAAATATAATTCACAAATATTTCACTGTATTGTAATTGACAAAAATAAACAAAGATAATACAATATATACGTTAATTTGAAAGAAAAAGAGGATGTTTAAATTGAAAATACTATTACTATTTATAGGGACTATATCACTCGTTTTGGGTGTTAAATTTATATATGATGCAAGACCAATAGTAAAAAAATATTTTAGCTTTGGAGATAAAAATGAAGCTGTTTTTGCTTTAAAAATTTTAGGATTTTTGCTATTAATAATTGGTACTATAATAATGTATTTTAATTTTTAAATTAGATGTACTTGAAAGGATGAAGAAATTTATGATAATAACTTATGAAAATAAAAAATTTGAGGTAAAAGAAGGTACTACAATTAGAGAAAGTTTAAAAGAAGAAATTGAAAAAAGTACTATAAAAGACATCATAGCTGCAAGATTTAATAATTCTATTGAATCTTTAAATGCACCAATATTAGAAGATGGAAATGTTGAATTTATTAATAGAACAGATAAAGATGGAAGAATAATTTATATTAGAGGTTTACTTTTCTTAATGAGTAAAGCTTTTTCTGAAGTTTATCCAGAAGCTTTACTTACTGTTAATTATCAAGTTTCTAATGCTATGTTTGGAACAGTTGATAATATGAAAGTTACAGAAGAAATGATAGAAAAAGTAAAGAAAAGAATGCAAGAAATTATAGATGCAGATTTACCTATAAGAAAAGTAATGATGACTCAAGAAGAAGCAGAAAAATTCTATAAAAAAGAAGAAACAATTAGAGGAAGACTTCAAACTTCAATAAATAAAGATAAAGTTTCTTTATATTATTGTGAAAACTATTATAATTATTTTTATGGAACAATGCCTATTTCAACAGGATTTGCTAAAATATATGATTTAATTGCATATAGAGATGGATTTTTAGTTAAGTATCCTAGTGTTTCAGAACCAGATGTATTACAATCTAATACTGATACAAGCATAAAATTAGTTTCTGCTATGGATGAATATGATGAAATAAATAAATTAATGAAAATAAACACTGTTTACAGATTAAATAAAAAAATAAAACAACCAGGTGGAATGAAAGAATTAATATTAATTTCAGAAGCATTGCATGAAAAGAAAATTGCAGAAATTGCGAAAAAAATAAAAGAAAAAGGAAACATTAGAATAGTACTTATTGCGGGGCCATCATCTTCTGGAAAAACTACTTTTGCTACAAAATTAGGAATGAGTTTAAAAATAAATGGAATAAAACCAGTAACAATTTCTGTTGATAATTATTTTGTTGAAAGAAAAGATAATCCAAAAGATGAACAAGGAAATTATGATTTTGAATGTATAGAAGCATTAGACTTAGATTTATTTAATAAACAATTAGTAGATTTATTAAGTGGAAAAGAAGTTAGTCTTCCTTCTTTTAATTTTAAAACAGGTCAAAAAGAATATAAAGGAAATACTTTAAAATTAAGTAAAGATGAGATTTTAATTATAGAAGGAATTCACTGTTTAAATGACAAATTAACAAGTTTGATACCAAGAGAAAATAAATTTAAAGTTTATATAAGTGATTTAACAGTATTAAATATTGACTATTATAATAGAATATCAACTACTGATACAAGACTTATAAGAAGAATTGTAAGAGATTATAATTTTAGAAATTATTCAGCAGAGCATACTTTAAAAATGTGGTATTCTGTAAATAGAGGAGAACAAAAATATATATTCCCATATCAAGATGAAGCAGATAGTATGTTTAATTCTTCAATTGTATATGAACTTGCTGTATTAAAAAAATATGCATTACCATTATTAGAAGAAATACCAAATACTTCTAGAGAATACAGTGAAGCTAGAAGATTAATTACTTTACTTAAATATTTTGAAGATATGGATGATACTTTGATTCCTAACAATTCTCTATTAAGAGAATTTATCGGTGGAAGCATATTTGATTATTAAAAAGGAAATTATGATATGTCGAGATTTACAGTTATTGATGAAGATTTTGTATGTGAAAATTGCAAAACAAAAGTACATAAATTAGGATATTCTTGTAGAAATCACTGCCCAGTTTGTTTATATTCAAAACATGTTGATATCAATCCAGGAGATAGATTAGAAACTTGTCATGGAATGCTAGAACCAATAGGCATAGAAACAAATAGTAAAAAAGGTTATGTTATAATTTTTAAATGTAAAAAATGTGGTGCTATTAGAAAAAATAAAGTAGCAGAAGATGACAATATGGATTTAGTTATAAGTTTAAGTGTAAATAAAAACAAAATTTAAAAAATATAGCTTAAAAATATTAATAATCTAAAATGCTTAAAAAATATTTTTGAAGGGATATTTGAATGAAAAAAAATAATAAAAAGTTGTTTTTAAGAGTTTTTCTTTTTATATTAATTGTATTATGGGCTATTTTAGTTTTTAATTTTTCAAATCAAAAAGGTGAAGAATCATCTGCATTAAGCAGAAAATTAATTGAATTTTTTATAAAAGATGAAAATATAATAAATCTTGTTGAACCTTATGTTAGAAAAGCAGCACATTTTAGCGAATATGCTTTAGGAGGAATGTTATTTATATTATTATTTTCTACATACGAATGGACAGACAAGAAAAAGTTATTAATTTCAATACCACTTGGAATCTGGTATGCAACAACTGATGAAATTCATCAATTAATGGTTTCTGAAAGAAATGGTTCATTATTTGATATATACATAGATTCTTTAGGATTTGCAACAGGTGCTTTATTTATGTTACTTATTATAAAAATTATTCAAATTATTATAGTAAATAAAAATAATAATTTAAGAAATAGTAATAAATAAAAATATTAATAATTTAAAGGAGAATTTTAATGATTGATTTTAAGAAAATCATAGCAGAAAAAATTGCAACTAAATTAGATCTTGATTTAGAAGAAATAAAACAATATATAGAAATTCCACCAAATACAGACTTGGGGGATTATGCTTTTCCATGCTTTAGATTAGCTAAGACTTTAAAAAAATCTCCTCAAATGATAGCAGAAGAACTAAAAGAAGAAATTCAATTAGATGAAAACGTAATAAAAGTAGATATTGTAGGTGGGTATTTAAACTTCTTTATAAATAAACTAAAATTAACGAAAGAAGTTTTAGAAGAAATAAATAAAAAAGAAGAAAATTATGGTTCAAATAAAAGTGGAGAAAATAAAACAATATTAGTTGAATATTCTTCTCCAAATATAGCAAAACCATTTCATATTGGTCATTTAAGAAATACTGTAATTGGTTCTTCTTTATATAAAATATATAAGTTTTTAGGATATAATGTAGTAGGAATAAATCATTTAGGAGATTATGGAACTCAATTTGGTAAAATGATTGAGGGATATAAAAGATGGGAAAAAGAATACAATATAGAAGAAAATCCTATTGATGAACTTACAAATATATATGTTAGAATAAATAATCTTTGTAAAGAAGATGAAAATGTTTTAGAATTATGTAGAGAAAACTTCAAGAAATTAGAAGATGGAGATGAATATTGTGTAGAAGTTTGGAATAAATTAAAAGATTTAAGTTTAAAAGAATTCCAAAAAACTTATGATTTACTTGGAGTGAAATTTGACTCACTAAAAGGAGAGGCTTTTTATTCAGATAAAATTGATGAAATAGTAGAAAAACTGGATAAAAAAGGAATATTAAAAGATTCAGAAGGTGCAAAAATAGTAGACTTAGAAGATAAAGGATTAGGTGTTTGCATAATAAAAAAATCAAATGGATCTACTATTTATGCAACAAGAGATTTAGCAGCAATTCTTTATAGAGCTAGAACTTATAATTTTGATAAATGTTTATATGTTGTAGCTTATGAGCAAAATCTTCATTTTAAACAAGTGTTTGAAATAGCAAAATTTTTAGATTTACCACAAAAATGTTTAGATGGATTAGAACATGTTTCTTATGGAATGGTAAGACTCGTTACTGGAAAAATGTCTACAAGAGAAGGAACAGTTATAAAGGTAAATGAATTATTAGATGAAGCAATAGAAAGAGCTAAAAAAATTATTGAAGAAAAAAATCCTGAAATGGAAAATAAAGAAGAAGAGGCTAAAAAGATAGGATTAGGTGCTGTTATATTCAATAATGTTTCAAATACTATAATAAAAGATCAAGTTTTTGAATGGGATACAGTTTTAAATTTCAATGGAGAAACAGGACCATATATTCAATATATATTTGTCAGAACAAAAAGTGTATTAGAAAAAATAAATAATATTCCAGATATTAATAATATTAATTTTGAGCTTTTACAAGATAAAGAAAGTCAAAAAGTTATAGCTACTTTATATAATTTTGAAAATGTTTTAATGCAAGTAGTTCAAAAAAATGAACCATCACTTTTAGCAAGATATTTAATAACTTTAAGTCAAAATTATAGTAATTTTTACAATGAAAACAAAATTATAGATGATGATGATAAAGATATTCAAAATGCAAGAGTTGCCTTAACAAAAGCAGTAAATATTGTTTTAAAACAAGGAGCAAAACTTCTTGGAATAGAAATGCCAAACAAAATGTAAATTATGCAGCTTTAAAAATACTTATTAATGATTATTATAAAAATAGGAGGTGAAACAAATGAAATATAGATGTACAGTATGTGGACATATTTATGATGAAGCAGTTGAAGGAAAAAAATTTGAAGATTTACCAGATAATTGGACTTGTCCATTATGTAGTGTTGGAAAAGAAATGTTTGAAAAAGTAGAAGAATAATTAATTTACTTAATTAATTTATATTAGAAAATTTCCGCCTAAATATGGGCGGTATTTTTTTATAAAAAAGAACGAAGGAGGCAGGCGTAGTGTCTGCCTCCTTCTACAAACAGGAATGCCGGGAAAAGTGTCACTTAGCGTCAGGTTCAGGAGAGGCTTCCGGATCGATGCTGTCAAAGTTAATGTTGGCTGGAATATATTCGAGAATGTATTCCAAATGGTCAATTTGGTCACTTACGGACAAGAGATATTCATAAGAATAGCTCTCAAATCCATCAAGCCAATTTGTTACACCATGGAAGACTGCATCCATAATATCTTTATCTGGAGATGCAGGAATGTAATCTTCCCTAACATCATCTGGAGGCATTTCCGTTAGGAATGCAATGCAGAAATTTGTAAACAGCTGATCAAAATATCTGAAAGTATTAGGATCTGTCGGCCAAACCAAATCTTCAGGATTAATCCCGTTAGGAACGAGATATTCTTCAGAAACAGACTTAGCAATGTAAGTCATCATTTCTTCGAGTTCTTCATCCGTTACGGAGTCCTCAGATGTTTTTGCAGGTTTAAGAGCCTCTTGACCATCTTCAGCCTCGCTGCTGTCTTCTTCAGGTGCCGTTGTATCCTCATCCTCTGCCGGTGTGGTTGCCTCATCCTTCGTGCTCGAATCGTCGTCCTTGCTGGCCACGGATGTGGACTCCTTCGGAGCCTCACTGGTGGTGTTGTTGGACGGCTTGCTGCTTGTGCTGTTGTCGGCGGTTGCCGAGCACGCAGCCATTGCGAATACCAGTGCCACCGCTAAAAAGGTGGCAATAAACCGCTTAACTTTCATGAGAAATCCTCCTTGTCTTGCTGCGTAGTTCGAACTACTGTGTTGTGGTTAATCGGGTTACTGTGGCATTCCTGTTTGTTTTTGACAAAAATCCAAACGACCTCAATTGACTCAATTAAGGACTTTCGTCAATCTATATAAAACGCACTTAACATAACGTGCGCATCGTAGATATTATATAACGTTTTTGTCTAAAAATCAATAATTTTGGTAAAAAAAGCCAATATATGTAGAAAAAGTAAACCATAATGAATAATATATAACAAGGCATAATTTTTTTAAAATATAAAAAATGTCTTGGAAAGGAATAATATGAAAACATTTATTGGTGTAATGATTCCGTTTTTTGGAACTTTAATTGGTTCTTTGATGGTATTTTTTATGAAAGATAAAATTAATAAGAGAATAGAGAAAGTACTACTTGGAATAGCATCTGGTGTTATGATTGCAGCTTCAATTTGGTCTTTATTAATACCAGCAGTTAATTTAGCTGAAAGTCAAGGTATAATTTCTTGGATACCAGCAACTTTGGGTTTTATGCTTGGAATATTTTTTTTACTTATGATTGATAGAATATCTCCTCATATTGAAAAAAATAAAGTTAAAGGTATAAAAGCAAATTTCAGTAAAGTGCAAATGTTAGTCTTTGCAGTTACACTTCATAATATTCCAGAAGGAATGGCAGTTGGAGTTGCTTTTGCAGGAGCTATATCTCAAAATGCTGGTATAACAATGGCAAGTGCTTTTGCTTTATCTATTGGAATTGCAATACAAAATTTTCCAGAAGGTGCTATTATTTCTATGCCACTTAAAACAGAAGGAACAAGTAAATTAAGAGCATTTGTTTATGGCACATTATCTGGAGCAGTAGAACCAATTGCAGCTTTTATTACATTATTACTTACTAATATGATTGTTCCGTTACTTCCATATTTACTTTCTTTTGCAGCTGGAGCAATGATTTATGTTGTAATAAATGAATTAGTACCAGAATCGCAAGAAGGAGAATTAGCTTTTTTAGGAACAATAGGCGTAACTTTTGGATTTTTAATTATGATGATTTTAGATATAGCATTAGGATAAAATTTCTTGTATAGACAAAATAAATTAAATATGTTATAATTTAAACGCTTTATTAATATAAGAAAATTAAATTTAAAGGAGGAAAAAGCAATGTCAGGACACAGTAAATGGCATAATATACAAGCCAAAAAAGGAAAAGCAGATGCAGCAAGAGGAAAAATATTTACAAAATTAGGAAGAGAATTATTAATAGCTGTAAAGCAAGGTGGACCTGACCCGGCAGGAAACTCTAAATTAAAAGATGTTATTGCTAAATGTAAAGCAAATAACATGCCAAATGATACAATTAATAATGCTATAAAAAAGGCTTCTGGTGCTGGAAGTAATGAAACTTATGATGAAATAACTTATGAAGGATATGGACCAAGCGGAGTAGCAGTAATAGTAAATGCTTCTACAAATAACAAAAATAGAACAGCAGCAGATGTAAGACATGTATTTGATAAAGCTGGTGGAAATTTGGGAACAACAGGTTGTGTATCATATATGTTTGAGAAAAAAGGTGTTATTGTTATTGAAAAAGAAGGATGTAAATTAAGTGAAGATGATTTGATGATACTTGCAATAGAAGCTGGAGCAGAAGATTTTTCTTCTGAAGAAGAAGTTTATCAAATTATTACTGCACCAGCTGATTTTACAGCAGTAACAGAAGAATTAGCTAAAAATGATTTAACTTTTATAGAAGCCGGTGTTGAAATGGTACCAAATAACTATGTATCATTAGATGAAAATCATGCAGAAAAAATGCAAAGATTAATAGATAATCTAGAAGATTTAGATGATGTATTAGAAGTTTTCCACAATTGGGAAGAATAATTTAAGATATAAATAATATAAAAATAAAATGATTAATAAATGTAAACTAAAAAGTTTACATTTATTTTTTGTGAAATTTACTAAGAACTGAAAAATGTAGAATCCTTGATTAATGAATAAAAATTAATAAAAAGAAAAAAATATTAATATTAAATTAATTATGGAGGGATTAATATGTTTTTCAGAACAGATATGGCTGTTGAAAGAAGAGATTTATATAAAACTGCTAATAAATTAGAAAATGAGATAGAAGGAATAGAGTGTGAAGAAGAAAAATTAGAAGATATTACTGTTACTAGAGTTAAAATAATAAATGAGGATGGAGAAAGAGCATTAGATAAAAAAAGAGGAAATTATATAACAATTGATGTGAAAAAAATAAATAATATTACTGAAGAAAAAGAGAAAAAGATTATAGATACTTTTTCTAAGGAATTAACTGAAATAATAAAAAAACATGTTAATAATAATGAAGAAATTTTAGTTGTAGGACTTGGAAATTTATATGCAACACCAGATTCATTAGGATCTAAAGTAGTTCAAAATATTGAAATAACAAGACATATAAAAATATATTTACCAGATGCAATAGATAAAAATACAAGAAGTGTTAGTGCAATTACTCCTGGAGTTTTGGGAACAACTGGAATTGAAACAGTTGAAATTGTAAAAGGAATAGTAGATAATATAAAACCTAAATTGGTTATAGCAATAGATAGTTTATGTTCAAAAAATATAGATAGAATAAATAAATCTATACAAATTTCAGATACAGGAATTGTGCCAGGAGGTGGAGTTGGAAATAAAAGATTAGAATTATCTGAAGAAACTTTAAATATACCAGTTATAGGAATAGGAGTGCCAACTGTTTTAGATGCGGCTACAATTGTATTAGATACATTAAAGGTATGTGAAATTAATATTGATGAGAATGATTTAATAAATAAAATGAAATTAAACAATTTTAATTTTATAGTTACACCAAAAGAAATAGATACATTAATAGATAGTATAACAAATATTGTTTCAGAGGGAATAAATAATAGTTTATAAATTTAACTTGTTTTTTTTAGAATTATAAGTTATGATAATTATAATAACAAAAGAGAGGAAAAGAAAATGGGAAATAGTGGAAGTAATAAAAAAACAATAATAATTATTTTACTTATAATTATAGTAGTTATAGGAGTTTTATATTTTACAGTATTAAAAAAAGATTCAAAAGTAGAATATAATCTTACTACTTCAGGTTCAAAAGCAGAAAACACACTTTTTAAAGATTATAATTCATATAAAAAATTTATTGATAAAAATAATGTAAAAGATGAAATAACAAATGGAGTAACATTTAAAAAATCAACATTATCAGAAACATATACAGAAGATTTTTTTGAAAATAAGAAGTTAGCAGTTGTTGTTGTATATGAAGATACATCTAAAGACTATATGTATTCAATAGACACAATTGAATACAATAGTGATAAAACTGAAGCAACAATTGGATATACTTATAAATATGAAACATTTGCAGATGTTTTATCAAATACATGGTATGATTATATGTTTGTGGAACTTGAAGACACAGTAGAGCATGTTGTTTTCCAAAACATAAATAGCAAATAAAAGATCTCTCAAATAAAAATTTGAGAGATTTTTTTGTTTTAAAATTAGAAAATTATTTGAATAATATAAACACACTAATGGAAAAATATGAATAATATAAATTAATGAATTTTATTAAAAGAAGGAGTTGTTAGTGAAAACAGTTTGTATAAAATCTGTTAGTGAAGAAAAAATCGAATTTCTTATAAAACAGTTTGAATTATTACCAATAAATATTTGTATGTCTAATTACAGGTTTAAAACTTATGATAATTTATTTATACATTATTTAGAAAAAGACTATGTTGATGAATTTTATGAAATAGTAGCTATTATAATTAAAAGATGTATAGAAAGATTTTATGAAGAAAATTTTATTAGAAAAAGTGTTGAAAAAAATTACTTTTATTTAAGTAGTATTGAAAGAAATTATATTTTTGAAATAACAAAAAAAGTTTTAGAACTGCCTGATGAAAAGATTGGATATAAAAGTGAAATTTTAAGAAATTTAATAAAAAATTATTTGTTAGAAAATAAAAAAATAGTATTAGAAGGATTTATTAATTTTAGAATAAAAGAATATAAAGAGTTGTTAGAAAAAATAGTAGAAGTCTCAGTACTTAGTTATTTGGATTTAACAACTTTTTAATTTTTGGATTTAACAACTTTTTAATTTTGATATTGATTAAAAAACTTTTTTGTAGTAAAGTTATATAAGAAAGTGAGGTAAAAATATGTTAAAAGATAAACTAATGGATGATTTAAAATTATCAATGAAAGAAAAAAATGAGATAAGAAAAAATACAGTTCAAATGGTTAGAGCTGCAATTTTACAAATTGAAAAAGATAAAGGAATAAAAGTAGAAGATGAAAAAATAATTGAAATAATTGCAAAAGAAGTAAAAGTAAAAAAAGATGCTCTTGTAGATTTTGAAAAAGCTGGAAGAGAAGATTTAATTAATCAAACTAATGAAGAAATTGCTATATTACAAGAATATTTACCAAAACAATTGTCAAAAGAAGAAATAAAAGTAGAAGTAGAAAAAGTAATAAAAGATGTAGGAGCAACTTCTTTAAAAGATATGGGAGCAGTAATGAAAGAAGCAAAGGCAAGAATAGGAGCTGGAGCTGATGGAAAAACTATTAATGAAGTTGTAAAGGAATTGTTAGGATAATATGAGCATTTTTATTATTAAAATTATAGCTTGTATAACAATGGTATTTGATCATATAAAATATGCTATTCCAGAATTAAATTCTTCTGTAACTGTTTTTATTGGAAGAATATCTTTTCCACTATATGCATTTTTACTTACAGAAGGTTTTGTACATACTAGTAATTTAAAATCTTATATAAAAAGATTATTTATTTTTGCATTAATATCTCAAGTGCCATTTATGTTATTTAGAACTCTTGTTGGTGAATGGAAAATGCTTGATATAATGTTTACATTATTATTAGGATTATTTGCTATAATTTCTTATGAAAAAATAAATAAAAAGTATATTTCAATACCAATATGTATTTTACTAATTATATTGGGAGATGTATTAAAAGTAGATTATACTTGGTTTGGTGTAACTTTAATTTTATTGCTTTATATATTTAAAGATAAAAAAGTTTTATTATCAATTGCTTATATTTTTTTAGTTTTAATTTACTTATTTACATATAAATTAAAAATAAGTTCAATTATTTTTTATGCTACATCATATATAGTACCATTAATAATTATTTTATTGTATAATGGAAAATTAGGAAGAAAGTTAAAATACTTTTATTATTGGTTTTATCCAACACACATGTTATTTTTTTATTTGATAAATTATTTTTTCTATAAATAAAATAAAGAAACTCTTAAGTAAAATACTTAAGAGTTTTTATATATTATTCATTCTATGCAAAAGCTTGATGCGTTTTTTTGAAAGAAAGTAAATTTGTAATTTCATTTGATTTTTTAATTTGATCTCTAGCTGCTTCTTGAGCAATTTGTTTTTTCTGTCTATCAGCCATAGTTTCACAAATAGCTTTTTCATAAGCTAAATGAGTATCTTCTGTAATTCTTGTCCAATTATATTGTGACTTAACTTTTTCTTTAGCATTTTTTGAAACGTAATCACATAAATCTGGATTATATAGTAGAGAAAGAATAGAATCTGCAAGTGAATTTGGATTTCCAGCATAACTTTTCATACCAGTTATACCATGATCTACAATTTCATTTAAACCACCAATATCAGAAGTTACTACAGGAGTTCCTGAAAGCATTGCTTCAATTGCAACAATTCCAAAAGGTTCATAAGTACTAGGAAATACTGCTATATCAGCACATTTATACATTCTTTGTACATCTTTTGAACTTAAATGTCCTGTAAAGTATACTTTATTTCCAAGGCCTAGATAGTTTACTTGATTTCTAAGATCATTAATCATTCCACCTTTACCAGCAATTATTAGTTTAGAATCATGATAGTTATCTAATATTTTAGGCATAGCAGATATAAGTGTTTGAACACCTTTTTCATAAACTAATCTACCAATAAACAAAATAATTTTTTCATTATCTAATGCAAATCTTCTTCTAAATTCATAATCTTTATCAATTCCATTAAAAAGTGTAAGATCAACACCATTTGGAATGACATTTATTTTTTCATAAGGAAGACCAAAAAGTCTTTGTAATTCATTTTTCATATAATTACTATTAACGATAACTTCTGAAGATTCATAAGTAAGCATCCATTCTGTATCATTAATATATTTTTGCATATCACCTCTAATACCACTATTTCTACCAGCTTCAGTAGCATGTATTGTAGAAACTAGAGGAGTTCCGTGTGCAAATTTTAAAGTCTTTCCAGCATAAGCTGTAAGCCAATCGTGAGCATGTATAACATCAAAGTTTCCATTTTTAGAGATAATTTCACCTGCTTTAGCTATCATATTAAAGTTAAGTTGCATAACCCAATCAATAAAATTATTTGGAGCAATCATAAAATTATCCACTCTATAAACATCAACACCATCATCATCTTCATAGTAAGGCACATCACCATCTTTATATGTAATAACAGTAACATTATGTCCTTGCATACATAATTTATGAGACAAGTCATAAACTACTCTAGATATACCTCCTACAACTCTTGGTGGATATTCCCATGATAGCATCAAAATTTTCATTCTCTAAAAAGTACTCCTTTCTACAAATTCTCTTTACATTTTATATAAAAAGAAAACAAAAGTAAACATTTTTTGACAAAAAAATCCAGTATTTGTATTACATTTTAATTACATTTTATCTTTTTTGGAATATAAGAGAAAAAAATGAAATTTTCTATTGAAGTTTTTTGACTTTATAGATATAATTATAATTATTATTGGGCTTATACTAATATTTTACAGGTTTTACTAAGGAGGAGAAACGAAAAAATGTCAAAAAATGAGGAAGTTGAGAAGAATAAAAACGAAATATTAAATGTCAAGAAAATCTCAAAGAAAATTATTTCTTCTGAAAAAAATGAAATAATTGAAAATGTTAAAGAAAAAAAGAGTGAGAAAAAAACAAAAGCAGAAAAAAAGAAAACTATCGATGAAAATGTTGTAATTGAAAAAATTAAAAGTTTTCTAGCTAAAATTGTAGCAATGCAAGAAGAATCAGAAAAAGAAGAAAATGTGAAGGCTACAAAATCTTCTACTAAATCTTCTGCTAAAGAAAGAAATAAAAAGGTATCTGAAAAAAGTAACTTTATGCTAGAATATTATGATTTACCTTATAGATATAATGAGACTATTGTAAAAATTCTTGCTCAAACTCCAAAAAAATTATTTGTATATTGGGATGTTTCTGATAATGATAGAAATAGATATATAGAAACATTTGGAGATAGATTTTTCGAAGCAACTTACCCTGTTTTATTAGTTTATAATGAAGACAAAAAATATGTTAAGGAAGTTCCAATAAATGATTTCGCAAACAGTTGGTACATTGATATAGATGATCCAAAAACAAAATATACAATTCAATTAGGAAGAAAATTTATAGATAGAAATCAAGTTATAGATATAGAAAAAGTAAAAGAAAATAATATAGATTTGCAGACAGATTATTTACCTTTTGCAAATTCAAATGTTTTAGAAGCACCAAATGATCATGTGTTATTAGAATTTTTACCAAAACACATTACTTTTAGAAATGTAAAAACAAATAAAGAATTTGTTAAGAATTTAAGAAAGATAAATAAATTAGTCGGAAAGAATTATGATGTAGAAGAATTCTATCAAAATCAATATGCTGAAGAACTTTCTGATGGTATGTTTGATATGGAAAATCCATCTTCAAATCTTTCAAGTTCAACTTTTAAATAAAATGTACATAAATCTAAATTGAAAGGAAAGAGTAAATGAAAAATATAAAAGGCTATGTAAATTTTGTTTTACATGCTCATCTTCCATATATACATCATCCAGAAAGTGAAGATTACTTAGAAGAAGAATGGCTTTTTGAAGCTATATCTGAAACATATATACCACTTTTATTAAATTTTAAAAAGCTAGAAGAAGAGCATGTAGATTTTAGAATTACAATGACAATGACACCACCACTTTTGAATATGCTAGATAATAAGCTTTTAAAAGAAAGATATATAAAATATTTAAAAAAACATATTGAATTATGTGAAAAAGAAGTAAAAAGAACAGTTTATGATAAAAGATTAAATAATTTATCACATTATTATTTAGATAGATATTCAAATGATTTACATGTATTTGAAGATGTTTATAATTGTGATTTAATTTCTGGGTTTAAACATTTTCAAGATATAGGAGTATTGGAAATTATTACTTGTGGAGCAACACATGGATATTTTCCTATTCTTTATGTCAATGAAAAAACAGTTAGAGCACAAATAGCAGTTGGTGTTCAAACATATAAAAAATTCTTTGGAAAAAATCCAAGAGGAATTTGGCTTCCTGAATGTGGATATGTTCCAGAAGCAGATAAGTATTTAAAAGAATTTGGAATAGAGTATGCAATAGTTGAAACACATGGAGTGTTGTATGCAGATCCTACACCAATTTATGGTACTTATGCGCCAATAGTATCTCATGGCGGATTAGTTGCTTTTGCAAGAGATTTAGAATCTTCAAGACAAGTTTGGAGTTCAATTTCTGGATATCCAGGAGATTTTAATTATAGAGAGTTTTATAGAGATATTGGATATGATACAGATTATGAATATATAAAACCATATATAGCTAGTAATGGAGCTAGAGTAAATACTGGAATAAAATATTATAGAATTACAGGAAAAACAGATAATAAAGATTATTATGATGTTCAATGGGCAAAAGATTCTGCTGAAAAACAAGCAGGACATTTTATGGATTGTAGAACAGCACAAATAGATCATTTAACAAGTTATATGGATGTTCCACCAATTATTACTTGCCCTTATGATGCAGAACTTTATGGACATTGGTGGTATGAAGGACCATATTGGCTTTACATACTATTTAAAAAAATATATTATGATGATTGTAATTTTAAATTAATTACACCAAGCGAATATATAGATATGTATCCAGAAATGCAAGTTTCTACACCATGTAGATCAAGTTGGGGAGCAAATGGTTATAGCGAAGTTTGGTTAAATCAAACAAATGATTATGCACATAGACATTTGCATAAAGCTGGTGACAGAATGTGTGAGCTTGCAAGTATGTATCCAAATGAAGGAGATACATTAAGAAGACAAGCTTTGAATCAATGTGCAAGAGAATTATTATTAGCGCAAAGTAGCGATTGGTTATTTATTATTACAAATGGAACAATGGTAGAATATGCTCATAAAGCAATAAAAGACCATATAGGAAGATTTACGAAATTATATTATCAAATAAAATCAGATAAAATAGATCCTAAATATTTATTAGATGTATTTAACAAAGATGATATATTTCCAGAGATAGATTATATGATTTATTATTAGGTTATATTTATGAATGAACATTTGAAAAAATTAATTGAATCAGGAATATTAATAGTAGGAGAAATGACAAAACAAGATGGTTTTGTTGTTTTTCAAAGAATGGATAAAAAAGATTTAGAAACTCTAGATCCAACTAAAATTGCTTTTGCAACTAAAAGTATGGGAAGAGGAATTTTTACTTTTTCAAAAGACAAAAGAATATTAAATTATAAAGGTGTTGATAGTCATTTAGAAAACAGTGAATCAATTTGTCAAGACTTAATTTCTGCAAATGCAATTAACATTCCATTAGATGATAAAATGTATTCAAAATCAAGTTATCCTTTAAATTTAGTTGTATTTCCAGGTGGTTCACTAGATGTTAGATTTAGAGGAACTTCTCCATTAGAAGACTTAGAAATAGAAGCATTTATTAATAGAAGAATGCAAGCAACTAAAATTAAAACACCACAAATATTATCTGTAAGAGAATTTACACAGGAATTTTTACAAAGATATCATTTGCCAGTAAATGTGCAAGGAACATTTGATGATTTTACTTCAGATTATAGAGATGAAAATAGTGAAATCAAGAAATTTTTAAGAGAAAATTATGGCGAAAATTATAGAGAAGAATTAGTTCAAGGGAAAAGACCTGAATCATTATCTGAATATTTTGCAAGAATTAATATTTCCGAAAATGAAGAACTTAGAGCTTATTTAGATAAATATGGTGTTACTATGGAGGACTTTGTTGCTAGTGTAGATAAATCATATTCTTTAGGACAAAGATATGGACAAACTGAAAGAATATTAGAAAATCCTTTTAGAATTGCAGATATTGAATATTATACAAAACAAGGAGATGTAGAAACATTAGAAAATATCATAGGATTTTCCGAATCACTTTATGAAGAAGATATTCCTTTAGAAAATTATTTTGCAATTCAAACAGGAAAAAATCTTGCAGAACTTCTTAATAATGGGTGGATATGCGAAAATTTTGCACATAGACAAGATTTTACTTTGGCAGGTGAAATGTGTGATGATGCATATCAATATTTACCACACGAATTGGAAAAAATGGAAGCTTTTGATGATGGTAAAAGAAATGCATTACAAATTGAATTAAAGAAAAAATTTTTGTATCAAATTTATGCAATTTCTTCTAGTATAAAATCTTTACAAGATGAAATGATTTTAAGAGGAAAAACTGATAAAGATATAGAATCTGTATTACAAGACTTTGTTTATAATTTTACACAAAATATTGATATGGAAAAAATTAGTTCTTTTATAGGCAGAGATGCAAAAACAGCTTTTGAAATTTTAGTAAAAAAACCCGCAAATTATGAAAAAATATTAGCTAGAAAACAAACACATGATGGAATAGTTTTTGATGAACAAGTTTTATTAGGACAAAGAGGAAGAAATGCTTTCTTTGATAGTGTAAGTTCAGAAATAGCTGATAATTTAGAAATAGGAAGAACTTTTATTGAAGAAAATCATCACGACACAAATGATAGTCAAGGAGAAGAAAGATAAAATTTAATTAAAGGAGAAGTATGATGAATGTTTATGATGAAGTGAATAATTTAGCAAGAGCACTTAAAGAATCAAAAGAATATAACGAATATAAGGAAATAAAAAAAGAATTATTAGCTCAACCAGAATTAAAAAAACAAGTTGATGAGTTTGAAAAAATTCGTTATGAAGAACAATTATTAGCTATGCAAGGAGAAAAACAGAGTGATGAAAAAATGAAAAAGCTACAAGAACTTTATGAGATTTTAGTAAAAAATGAACAAGTAAAAGATTATTTTGATAAAGAAGTTAGATTCAATGTTTTAATAGCAGATGTTAATAAAATAATTGGAGAGTCTATTAAAGATGTATTATAAAAAGTAAACTGGATAATTTTATGTCCAGTTTTATTTTTTATTCGCAAAAAACTATCTTTTATTTATATTTTGTTATATAATACTAAGGAAAAATTTATTTTAGGAGGAAAGGAATGAATAAGAAATGGGAATTCTATAATTCTGATGAAGAGAAAGTAAAAGAAATATCAGAGAAATTTAATATATCAGAATTATTAGCAACAGTTTTGGTAAATAGAAATATAGTAAAAGAAGAAGAAATAAAGATTTTTTTAAATCCTACAAGAGATGATTTTCATGACCCATATCTTATGCCTGATATGAAGATAGCAGTTGATAGAATTATTAAAGGTATAAAAAATCAGGAAAAGATTATGATTTATGGTGATTATGATGTAGATGGAATTACAAGTATTACTGTCTTATCAAAATTTTTTAGACAATTGGGATTAGATGTAGGATCATATATACCAAACCGCTTAGATGAAGGTTATGGATTAAATAGAGAAGCAATAAAGCAAATTGCTGATGAAGGTTATAAATTGATTATTACTGTTGATTGTGGAATTTCCGGAACAGAAGAAGTAGATTATGCATATAGCTTAGGGATGGAAGTTATTGTAACAGATCATCATGAACCATTAGATGTACTTCCTAAAGCTTTAGCTGTAATTGACTGTAAAAGAAAAGATAATAAATATCCTTTTAATAGTTTAGCAGGAGTTGGAGTTGCATTTAAGTTAATACAAGCTATTGCAATAAAACTTGGATTAGATGAAAAAGAATATTTAAAATATTTAGATATTGTTTGTATTGGTACAATATCAGATATAGTTCCTTTAATAGATGAAAATAGAGTAATAGCGAAATTAGGATTAAAACTTGTATCTCAAAGTAAATCTCCTGCTGTTAGAGCATTACTTAATGTAGCAGGATATAATGAGATAAATTCAAATACAGTATCTTTTGGAATTGCTCCAAGAATAAATGCTTGTGGTAGAATGGGACATGAAAGAGATGCTTTAGATTTATTTTTAACTGAGAATATTGTAGAGGCCAATAAAATAACAGAAAAGCTAAATTCGTATAATAAACAAAGACAAAGTATTGAGAAAAAAATATTTGAAGAAGCAATTTATAAAATCGAAAAAGAAAATATCAATAATAAAAAAGCAATTGTGTTAGGCTCAGAAAATTGGCATCATGGTGTTATAGGAATTGTTGCTTCAAAAATAACAGAGTTATATTTTAAGCCTAGTATATTAATTTGTTTTGATGGAAATGATGGAAAAGGCTCTGGAAGAAGTATTCCAGGATTTGATTTACATGATGCTTTATGCAAGTCAAGTGATTATTTAGAAAAATATGGTGGACATGAAATGGCTGTTGGATTAAGCTTAAAAAAACAACAGTTTAATAATTTTAAAAATAAATTCGAAGAAATAGCAGATAAAGCAAAAATTGATGAAATAACTCCAGTAATAAAAATAGATAAAGAAATAAAACTTAAAGATATTAGTATAGAAAATGTAGAAAGTTTAAAATTGTTAGAGCCTTATGGAGAATCAAATAAAACACCTATATTTATTTATAAGAATTTGAAAATAGATTCAATAAGAGCTTTATCTGAAGGAAAGCATTTAAAGCTAACATTAAAAGATGAAAATACAATAATAAATGCTATCGGTTTTAATATGGGACATTATTCAGAAGAATATTTAATAGGCGATAAAATAGATGTTATTGGTGTTTTAGAAATAAATAGTTTTAATGGAGTACAAAATGTGCAAATAAATATGAAAGATATGAGAAAATCATATTAGCAAGAGGGGATTAAAAAATGTCAGAAACGAGTGAAATAACAATAGATACAATAATTGAAAAGCAAAAAGAAAACTATGCAAAAGTAAATGAAAAGCTTATAAGAAAAGCCTATGAATTTGCTAAAAAAAGTCATGGTGATCAACTTAGGAGATCTGGTGAACCATATATGATTCATCCATTGAATGTTGCATATATTTTAACAGGGTTAGAATTAGATGATGAAACTCTATGTGCAGCACTTTTACATGATGTTGTTGAAGATACAGGAGTATCAATAGAAGATGTAGAAAGAGAATTTGGAGAATCTATTGCAGAAATGGTATCAGGAGTTACTAAACTTGGAACTCTTAGATATACTTCTTTAGAAGAACAACAAGTTGAGAATTATAGAAAAATGTTTCTTGCAATGGGAAAAGATATAAGAGTTATATTAATTAAACTTGCTGATAGACTTCATAATATGAGAACTTTAAAATATCTACCAAGAGATAGACAAATTGCAAATGCTCAAGAAACACAAGATTTATATGCACCACTTGCTAATAGACTTGGTATTTATTCTTTAAAATGGGAATTAGAAGATTTAAGTTTTAAATATTTATATCCTGAAGAATATCATGATATTGTTGTTGGATTAGATAGAAAAAGAGAAGAAAGATTAAGATTTTTAGATAAAATTCAAGAAGATTTAAGAGAAGAAATTAAAGACCAAGGTATAAAAGCAGATGTTACAGGAAGAGCAAAACACTTATACAGTATTTACAGAAAGATGAAAAGAGATAATAAAACTTTAGATCAAATATATGATTTATTTGCATTAAGAATTTTAGTAGATACTGTAAAAGATTGTTATGCTGTACTTGGAATTGTACATGAAATGTATACACCAATGCCAGGTAGATTTAAAGATTATATAGCTGTTCCAAAGAAAAATATGTATCAATCAATACATACAACTCTTTTAGGACCAAAAGGAACACCTTTTGAAGTTCAAATTCGTACATGGGATATGCATAGAACAGCAGAATTTGGTATTGCAGCTCACTGGGCTTATAAAGAGGCAAGTAATAAAGGAACAAAAGAAACTGTTGTTGTTTCAGATGATAAATTAGCTTGGCTTAGAGAAACTCTTGAATGGCAAAAAAATACTGAAAATCCAGATGAGTTTTTAAATACTTTAAAAACAGAATTATTTGAAGATGAAGTATATATCTTTACACCAAAAGGAATGATAAAAGTTTTACCAAAAGGAGCTACACCAATAGATTTTGCATATAGTATTCACGAACAAATAGGACATAAAATGGTCGGTTGTAAAATAAATAGTAAAATGATGCCAATTATAACTCCTCTTAGAAATGGAGATATAGTAGAAATTATTACTTCTGAACAATCTAAAGGTCCAAGTCGTGATTGGCTAAAATTTGTAAAAAGTTCTTCTGCTAAAACTAGAATAAATCAATGGTTTAAAAGAGCTCAAAGAGCTGAAAACATTGAAAGAGGAAAAGATATAATTGATAAAGAAGTTAAAAAAATTGGAATTAAATATTCAGACTTAGTAAAACCAGAATGGATAAATTTAGTTTTAGAAAGATATAAATTCCAAACAATAGATGACTTATATGCTAGTATTGGATTTGGTGGAATATCTGTAAATAAGTTAATGGCTAGACTATTAGATGAATATAGAAAAGAACATGAAGATGAGGATTTTGAACAAAAAATAGAAGAATTAGCAAAAGCAAAAACAACAATAAACAGACCTTCAAAAACAGGTGTTGTTGTAAAAGGAATTGATAATTGTTTAGTAAAACTTTCAAAATGTTGTAATCCACTTCCAGGAGATGATATAATAGGTTACATTACAAAAGGTAGAGGTGTTTCAGTACATCGTACAGATTGTCCTAATGTAAAAGAGCTATTTAATGATGAAGACAGAATGATTGATGTATATTGGTTTGATGATGTAAATGGAATTTATAAAGTTGAAATAGAAATATTAGCAACAGATAGAAATGGTTTATTAAAAGATATAATAAAACAAATAGAAAATTATAAAGTAAAATTAACTGGAGTAAATACGAGAACTACTAAAGAGAATATAGCGATAATGAATGTTTCTTTAGAAGTAGAAAATATAGACAATTTAAATAAACTTCTTGTAGCATTTAAAAATATTGAAAGTGTTTATGAAGTAAATAGAAAAAGAGGATAGGAGACATATATGTTATTAAAAAGATTGCATGTTCAAACAAAACAACATGGAATTTTAACAAATTCTTATGTTGTATGTGATGAAGTAAAAAAAGAAGCAATGGTAATTGACCCAGGTGGTGAACCTGAAAGAATAGCAGAAACATTAGATGTTTTAAATGCTAATTTAAAATACATTTTTTTAACTCATTGTCATGCAGACCACATAGGTGGTGTGCAAGAATTAAAAAGATTAAAAGGTGGAAAAATTCTTATAAGTAGACAAGATAGTGAAGGATTATTTGATGAAAATATAAATTTAGCATGTTATATAGGAATGGAAAAGCCAGAATTAGAAGCAGATTCTAGAGTAGATGATGGAGACTTAATTCATGTTGGAGATATAGAATTTAAAGTTATAGCAACTCCAGGACATACAAAAGGTGGATTAAGTTTATATTCTGAAAAAGAAAAACTTGTATTTACAGGTGATACATTATTTTCAGGAACTTGGGGTAGAACAGATCTTCCAACTCGGAAATTTTGAAGAAATTATTGATTCAATTACAAATAGATTGATGCCACTTCCAGATGAAACGATTGTATATCCAGGTCATGGAAAAATCACAATGATACAAGATGAAAGAAATATATATTTAGAATTAAAACCAAAAGATTTTTAAAATAAAATTAAAAAAGATTATTTAAGAGATAGGAGAATTAATATGATACAAAAACCAAAAGGCACTAAAGATTTATTACCAGAAGAAAGTTATAAATGGCAAGAAGTAGAAAATATAGTTAAAAAAATATTTGATAGTTATAATTTTAAAGAAATAAGAGTTCCAGTTTTTGAACATACAGAATTATTTCAAAGAGGAGTAGGAGAAACAACAGATGTTGTTCAAAAAGAAATGTATACATTTGATGATAAAGGCGGAAGAAGTATAACTTTAAGACCAGAAGGTACAGCTGGAGTAGTTAGAGCTTATTTAGAAAATGGTATGGGAAGTATGCCAAGTCCTGTTAAACTTTGGTATAACATGGCAATGTATAGATATGAAAATGTTCAAAAAGGAAGATTAAGAGAATTTCACCAAATCGGAGCAGAATTAATTGGAAGTAGTAGTTATTTAGCAGATGTTGATACTATTTTAATGGGAAATCAAATTTTTGAAGATTTAAAGTTGGAAAATATTAAATTGAGATTAAATAGTATTGGATGTCCAAAATGTAGAGAAGAATATCAAAAAATATTGAGAAACTTCTTAAGCAAGAATTTAGATAAATACTGTGATACTTGCAAAAGTAGATTTGAAAAAAATCCAATGAGAATTTTAGATTGTAAAGAATCTAAATGTAAAAAGCTTAATGAAAACGCTCCAAAAATGATAGATTATTTATGTGATGAATGTAAAGAACATTTTGAAAATGTAAAATCAATGCTTAAAAATGCAGGATTAGATTATGAAATAGATAGTACTATTGTTAGAGGATTAGATTATTATACTAAAACAGTTTTTGAATTTGTTGATGAAACCACAGAACTTACAGTATTAGGAGGAGGAAGATATGATGGTTTAGTTGAAGAATTCGGAGGACCAAAAACTCCAGCAATTGGATTTGCAGTAGGAGTTGAAAGACTAATGGATATGTACAAAAATAAAACTGAAGAAACAAAACCTGACTTATATATTCTTTCAGTTGGAAATAAAGAAAATCAAAAAGCAATTGAATTATCTAAAAATTTAAGAAAAAAAGGTTATGTAATAGAAAAAGATATATGTGAAAGAAGTTTTAATGCACAGATGAAATATTCAAACAAAATAAATGCAAAATATCTTTTAGTTATTGGAGAAAATGAACTTGAGATGGAAAAAGCAAAAATAAAAAATATGCAAACTGGAAATGAAACAGAAGTAAAACTTAATTTAGAAGAGATAAGTAAAGTAATTAAAGACTAGAATAAAAAAGATGCAAAAACACTGCACAAGTGTTAAAAGCATCTTTTTTTGCAATAAAGTAGTCTAATAAACAATTAGTCATAAATTATTTTCAAAACAAATATACTTATTTGTGAGTGAGGAAATATTATGATTAATTTAGCAGTTATAAATTTAAAAGATATAATTAATTTTATAAAAAAAGTAATAATTATTTTGTTAGTATTATTTATATTTTTTCAAATAATATCAAAAGTAAAAAATGCTAATATTATATCAATAATTTCAGAATTAAAAGAGAAAAATTTTTTAGATAATTTACATACAAGAGTGATAGAAGAATCTATTGTAATTTCAAAGTCTTTTGAAGAAAATAAAATTACAAATGAAAAAGTAAGTGGAATAAAAAAATTATTAATGTCAGAAATTGCTGTATTAGACACAGAAAAGGATTTAATGGAAGCAGAAAATATGGAAGAACTTTTAGAAATTGATGAAACAAATCCAGAAATGAATAATAAAAATACTGTTAATATAGCAGATAACTTACCGACTAAAATAATTGAAGAAAATAATAAAGTTGATACTTTTACAGATGTTTATAATAGTGTAAAAATAAAAAATGAATCTAAATATCCATTAACACAGGAAATGCTTGTACCAAATGTTGATTTAGATAATAAAACAGATATAGTAATTTATCACACACATACTTGTGAAAGTTATACACCAACTGAAGCAAATAATTATGTTGCCACTGGAAATTTTAGAACAATTGATTTAGAAAAAAGTGTTGCAAGAGTGGGAACTGAATTATCTAATGAATTAATTAGTTTAGGATTTAATGTAAATCATAATAAAACATATCATGATTATCCCGCATATACAGGATCTTATACAAGAGGATTATCAACAATTCAAAATATTTTAGCAAATGAAAGCAATGCAGAATTTGTAATAGATTTACATAGAGATGCTTTAGGAAATAATAGCGGATATGCTCCTTCTGTACAAATTGGAGAAGAAGTAGGAGCACAAATTATGTTTGTAATTGGAAGTGATGGAGGAGGATTAGAACATCCAAATTGGATAAATAATTTTAAATTTGCAATTAAAATTCAAGAAAAAGCAAATGAAATGTATCCAGGACTTTTTAAACCAATAATTCTAAGAGATTCAAGATATAATCAACATGTGGCAAAAGGTGCTTGCATAATAGAAGTTGGTGCAACTGGAAATACATTAGAACAGTGTAATATAAGTATGAAATATTTGGCAAAAGTAATAAAAGAAGTAATGAAATAATCATTACTTCTAATTATTAATTATTAAATTCTATTACTTTATGAGTATAATCTAAATTTGCAACAGAATCTTTTTTATATCCTAAAGTATAAATATTAGTAGCTAAAATATCTTTTGAAATCATATTTCTTAAAAGTGTATCATTAGAATTTTCCATAAATTTTTTAACTGATACTATAATATTTAATTTAGGATTTGCAGCAGCTATTGCAGATATAATACGTTTTCCATGTTTATTGAATCCTAATACTCTAATATATGGTGTAACCTTTTTTGAAGCATTAATATCTTTTTGTGAAATTCCTAAAAGAGCATATAACAATATTCTTTGAATTCTAGTTTGAGTATATCTTTTTGATTTTATATTTTGCATTAAATCTTCAAAATTATTGCAATTATTAGCAGCCAATTTTATCTTGTTTTCAAGACCTTCAGATACATCTGGTAAATTTGCTATTTCTGATAAAGGCATTTTTCTAAGAGTATATATTATTTCTTTTTCAAAAACAGATAAGTCTTTAACAATTCTTCCATTTGTCATTTCTTCATCTAAAAGTTCATAAGTTTCATAAGGTACAACATAATGTACATTTTTATTTGCTTGAATCATTGTTCTAATTGCTGTTGCACTAGCAATACCATTTTTTTCATTTTTACTATTATAATCACTATAATCTCTTTTTATTGTAAGAGGTTTAATGTGACTTCTATGCCTTTTTAAAGATTTTAAATATTCAACACCTAAGATATTATTTGGGTTATTTAATATTTCGGAATATTTTTTAGAACTACCAAAAAATTGTGACAATGCAATTTCTCTAGCTTTAGGATAAGATAATCCAGATTTTAATTGTGTAGTTATTAAAGAAGAAAATTCTTTTGGTTCTTTATATAAAATATTTGCAACATCATTTAAAGGATTAATTTCTCCAATTTCACTTCCAAAAGAAATAAAATCAACAACACCTAAACTGTTTAAAATTTTAACTGCTCCATCTGCAAAATTTTCAGCACTTGAAATTGAATAAACAGTTGGAAGTTCAATTACTAAGTCAACACCAGCTTTTAGTGCCATTTCTGTTTTTACCCATTTGTTAATAAGTGAAGTATCTCCACGTTGAACAAAATTTCCACTCATAACTACAACTGTAAAAGCAGTTTTTGTAACTTGTTTTGAAATTTCTAAATGATGTAGATGACCATTATGAAAAGGATTATATTCAGATACTATTCCTAAAATTCCATCCAAAATATATCACCACCCGTATTGTAATATTTTAAATTTACTGGTATAATATCACATATTTATTTAAAATACAAATTAATTTATAAATAATATTTATTATAAAAAATAAGAGGAAAATTAAATGAAAGAAGTTACAATTTACACAGATGGAGCTTGTTCTGGAAACCCAGGTCCAGGAGGATGGGGAGCAATTTTAATGTATAATGATATAAAAAAAGAAATATCTGGAGCTAGCAAAGAAACAACTAATAATATCATGGAAATTACTGCTGTTTTGGAAGCAATAAAATTATTGAAAGAAGAATGTAAAGTTAAGGTTTATAGTGATAGTGCTTATGTAGTAAATGCTTTTAATCAAGGATGGATTGAAAATTGGCAAAAAAATAATTGGAAAACATCTGGAAAAGACCCAGTTAAAAATAAAGAACTTTGGAAAGAACTTTATAATTTAGTTAAGAAACATAAAATAGAATTTGTAAAAGTAAAAGGTCATAGTGATAATGAGTTTAACAATAGATGTGATTATTTAGCAACAAGTGCTATAAAATCTTTATAATTGGAGGAAAAACTTTGAAAATTATAGGAATTACAGGAACTTCTGGTAGTGGAAAAACTACTTTAAGTAAAATTTTAGATGAACGTGAAGATGTTAAAGTTATGGATGCTGATAAAATAGTTAAAGAAATGAGTATTCCAGGTACAGAATACTTAATGGCAATAAAAAATACTTTTGGAGAAGAAGTTTTTTTAGAAAATGATAACTTAAATAGAAAAGCTTTAGCGGATAAAATATATAATGACAATTCTTCTCGTGAAAAACTAAATAATCTAACATTTAATTATGTTGTAAAAGAAATATTAGATAGAATAAAAAATATAAATGACCCTAAAATTAAAATTGTAATAATAGATGCGCCACTACTTTTTGAATCTGGAATTCAAAAATATTGTGATTTTGTAATTTCTTTAATAGCTGATGAAGATTTAAAAATTGAAAGAATTTGTAAAAGAGATAATATAGATAAAAAAACTGCAAAAAGTAGACTTAATATACAAAATGAAGATGAATTTTATATAAAAAGATCTGATTTTGTAATTCATAATAGAAAAAATTGTGATTTAAAAACTGAAGTAGAAAAAATATTTGAAAAGATAGAAAAATAAGTTAAAATAAGAAAGGAATCAAAAATGAAAGTCTCTGACTTTAATTATGAACTACCAGAAAAACTAATTGCACAACATCCTTATGAAAAAAGAGATGAAGCTAGACTAATGGTTTTAGATAGAAAAAAAGAAAAGATTGAACATAAAGTTTTTAAAGACATAATAGATTACTTAAATCCAGGAGATTGTTTAGTAATAAATAACACAAAAGTTATACCAGCAAGATTATATGGAGAAAAAGATACAGGAGCCAAAGTAGAGTTTTTATTATTAAAAAGAATAGAAGGCGATACTTGGGAAGTTATGGTTAGACCTGGAAATAAAGTAAAACCAAATTCAGTAGTTTATTTTGGAGATGGAATTCTAAAAGCCACTGTTTTAGAGGTTTTAGAAAGTGGAAATAGAAAAGTTAAATTCGAATATAAAGGAATTTTTAATGAAATATTAGATAAAGTTGGACTTATGCCACTTCCACCATATATTACTGAAGCAACAAAGGAAGATAATAAAAAATATCAAACTGTTTATGCAAAATATGATGGTTCTGCTGCTGCACCAACTGCTGGATTACATTTTACAGAAGAATTATTAAAGAAAATTGAAGAAAAAGGTGTAGAAATAGCAAATGTAACTCTTCATGTGGGAATAGGAACTTTTAGACCAGTAAAAGTTGAAAATGTTGAAGATCACGAAATGCATTCAGAACATTATTATATTAAAAAAGAAGATGCAGATAAAATTAATAAAGCTAAAATAGAAGGAAAAAGAATAATAGCAGTAGGTACAACTTCTTGTAGAGTATTAGAATCTGTTGCAGATAAAGATGGATTAGTAGAAGAAATAGAAGCAGATACAAATATTTTTATTTATCCAGGATATAAATTTAAATGTATTGATTGTTTAATTACTAATTTTCACTTACCAGAATCTACACTAATAATGTTAGTTTCTAGTTTAGCAGGAAAAGATTTTATTATGAAAGCATATAAAGAGGCTGTTGAAAAAGAATATAAATTTTTTAGTTTTGGAGATGCAATGTTTATAAAATAGAGGAGAAAAAATGGATAAAGAACAAGAGAAAAAATATGAAGAAACAGGTAGTAATTTACCTCAAATTACAACAAATAATCCGTTAGCTAAATTTATTGATAAAAATAAATATAAAATAGCTGATGGAAGAAGAAGAGGACTAAAAATATTAGGAGCAACTTCATTATTTGTATTAGGAGCAGGAGCTGCTACAATTGCACCAGGAATTGTTGGTACATCTTTATTAATTGGTAGTGTATATGCAGGAGTAAGAGCTGGAGCAAATGTAATATACAAAACGGAACCAAGTTTAATGTTTGTTTCTAAAAGAGGACAAGATGGAGAAAGACAGATTTTTCAAGATACAAGAATTGGGTTAGATTCTCACATGAGAGGATTTGATGTGTATGAAAAATCTTCTATGATGGCATTACAAGCATTAATTGGATTTGAAAGATATAAACAAGGTCTTGAAGGATCACCATACACAGAAAAAGAAAATGGAGTTAGAGTATATAATCAAAAATTTTCAACTGTAACTCATAAAGCAAATTTTAGAAACTTTGATGCACTTATTGATTTAGGACTAATTGAATCAGATAAAGTAAATGATAGACAACCAGTTCCAAAATATAGAGGTTTTGTAGGCTCAGTGCGTAAAGTCGTTTCTAATATAGGAAAAACCAATGATGGTTCTGATAGTCCAGAAAATGTTCCTGGTAAAAAAACATATTTAGTATTTGAAAAATTGGGATTTGGACGATTTGATGATTTAAAGAAAATGGGCAAAGCATTTATTTCTGGAGATAAAGAAACATTACATTCTTATCAAACAGAATTAAAAAAAGTTAACTTTAGATTAACAGATAAACATATAGATTTTGAAGATATTTATCTAAAAATTAATGGTGCTAGACCTTATGAAAGCCCAGAAGAAAAGAGAGGATTAAATAGATTTAAATATATTTTTCTTGAAAAACCAGTTACTAAAGGTGATAAAGTTATTTTTGGTCAAGGAATTTTAGTATCTAAAAAAATAGATATAGGAAAAGATAGTACAGGTAGACCGATTCTTGTATATGGTAAAAAAAGTTTTTCAGAAAGAATGAGACCTATATTAGAACAAGAATTAAGAAAAAGAGGAGAAGAAACTGGAGAAATCTCTGTAACAGAAAAAAGCCAAGATAGAGATGTTCAAAGAAATGAAGAATTTCTTGAAAATACAGGCTCTAGAGTAGATGCTTCTGTAATAAATTCAATAAATAATATTGGAAGATCTTTTAAAGAGCAAGATTCTTCAGAAAAAACAGATATTGGTAAAGAAGAAAGATAAATTTAAATAATTTTATATAAATCGAAAGGAAAAAATAATGAATGATGCAATAAAATATGAATTATTACATATAGATAAAAACTCAGGTGCAAGAAGAGGAGTTATACATACTCCACATGGAGATATACAAACACCAATATTTATGCCAGTAGGAACTCAAGCTACTGTTAAAGCTATGACACCAGAAGAATTAAAAGAAATGGTAGAAGCTCAAATAATACTTGCTAATACATATCATTTGTTTTTAAGACCAGGACATGAACTTATTAAAGAAGCTGGTGGATTACATTCTTTTATGAATTGGAATAGACCAATTTTAACAGATAGTGGCGGATTTCAAGTTTTTAGTTTAGGCACTTTAAGAAAAATCACAGAAGAAGGTGTTGAGTTTAGATCACACTTAGATGGAAGTAAACAATTTATTAGTCCAGAAAAAGCTATGGAAATTGAGGAAGCTTTAGGTGCAGATATAATAATGTCTTTTGATGAATGCTGTCCATATCCATCTACTTATGAATATACAAAAAAATCTATGGAGAGAACAACAAGGTGGGCAGCTCGTTGTAAAGAAGCACATAAAACTACTGAAAAACAAGGGTTGTTTGGAATAATACAAGGTGGATTTTTTGAAGATTTAAGAGAAAAAAGTGCAAAAGATTTAATTGAAATGGATTTTCCAGGATATGCAATTGGTGGAATAAGTGTTGGAGAGCCAAAAGAAGAATTTTTAAAAATGCTTAGGTTTACAACACCATTAATGCCAGAAAATAAACCAAGATATTTAATGGGAGTAGGAACACCAGATTATTTAATAGAAGCAGCAATAGCTGGAATTGATATGTGTGACTGTGTTCTTCCAACTAGAATTGCAAGACATGGAACAGCAATGACAACTTATGGAAAAATAGTAGTTAGAAATGCAATTTATGAAAAAGATTTTACACCATTAGATCCAGAGTGTGATTGCTATACTTGTAAAAATTATACGAGAGCATATATAAGACATTTAATTAATACAAAAGAAATCTTAGGAATAAGATTATTATCAATTCACAATTTAAGATTCTTGACTAAATTAATGGATAGAGTTAGAATAGAAATAGAGAACGATAATTTATTAAGTTTTAGAGATGAATTTTATAAAAATTATGGATACTCAAAAGAAAATAAATAAAGAGAGGAAATTTTTATGAATCTAGAAGAAAGCGATTTGTATAAAGAAAGACTAGAAAAGAATACTAAAAATAGAAGAAAAGTAATGTTATCAATAATTTTATGTGCTTTGCTAGTCGTTATATTTTCTGCAATAATTGGTATATTAAAATATCAAGATTCTATTACAGAAAAATTATTTTTAGATGGAGCAGAGATAAAATCTATACCTAAAAATTTCTATAACAAGTCAGATGATGGTATAATTTATCTTAATATTAAAGAATTAGGATCAATTTTAAATTATCGATATACTAAAGGAGAATATAATAAGTTTGATGAAGATGAAAATAGTTGCTATTTACAAAATGATTTTGAAATAGTTTCTATGTCTGTAAATTCTAATAAATTCGAAAAGTATATTGATACAATTAATAATGAAAAACCTATGCTTGCAGAAATAGAAGTTAGTATGAAAAATGAAAATGGATATTATGAAACATTTTCATTAGTAAATCCAGTAAAAATGATTAATGGAGAAATATATGTATCTAAAGAAGATGCACAAGAAATGCTTAATGTACAAATTGATTGGAAAGATTATAGATTTAGATTTTATACATTAGAATACATGATAAAAAATGCTCAATCTGCTATTGCTCAATTAGGTTATACAGAAATGAGTGGATATTACGAAAACCTAAGAGCAACTCTTTATGGATATGTAGTAGTTGGAAATGGATTAAAAGACAGTGATGGAAACTTATATGGTGTTGTTTCACTAGAAACTGGTAAAGAAATTATAAGTATAAAATATGATGATATAAAATTTGTTCAAAATGTAAAAGAATTCTATGTAACAGTATCAAATGGAACAATGGGAATTTTAAATTCTGAAGGTGGTACAGTAATTGCTCCTTCTGAATATGAAAACATTACATTATTAGCTGATTTAGAAAATGAAAAACAATTATATTTAGTTGAAAAAGATGGAGAATATGGAGTTCTTAATAGAGCAGGAAAAACTATTATTCACGCAGAAAATGATGAAATAGGATATGATGTTAAAGATTTTGAATCTGAAGAAATAGAAAACCCATCATTAATTTTTGGAAAAGTTATTCCAGTAAAGAAAGATGGTAAATATGGTTTATTTAATGTAGAAGGAGAAATGATACTTTCTATTTTATATGATGGTTTGGGATGTAAAACAACTTCAAAAACTACATCTTCTGGACATGAAGAAAGTGTTCTAACAATACCAGGTACAGTTGGAATAGAAGGAATTGTTATAAATCAAGAGGATTCTTTTGGAATTTTCGATGTAAATGCTCAAAGAATAATTTTACCATTATCTTGTTCTAAAATATATTCAATTACAAAATCTGGAGAAACAACATATTATATGGAACATGATGGTCAAGAAACTAATTTAAGAACTTTTCTAGAAGAAAACAACTTAATTAATATTGATGAAAATGGTGAATACATAGAACCTTCTGAAGAAAACGATAACGATAATGAAGAAAATGATAATAAAAATGAAACAAATGAAACAACAGATGAAGAAAATGTAGTAGAAAACACAAATGCAACATCTTCTAATACAACAAATACAACATCAAACGAAATTTAAAAATAAAATAATTGTTATAAAAAATACTTCTGTAAATATAATTTATAGAAGTATTTTTGCTTTAGAAGATTTTTTAAATTTGGAGGTTTTTATGAGATATTTTTTAAGGGAAACATTTCTTTCAATTTTAATTTCAATAATTTTAATTTTTATTTTATCTATATTAGTTAGCAATACATCTATTAGTGAAAGTGTTATTATTCCATCTGTAATTGGTATTACAAGTTTTTCATTATTAATTGGTGGATTTAGAATATCAAGAATAAAAAAAGAAAAAGGAATAATTTATGGTAGTGTATTAGGATTAATTTATATGCTTATTCTATATTTAATATCAAGTATTATAAATTTTGAATTTAATTTAAATATTAATTCAATAATAATGATAGTGCTTGGAATATTTGGAGGTGCAATAGGAGGAATATTAGGCGTTAATTTTAAATAAATAATTTTCTTTAAAATAGTTGATATTTTTAAAAATTTAATATACAATTTACGAGAATAATAAAGATAAAATTTACATAAGATACAAGCAAAAAGGAGGATATATGGTAACATTTGATGATGTTGTTAATAATATCGAAGTAAAAGAGCTGATAAAAAATGCACAAAAGCAACTTGATGTTTTAGGATACACAGAACATTCTAATAGACATGTTTCAGTAGTAGCAGAAAGAGCAGCATATATATTAAGTACTTTAGGTTATGATGAACATAGGATAGAATTAGCAAGAATTGCTGGATATATGCATGACATAGGAAATTCTGTAAATAGAGTAGATCATGCACATACAGGAGCAATACTTGCTTATGAAATTTTAAAAGATATGAATATGGATGCATCAGATAGAACAGAAATTATGATGGCAATTGGAAATCATGATGAATTAACTGGAACAGCAGTTAGTGATATATCAGCAGCACTTATTTTAGCAGATAAATCTGATGCTCATAGAAGTAGAGTTTCTAAAAAAGATAGAAGCTTATTTGATAAACATGATGAAGTTAATTATGCGGTTACAAATTCAGAACTTAAAATAGATGTTGAAGAAAGAAAAGCAATATTAAATTTAACAATTGATACAAAGATTTGTCCTGTTATTGATTATTTTGAAATATTTATGGACAGAACAAAGATGAGTAAGAGAGCAGCAAAATATTTAGGTTTATGGTTTGAATTAATTATAAATGATACAAACTTATTATAGGAGGTAGTAGTTTTGGAAGAAAATTTAAAAAAGATAAGAACAATAACAATATTATTAGGAGCAGTTTTTATTGCAGTAATAGCTTTTGTTGGCTTTTACACCAACCAATATGGAATATGGGTTAACAGATTAAAAGATTTTAACTTAGGAATGGAACTAAATGGAAAAAGAGAATTACATTATGTTTTAGACAATTCAGAAAATGAAAAAGAAATTTATTTAGATAAAGATGGAAATTATGCAGGTGATGTAGCAACAAATAATTCAAATACATCAATATCTTTAGAAACAGAAGATGGAGAAACTACTCAACCAGAAGATGATAAAACCAATATAGAAGGTTATACTAAAGAAACAAGAACAGTAAAAGTAAATGAAGAATCTAATATAACAAAAGAAAATTTCGAAAAAGCTAAAAAAATAATTCAAGCAAGATTAGAAAAATTAGAAGTATATGAATATAATATTAGATTAGACAATGTTACAGGAGAAATAATAATTGAATTACCAGATGATGAAAATTTAGATATAGAATTACCTACTATTTCATCAGTTGGAAACTTTGAAATAATTGATGCACAAACTGGTTTAATATTAATGAAAGATTCAGACCTAAAGAAAGCAAAAGTATTATATTCAACTGAAACAACTGGTTATCAGGCATATTTACAATTAGAATTTAATGATGAAGGAAAAGAAAAGTTAAAAGAGATTAGTAATAAATATCAAGCAACATTTGCTGAAGATGGAACACAAACATCTAATAATATCTCAATAAAAATGGATGATCAAGTGTTAAGTACAACTTATTTTGGTGAGGAAATGTCAACAGGTGTATTACAATTAAGAATGGGAAATGTTGTTACAACACAAGAAGATCGTATTGAACTTGCTAAGAGTTTAACAATGATTACAAATATATTAAATGAAGAAAAATTACCTTTAACATATACTTTAAGTTCAGATAATAGAGTTAGCAGTGTTTTAACACAAGAAGTTAAAACTATTGCAGAGATAGTTGCCATAGTGCTTATAGCATTAGTATCTTTATACTTAGTACTAAGATTTAAATTAGAAGGATTTAAATCAGCAATTTTAACATTAGGATATTTAGGATTGTTAAATATAATAATAAGATATACAAATGTTGTTATAACAGTTAATGGATTAATTGCAGTAGTTGCAGTAGTAATAATTAATTATGTATTTGTCATAAATTATTTAAAACGTTTAGGAACTAGTGAAATGAAAAGAACAGCTTTATTAGATACTATGAAAAAAATCTATTTAGCTATTGTTCCAATTTGTGTAATTTCAATAATATTTACATTTATGTCAAGTGTAGTTATAAGTAGTATAGGAATGATTTTATTCTGGGGATTATTTGTACAAGCTTTATATAATTACTTATTTATAACAAATATTTAAGATGAAGGAGAAGTAAAATGAAGGAAAGTAAAAAAATACTATTGTTAGGTTTAATTCTTTTAATTATTGCTGGAATAGTAGTAGTAGCATTAAAAGGATTTAAAGTTTACTTGATGTTAGAAAAACATGATTCAATGAATATAGTTGTTGGAAAAGAAATAGATATAAAAGAAATTAAAAATATTTGTAAAGAAGTTTTTGGTAAAAAAACTGTAATTGTAAGATCTGTTGATTTATTTAATGACTCTTTTAATATAAGTGCTGAATCTATAACAGATGATGAAAGAAATAATCTTATAGATAAAATCAATAATAAATATGCAACTGATTTTCAAGCAGAAAACTTTGAAAGAATTAAAGTTTCAAATGTAAGAATAAGAGATTTAGTAAGACCATATATAAAACCAGTAATTGCAACAGTAGTAGTAATTATAGCATATTTAATTATAAGATTTAGAAAAATGAATGTTTGGAAATTATTAGGAGAACTAGCTGGAATAATAGTTTTAACAGAACTTGGTGTTGCTAGCTTAATTGCAATAGCAAGAATTCCAGTTTCACCAGTAATTGTAAATTTATTAACTGTTATAGCAGTTGTTGAATTAGTTTTATATATAAATAAAAAAGAAAAAGAATATGAGAATTTAGATTAATTAGTTTAAATACTTGATTTTTATAAAAATATGTTGTAAAATAGTTATGCTAAAAATACCATAGACTTAGTTTAAAGGAAAAACCTACTTTATACTCAGTTTATGGCAAATAAAATAAATAGGAGGATAAATAATTATGACTAAAGAAAGAAAACAAGAAATTATTAACACTTACAAGAGAGATGAGAACGATACAGGTTCTCCAGAAGTACAAGTTGCTATTTTATCAGAAAGAATTTCAGAATTAACAGAACACTTAAAAGTTCACAAAAAAGATAATCACTCTAGAAGAGGATTATTAAAAATGATTGGTAAAAGAAGAAACTTATTAAACTATTTAGCAAAAAAAGATTTAAATAGATATAGAGAAATAGTTAAAAAATTAAATTTAAGAAAATAAAATTATTTGAAATTTTATGAAATTAACCTCAAGTGCTAGGAAAAATCCTAATATTTGAGGTTATTTTATTGCTTTAAGTTTTAATTTAATTTTTAATATTAATTATAATTTCTGCTAAAAATATATTAAGAATTCTAAACTTTTTTAATTTTTAAAATTTTAAAAAATTAACTTAATTATTATTAAGACTTTATGGATAAATTTTCTTGATTTTTTTATGTTAATATAGTAGAATATACATGGTTATTTATTTGAAAGAGTAGCTTGTACAATATATTTTTATTGTTCCTTAAAATTTAAAAAAGTATATTGTAGAGGTTACATTTCAAATAAATAAATTTAATTTATAGGAGGAATGTAAAAATGTTTAAAACTTATAGTATGGAGTTAGCTGGAAGAACACTTACTATTGAAACAGGAAAAATGGCAGGACTTGCTAATGGAAGCGTACTTGTAAAATATGGAGAAACAACAGTATTAGTTAATGTTACTGCTTCTAAAGAACCAAAAGAAGGAATAGATTTCTTTCCACTTTCAGTAGATTATGAAGAAAGGTTATATGCTGTTGGAAAAATACCAGGTAGTTTTACAAAAAGAGAAGGAAAACCAACAGATAAAGCAATTTTAACTGCTAGAGCAATTGATAGACCAATTAGACCATTATTTCCAAAAGATTTTAGAAATGATGTTGTTGTTAGTTGTTTAGTTTTATCAGTAGAACAAGATTGTTCACCAGAAGTTTGTAGTATGATAGGAACTTCTGCTGCACTTTCAATATCTGATATACCTTTTGGAGGACCAACAGCAGCTGTTGCAGTAGGATATGTTGATGACAAAATAGTTATAAATCCTACTGAAGAACAAAGAAAAAATAGTAGACTAACATTAACTGTTGCAGGAACTAAAGATAAAATAGCTATGATAGAAGCTGGAGCTGATGAAATTCCTGATAATACAATGTTAGAGGCAATTAAAACAGCACATGTTGAAATTAAAAAAGTATGCGAATTTATACAAAAAATAAAAGATGAGATTGGAAAACCAAAATTTGAATATACATCTTTTGCTGTAAATGAAGAAGTTTATGAAGTAATAGCAAATGAATTTTCAGAAAGAATGAAACAAGATGTTCAAACACCAGACAAACCAGAAAGAGATGAAAAAATAGACAAGCTTTCTGAAGATGTTAAAAATTGGTACATTGAAAAATATGGAGAAGAAAAAGCTGAAGAAGATAAAACAGCTATTGCAGATGCTATATATAAATTGGAAAAGAAAACAGTTAGAAAATTAATACTAGAAGAAGGAAAAAGAGTTGATGGTAGGGGAATATATGATATAAGACCTTTATCTTGTGAAGTAGGATTAATTCCTAGAGTTCATGGCAGTAGCTTATTTAATAGAGGTAGAACACAAGTAATGTCAATAGTTACTTTAGGAATGAAAAGTGAAGAACAAATATTAGATGGATTAGATACAGAAGAATCAAAAAGATATATGCATCAATATAATTTCCCAGGATACAGTGTTGGTGAAGCAAAATCTTCTAGAGGTCCTGGAAGAAGAGAAATAGGACATGGTGCATTAGCTGAAAAAGCATTAGTTCCTGTTCTTCCAAGTGTAGAAGAATTTCCTTATTCAATAAGAGTTGTATCTGAAATATTAAGTTCAAATGGTTCTACATCACAAGGAAGTATTTGTGCATCTACTTTAGCATTAATGGATGCAGGTGTTCCAATAAAAAAACCAGTTGCAGGTATATCAACAGGATTAATTACAGATGAAAACGATCCAAGTAAATATGTTGTTATAACTGATATTCAAGGAATTGAAGATTTCTTTGGAGATATGGATTTTAAAGTTGGTGGAACAAAAGATGGAATTACAGCAATTCAAGTAGATATTAAAGTAGATGGATTAAGTTATGAAATTATAGCAGAAGCTTTTGAAAGAACAGCAAAAGCAAGAGCATATATTTTAGATGAAATAATGCTTCCACAAATATCAGAACCTAGAAAAGAAATTTCAAAATATGCTCCAAAAATTATTAATATGCAAATTAATCCAGAAAAAATCAAAGATGTTATTGGTTCTGGAGGAAAAGTTATTAATAAAATTATTGAAGAAACTGGAGTTAAAATTGATATTGAAGAAGATGGATCTGTATTTATTTATTCAGATGATATAGAAGCTGCAAGAAAAGCAGAAGGAATTATTGAAGAAATAACTAGAGAAATTGAAGTAGATGGAATTTATACTGGAAAAGTTACAAGAATTGCTACTTTTGGTGCATTTATAGATTTGGGTGGAGGAAAAGAAGGATTACTTCATATTTCAAAAATCTCAAAAGAAAGAATAAATAAAGTTGAAGATGTTTTAAAAATTGGTGATGAAGTTACAGTTAAAGTTTACGAAATAGATGATCAAGGTAGAATTAATTTAACAAGAAAAGATTTATATAGTGAAGAATAAAATAAAAATTATTTTTTGCATATAATTGGAATAATAAAATCATATAAAAAAAGTATAATAAAATGTGAAAACACTAGAAATAATAGCATTTCCAAAATTATTAAATTTTTCAAAAAAACTTGAAAAATTTTCCACAAAATGCTATAATAAAAAAAGTGTATGAAGAAAAAATTCGTATAACAAAACCAAATGAAAAGAGGTTTAAAAATGAAGTATTTATATCTTTTACAACAAGCGTTGATATGGCTAATAACAATATATTGGGCATATCAAATTGTAGTTAGTTTTTGTTCATTAATAAAATTAAAAGATAAAAAACTATTAGTAGAAAAAGATCATAAATTTATGGCAATAGTTCCAGCACATAATGAAGAAACTGTTATTAAAAACTTAGTAGAAAGTTTGAAAGCACAAAATTATCCAAAAGAATTATATGATATATACGTTATAGCTGATAACTGTACAGATGCAACAGCAGAAATTGCTAAAGATGCAGGAGCTAAAGTTTTAAAAAGATTTGATGAAGAACATAAAACAAAAGGTTATGCATTAAATTGGTTTTTAAAACAAAAAATAGAAGAAAATGCAGATTATGATGCTTTTTGTGTATTTGATGCTGACAATATTGTTGATAAAAACTTCTTAAAAAATATGAATAAGAAACTTTGCCAAGGTGAAGAAATTGTGCAAGGTTATAGAGATATCAAAAATCCTACTGACTCTTGGATTACAGGAGGATATGCAATATTTTATTGGATGATGAATAGATTTTATCATTTAGCAAGATATAATTTAGGATTATCACCATTAATAAATGGAACAGGTTTTATGGTAAAATTTGATGTTGTAAAACCTAATGGATGGCAAACAATTACTTTAACAGAAGATATTGAATTCTCTTTAATAAATATTGCAAAAGGAAAAAAATTAGGATGGGCAACAGATGCTATTGTTTATGATGAACAACCAGTTCATTTTGATCAAAGTTGGTCACAACGTTCTAGATGGACAGTTGGACATCTTCAATGCATGAAAAACTACACTAAAGATTTAGCAAAAGGTGTAGTAGAACATAAAACACTTATGAATTTTGATGGTTTATTATATATGTTTGGTATTCCTATGATGATATTAACTTTTGTTTTATTAGGAATTAACGGACTACTTTATTTAGGTGCAGAAATGACAGCAGCAGAATTAATTGGAAATTACGCAAGATATTTAATAGCAACATTTATTTTACCAGTTATTACAGGAACTGCTATTATGGCATTAGATAAAAGAAAAATAAAACCAATGCTTAAAGCAATAATTTGTTACCCATTATTCTTAGGTTCTTGGATAGCAATAAATATTAAATGTATCGTAAAACCTAATACAAAATGGGAAAAAATCGAACATGTTAGAGATATAAACATTCAAGAAGTAAAACAAGAAACAACTATTTAGTTCATATAAAATAAAGTTAAAATGGGGATAGAAAAAATCTATCCCTTTTTTATTTTTGTAATGTTACAAATTTACTTTTAGTATTGTAAAAAAGGCAGAAAAATGATAGTATTACTGTGTGCGTTTTTAGCATATAATATTTTAGGATATTACTAGCAGGAAGGAAAATTTGTAGATGGTAGATTTTGAGGAAAATTTACAACAAATCATAGATAAGAAAAAAATATATATAGATGAGCCAATGTCTAAACACACATCTTTTAAAATTGGTGGAAAAGCAGATTATTTTATATTAATAAATACAATTCAAGAATTAAAAAAAGTTTTAGATTTGATAAAAAAATATAAAATCAATTTTGTAATTTTAGGAAATGGTACAAATGTATTAGTAAGAGATGGTGGAATTAGAGGAGTTGTAATAAAACTTGAACTAAAAGACTTCAAAATAAGAAAAAATGCTAATGAAATTCTAATTACAGCAGAAGCCGGAATGCCACTTGCTACATTATCAGCTATTGCTTTAAAAGAAGAAATAGAAGGATTAGAATTCTTATCAGGAATTCCTGGTACTTTAGGTGGAGCAATAAGAATGAATGCTGGTGCATACGGTAGGGAAATGAAAGATATTGTAGTAAAAACAAGATATATTACTTATGATGGAAAAATAAAAACATTAACTTTAGATGAGCATAAATTTGAGTATAGAAATAGCATTTTTGAAAAAACAGAAGGAATCATTTTAGATTCTACTTTAAAACTACAAAAAGGAAATAAGAATGAAATTGAAGCAAAAATAGAAGAATATACGAAATCAAGAAAAGAGCACCAACCATTAGAATATCCAAATGCTGGAAGTATTTTTAAAAGAGCAGAAGGAATGCCAACAGCTAAAATGATTGATGATTGTGGATTAAAAGGTTACAGTATAGGAGATGCTGAAATTTCAACAAAACATGCTGGTTTTATCATAAATAAAGGAAAGGCAACTGCAAAAGATGTTCTAGAATTAATAGAACATATAAAAAACGAAGTAAAAGAAAAATTTAAACTAGAAATTGAATTAGAAATATTAGTTTTAGGAGAGGAAAAACAATGAAATCTTTTTTTGAATGGTTTAAAGGAAGCACAAAAGTTAAGAGATGGATTCTTTTAATAATTGTAGGAGTTATATTAACTTGTTATGGAATTTCAAAAATATTAGTATCAGAGGAGATATCATTTTTTGAATTAGGAAAAACGATAGTTATATTTATTATAGGATTTATAGCAATAGTTACTAGTGTTATTTTTATACAAAAAAGAAGCTTAGAATTAATAATAGAAGCAAATAATACTTCTGAAAAAGGAAGACAGGCACAATCAAATATAAAATCTTTAATTTTTAATAGAAATGTTTATGAAGAAGGACCAAAAGTTGTTATTATTGGTGGTGGACAAGGCTTAAACAATATTATTGAAGGATTTAAACATTATACTAATAATATTACAGCAATAGTTACTATGTCTGATTATGGAAATGTTTCTGCAAATGCTAGAAAAGATATAAAAGATGCATTAGTTTCAATTTCAAGTAATCAAAATGAAATGAAAAGTCTTATGGACTTGAATTTTAGACATGAAAGATTAAGAGGTCTAAATTTTAGTGATATATATTTTGTTGCTATGACTGAAATATATGGAAATATAGCAGAAGCTATTTACAAAAGTAAAGATGTTTTAAATATTTCTGGATCAGTTATACCTGTTACTCTTGATGAAATAACTATATGTGCAGAACTTGCAGATGGTACTACTATAAAACAAAAAGATAGAATTGCAGAAGTAGTAGCTAGCAAAAAAGAAAGAATTAATAGAATATACATATCACCATCTAACTGCAAACCAGCTCCTGGTGTTGTAGAAGCAATTGAAGATGCTGATGTAATAATTATAGGACCTGGAAGTTTATATACAAATGTTTTACCAAATTTATTAGTAAGAAATATTGCAAGAGAAATAAAAGATAGCAAAGCTACAAAATATTATATTTCTAATATAATGACAGAACCAGGACAAACAGATGATTTTACTGTATCAGACCATTTAAGGGTTTTACAAGAACATATAGGTAGTGGAATAATTGATTATTGTTTAGCAGATACTGGAGAGGTTATTCCTGAATACATTAGAAAATATAATAAAGAAGGCTCAGATATAGTAGATATTGACAATAAGAAATTAAGTGAATTTAATGTAAAACTTATACAAAGAAATATGTCATGTGTAAAAGATGGAAAAATTATGCATAATTCTGATATTGTTGCTTCAACAATAATAGAAATGATTTGTAATGATTTAAAATTCCATGATATGCAAAATGATACACAATATTTATTATTACAATCTGTTTTAAAAGAACAGAAAAAATTACAACAAAAAGAACAAAAAGCTTTAGCAAAAGTTTCAAAAGGAAAATTAGGAATAATAAAACCAAAAGAAGATAATAGGCCAAGTAAATTTAAAGAAAAATATAGTGATAGATTTAAATCTATTCAAAACACAGATGCTAAAATTATTGAAAACAGAAAAATTGCAAAACAAATTGAAAAAATAGAAGAACAATCAGAAAAAATAAAAGAAAACAACTTTAGTAGAACGGGACCAAGAAGAAGAGGTGGCAAAAGAAATAAATAGAAGAGGTAAAAATACTAATGAAAATAACTAAAAAACAAATTGATTTAAAAGAATGTTTAAATAAAGAATGGATAATTTCAAATGGAATAGGAGGATTTGCTTCTTCAACTGTTGTAGGAGCAAATACAAGAAGATATCATGGATTATTGATAGCTCCTTTAAATCCTCCTGCACAAAGACATTTGATACTTTCAAAAGTAGATGAAAGTATATCAATAGAAAGAGGAGAATATAATTTATTTACAAATGTATGTGAAAATTATATTTCAGAAGGATATAAACATTTAGAAAAATTTGAAAAAGATTTTCTTCCAGTTTTTACTTATAAAATAGAAGATGTAAAAATAGAAAAAACAATTTCTATGGTATATGGAAGAAATACAGTAGTTATTAAATATAAAATAAAAAATGGAATAAAAGAATCTGTTTTTAAATTAACACCTATTATTACTTTTAGAGATTTTCATCAGATGATTACAAATCATGAGTTTGAATTAAAACAAAAAAATGATAACAATAAAGTTAGAATAGAAATAGATGGAAATGCCAATGTACCACTATATATTTTTTCAAGTGATGGTGAATATATAAAACATTATAATGATACTTTTAAAGATATGTTTTATTTAAAAGAAGAAGAAAGAGGATTTGATCCAAAAGAAGATTTAATAATACCAGGAAGATATGAAATAAAAATAAAACCAAAAGAAACGAAAGAAATTACTTTTGTTGCATCATTAGAGGACAATACAGAACAAGTAAATAGTGATAAGGTTTTTGAAGAAGAAATAAAAAGATTAAAATCAATTATAAATAAAACAGGATTAATAAAAAATAAAACGAAATTAACAAAACAAGAGAAAGAATATAATGAATTTATAAAAGATCTAATTGTTGCATCAGATACTTTTATTCTTAATAGACCTGCTTTTGGTACTCATTCACTTATTGCAGGATTTCCTTGGTTTTTAGATTGGGGAAGAGATACTTTAATAGCTTTTGAAGGAATTTTTCTAGTTACAAAAAGATACGATTTAGCAAAAGAAATATTATTAACATTTACTAGGGATATTAAATTTGGACTTGTTCCAAATGGATATTCTGGATTTGATAATAGACCACTATATAATAGTGCTGATGCATCTTTATTGTTATTTGAGGCAACTAATAAGTTTTTACAATATGTAAAAGATTATGATTTTATAAAAGAAAATATTTATGAAAGGCTAAAAGAAATAATAAAATTTTATCGTTCAGGAATTACATTAGATAATAATAATATTTATGTTTCAGAGGATGGACTATTATGTTCTGGTACTTCATCTACTCAAAATACTTGGATGGATGTTAAAATTGGAGATAAAGCTATTACTCCTAGAAATGGAAAAGTTGTTGAATTAAATGCACTTTATTATAATGCTTTGAAAACTTTAGAAAGTTTGTCAAAAAAATTCGGAGAAAAAGAAATTTCTGAAGAATATAAAAAAATAGCAAATAATCATAAAAAACAATTTGAAAAGCAATTTTATAATAAAAAACGTGATTCATTATATGATGTTATCGGAGATGAAAAAATAAGACCAAATCAATTATTTGCAATTTCTACAACATATCCTGTAATAAAACCTTCATCAGTAATTGGTAAATCTATATTTAAAACTGTTACTGATAAATTATTAACAAAATATGGACTTAGAACTTTAGCAAAAGAAGAAAAAGAATATATTCCATATTACAAAGGAAATGCTTATGAAAGAGATTCTGCTTATCATCAAGGAACTATATGGGTTTGGTTATTAGGAATATATGAAAATGCCTTAAAAAATATAATAGATGATGAAAAAGATAGATTAGAAAAAGAAAGATTAAAAATAGAATATGAAAAATTTATAAAAAATACTTATAATACTTTTAAAACAGAGATTTATCATTCACAAGCAGTAGGAACAATTTCTGAAGTATATGATGCAGAAACACCATTTAAACCAGGTGGAGCATTTTCACAAGCTTGGAGTGTTTCAGAAGTTTTAAGAATTGTAAGTAAAATATAATAATATACAAAAGCGAATTTTAACTTTTTAAATCTTAAGTTTAAAGTTCGCTTTTATTTATAAAAGAAGGGAAAAATATGGAAAAGCATAAGCCATTTTACAAAATAATTGATGAAATATGTAGTGAAAAAGATATTAAACAAAAAGAACTTTCTTATGGTTGGATAAGAGAATTAATTAAAAATGGTAAAAAAAGAAATATAATAGGATATCAATTTGATTTAAATAGTTCTACATCTTACAATATTGCTTCAGATAAATTTGCAACTTATGAAGTTTTAAATTCTAATAATGTACCTACAATACCACATAAAATGATATTTAATCCAAAAACTAGAAGTGCTTATTATAATCAAAAATTTTTGAATGAGGCAATTAAACTTTTAAAAGAATCTAATAATCAAATAGTAATAAAAGCAAATAATTCTTGTGAGGGAAAAGATGTATATTTTTGCTCAAGTGAAGAAGAAATTAAAGAAGTTGTTTTAAAATTATTTGAAGAAAATGATACTTTGAGTGCATGTCCATATATGGATATAGATTATGAATATAGAGTTATATTTTTATGTGGAGAAATTATATATGCATATAAAAAGAAAAAACCTTATGTAATAGGAGACGGAGTTCATACAATAAAAGAATTAATTGATCAAAAATATAAAAAAATGAAATTACAAATTAATAGAAATATTAATTTAAATGAAATACCGTCAAAAAATGAAGAAGTTACAGTATCATGGAAACATAATTTAAATAATGGAGCAGAACCAATATTAATTGATGAAAATGATAAATATATTAAGCAAATTGAAAAAATTGCTATAAATGCTGGAAATGCAATAAATATAAAATTTGCTAGTGTTGATGTCGCAGTTACTTCAGATGAAAAAATTTTTGTTATGGAAATAAACGCAAATGTTTGTATGAATAAATTCATAGAAATTATTCCTTCAGGACATGATATTGCAAAAGAAATCTTTGAGAAGGCGATAAATAAGATGTTTGAATAGAAAATTTACATAATTTTCTTATAAAAAACTTGACACTTTGCAATAATACATATAAAATATTAATGTAGGAAAAAATACAATATAAATTATATAAATAGACTTAATTTATGAATAATTTTGTTGTACATTGAAAATTTAATAGAAAAGAGGTAAATGTAATTATGCAAACAATTTTAATTATCGTTGCCACTGTTCTAATCTCAGCTGTAATTTTTATTCCAATTGGGTCAATCATTAGAAAAAAAGTTGCAGAATCTAAAATTCAAAGTGCCGAAAATGAAGCTAAAAGATTAATTGAAAGCGTAAAGATAGAAGCTGAAAATTTAAAGAAAGAAGAATTAATTAAAGCAAAAGAAGAAGTACTACAAATAAGAAATGATTTAGAGCAAGAGATTAAAGAAAGAAGAGGTGACATACAAACACAAGAAAGAAGACTAATACAAAAAGAAGAAAACCTAGAAAAAAGAGTAACAGCTTGTGAAGGAAAAGAAAGAGAACTTGAAAGAAAATATGCAGAAAACGAACAACAAAAAGAAGAATTAGAAAAAGTTTACAACAAAGAATTAGAAGAATTACAAAGAATTTCAGGTTTAACTGAAGAACAAGCAAAACAACAATTATTGAACAATTTGGATAAAGAAATTACTCAAGAGAAGGCTACACTTATCAGAGAATTGGAAGCAAAAGCTAAAGAAGATGCTACAAAAAATGCAAGAGAAATAATTAGTTTTGCTATTCAAAAATGTGCAGCTGATCATACTTCTGAAACAACAGTATCTGTTGTTGCTCTTCCAAATGATGAAATGAAAGGAAGAATTATAGGAAGAGAAGGAAGAAATATAAAAGCATTGGAAACACTTACCGGTATTGATTTAATCATTGATGATACACCAGAGGCAGTTATTATTTCTGGATTTGATCCATTAAGAAGAGAAGTTGCAAGAATTGCTATTGAAAAATTAATTGAAGATGGTAGAATTCATCCTGCTAAAATTGAAGAAATGGTTGAAAAAGCAAAAGAGGAAGTTGCAGAAACCATTAAAGAAGAAGGAGAAAGAGCAGCTTTAGAAACAGGTGTAAATAATTTACATCCAGATATAATAAAATTAATAGGAAAATTAAAATACAGAACAAGTTATGGACAAAATGTATTAAATCATTCAATAGAAGTTTCTAATTTAGCTAGAATAATGGCAGAAGAATTAGGAATAAATTCAAAAATAGCAAGAAGAGCTGGATTATTACATGACCTAGGAAAAGCATTAGACCATGATATGGAAGGAACACACGTTGAATTAGGTGTTGAAATTCTTAGAAAATATAAAGAGAATGAAAATGTAATCAATGCTGTTGAAGCACATCATGGAGATGTTGAACCACTTACTTTAGAAGCAGTTTTAGTACAAGCCGCTGATGCAATTTCAGCTTCAAGACCTGGAGCTAGAAGAGAAACATTAGAATCTTACATTAAGAGACTAGAAAAACTTGAAGAAATAGCAGATTCATTTGAAGGTGTTGAAAAGTCATTTGCAATACAAGCAGGACGTGAAGTAAGATTAATAGTAAAACCAGAAAAAGTATCTGATGCAGATATGGTTATTATGGCTAGAGATGTTGCTAAAAAAGTAGAAAATGAAATGGAATATCCAGGACAAATAAAAGTTAATGTTATTAGAGAATCTAGAGTAATTGATTATGCAAAATAAAAATAAGAGCAGATTTTTAAAAATCTGCTTTTTTTTATTCTTTTTTCGTTCTAACACTTGACATTGCAAGGTTTACAACATATAATACAGCTATAACTTGCATGGAGGTTCAATATAGGAAATGCCTAATAAATATTTGTATAATTTTACTCAAGACAAATATCAAAATATATCAGATGAGGAACTAATCAAAAAAATAAGATTAGGAGATTTAGAAGCGCAAAATTATTTATTAGAGAAATATAGAGGACTAGCAAGTATAAAAGCAAATAGATTTTTTCTAATTGGAGCAGAAAATGATGATATGCTTCAAGAAGGAATGATAGGATTATTTAAAGCAATACAATCTTTTGATGTTGAAAAAAATAATTCATTTAAAACATTTGCAAATTTGTGTATAGAAAGACAACTAATTACTGCAATAAAAACTTCTAATAGACAAAAACATATACCTCTTAATTCATCATATTCACTAAACACAGCTGTTTATGATGATAATGATGATACATCAATTATGGATGTTTTAGATACTAAAGTAGTTGAAGATCCATTAGATACTATAACAAAAAAAGAATACATACAATTTGTAGAAAACAGAATAGATAAAAATTTGAGTACTTTTGAAAAACAAGTTTTAGACAGATACATACAAGGGGATAGCTATGTTTCAATAGCAAATAAATTAAATTCTCCTGTAAAATCAGTAGATAATGCTATTCAACGTATTAGAAAAAAAGCAATGAAATGTTTAGAAAATGAAGAATAATATAATAATGTATGGCATAATTTATGCCATCTATTTTTTGTAAATGCCCTCTTAGCTCAGGTGGTAGAGCACTTCCTTGGTAAGGAAGAGGTCGGCAGTTCAAGTCTGCTAGTGGGCTCCATTTTACTATAATTTATAATATTTTAATAAAAGGAAGGTTTAATATGAAAATAGGAATTGTTGGACTTCCTAATGTGGGAAAAAGTACATTATTTAATAGTATAACAAATGCTGGAGCAGAATGTGCAAATTATCCTTTTTGTACAATTGAGCCAAATGTTGGAGTTGTAGCTGTTCCAGATGAAAGATTAGAAAAATTAGCTGAAATTTACAAACCTCAAAAAGTAACAAATGCAATTGTTGAATTTGTTGATATAGCAGGTTTAGTTAAAGGTGCAAGTAAAGGCGAAGGTTTAGGAAATAAATTTTTATCACATATTAGAGAAGTTGATAGTATAATTCAAGTAGTAAGATGTTTTGAAAGTGATAATATAGTTCATGTAGATGGAAGTGTTGATCCGGTTCGTGATATTGAAACAATAAATTTTGAATTAATTTTTGCAGATTTGGAAACAATAGAAAAAAGATTAGACAGAGCTAGAAAACTTCTAAAAGCAGATAAAAAATATCAATTTGAAATTGATACTTTAGAAAAGGTAAAATCAGTTTTAAATTCTGGAAAGTGTGCAAGAACACTTGATTATAATGAAGAAGAAAAAGAAGTTTTAAGAGAAAGTTTCTTATTAACAATGAAACCAGTATTATATGTCGCAAATGTTTCTGAAAATGAAATTGAACATCCAGAATCAAATGATAATGTAAAAAAAGTTATAGAATATGCTCATAAAGAAGGAACAGAAGTTATTCCACTTTGTGTAAAAATTGAAGAAGAATTAAGTTCTTTGGAAAAAGATGAAAAACAAGAAATGTTAGAAGCATTAGGACTAAAAGAATCTGGTCTAGATAAATTAATAAAAGCAAGTTATAAATTGTTAGGATTAATATCTTTCTTAACAGCTGGTGAACCAGAAGTAAGAGCATGGACAATAAAAATAGGAACAAAAGCTCCTCAAGCTGCTGGAAAAATACATTCAGATATTGAGAGAGGCTTTATAAAAGCAGAAGTAATATCTTACGATGAATTAATGAATTGCTCTGGATCTATGGTACAAGCAAGAGAAAAAGGATTAATAAGGTCTGAAGGCAAAGATTATGTTATGGAAGATGGAGATATAGTTTTATTTAAATTTAATGTGTAATATTACAAAAGTATTACAATGTTTCAAATGTGTAAAAAAACAAAAAAATGTAAAAAAAACTTGCATTGATAATATTGTAATGTTATAATATTTTCAGATGTTAAGTAATAGGGAGATGGAAAAATGGTTAAATTAGGAAAAGAAAAATTTTTAATTAGTTTAGTACTTATCGTATTAATAAGTTTTGTATATGCTAGTTTAAATTCTTTAGTTACAGCTACTACAATTACTGCAGATACTAATACAACATCAGATGAAGCTGGTGCAACTAGTGATAATACAAACACAAATTCAAATTCAAATGCTGTTCTTATTCCTGCAACAGTTGGAACCTCAGATAATACAAACAGTGCAGCAAACACAAATGCAAATGTAAATACAAATTCTAATACTAATACAAACACAAACACAAATTCAAGTAGCACAAGTTCTAAATTACCATACGCAGGATCAGGATCATCAATGGTATTTATAGCAATAGCACTTGTTGCTTCAGCATTATATGCTTATAAAAAAGTATCAGACTATAATGTTTAATTAGTTAGAAAATTTATAATAAAAGTACACTTTTTTAAGTGTGCTTTTTTGTGTTTCTTTTTTTATTATTTAATTAAAAGAATTTTTTTAAAAATTTAAAAATAATTTATTAAAAAAACAAATAAATACTGTAAAAGTATTGAATTTTTACATAAAGTCTGCTATAATAGTAACGAATTTTAATTTAAAATAATATATACAAAAGATGTAGATAAAAAATTTTTTTATTTGCGTCTTTTTATTTTTTATATGAGGATAGAAATGATATTTTTTGAAAAATTGAAAGAAAAGAAAGTTTATGTAATTTTAATAATTATAGCTATACTAATTATTGGTATAGTAGCTTCTTTGTGTTTAAGTAAAAAAGAATATGTTTCAGTATCTAAGCTATTATTAATAAGAACAGAACTAAATGAAAATAATGAAACTGAAAATAAAGGAAATATCGAAATAACTTCTAAACTTGTACATACTTTTAAAGAATTATTAAAAAGTGATTCTTCTGTTCAAAAAATAGAAGAAGAATTAAATATACAAAACACTAAACTTAAAAATAATATTAAAGTTAAAAAGAACTTTAATTCTGATACTTTTGAAATTGAAGTTAAATATACAGATGAAACTACATCTGTAAAAATAAGTGAAGCTTTATTAGATGTTTTTTCAGATAAATTAGAAGAAATGTATGAAGATAGAGAAATATATGTAGTAGATAATCCATATATAGCTAAAACAACAAGAAATATATCAATTATTTTATCAGCATTAATATCTATAATTATTGGAGTTTTAGTAAGTATTATTTATATTATAGCTTCAGCAATAATAGAAAGAAATGTAAGAATAAATAAGAATATTGATAGTGAGATAAACTTAAAGAAATTAATTGAAATTCCTTTAAATAATTATAAGAAAAATAAATCTAATTATAAGAATGAATTAGTTTATTATGATAGCTTAAAATCACCTTCATTAAAAGCATTTAAAAATCTTAGAACAAATATTCAATTTATAAATGTTAATAACAAAGATAAGAATATTATGCTTGTTACAAGTCCATTAGATGGAGAAGGTAAAAGTTATATAACAGCTAATTTAGGTGTAACTTTTGCTGAAGTTGGTAAAAAAGTAATAATAATAGATTCTGATATGAAAAATGGTAGACAAAATAAAATATTTAATATACCAAATAATTTAGGATTTTCAAATTACTTATCAAATTTAGATTCAAATGGTATGGAAATAAATAAACTTACAAATACTTTTATTAATGAGACTGAAATTAAGAACTTAAATTTAATTACATCAGGAACTATACCACCAAATACAACAGAGTTATTAACTTCAGAAAGATTAGAACAATTAGTAAAAGATTTAAGTGTATTTTATGATTTAGTTTTAATTGATGGAACTTCAGTATTAAATAATATGGATTCTCTAATTTTGAGTAGAGTCGCTAATTCAACAATATTAATATCTGATTATAGAAAAACTAAAAAAGAAGATTTATTTAAGGCTAAAAAAGATATTCAAAATGTTGGTGGAAGACCAATGGGACTTATAATTAACAAAGCTAAAATTAAAAAGAAAATCTCTTTTGCCGAAATTAAAGCTGATGTAATTCAAAAACTAGTATCATTAAAAGAATGGTTTTCTAAAGAAATTGAGATTGTAAAAAAGAAAATTGATAAATCAATAGATAAAGTTAAAGAAAAAAAGGAAAATAAAAAGCAAAAGTTATTAATGGCAGCTAAGATTGATAAAATAGAGCAGAAAAAAAATGAAGAAAAAGAAGAATTAAAAAGTGAGGAAATAACAGAAGATTTATCAAAAAAAGAAAACTCAAATGATTTAAAAAAAGAAGAATTAAAAGAAGAATCAAAAAAAAATAATAATGAATCAGAAAACATTATTACTTTTGAAGATACACCAAGAACAATTATACCAGAAATTGAACGTGTAGAAAAAAGTAGTACATTAAATAGAAATATTAAAAACAAAATTAATAATATAATTTTAATAGATTCAAGAAAAAGAGAAAATAGTAGTGCAATAAATAATGATAAACCAAATTTCGATTTTAAAAAATATTTAAATATTGCAGTTAATCTAAAAGATAAAGCTATACTTGCAACAAGAGATTTCTTTGTTGGAATGAAAAACACATTTTCAAGTTTTGTATCTAATATAAAAGAAAAAATAGAAGATAGAAAAAAAGAAAAAGAATTTGATAAAATTTATTTAAAAGAATTACAAAAAGATTATGAAAGTGATCAACTATCTTTTGATAATTTAGAAAACTTTGAAAATAGTGATAATGAAAATTTACAGGAATCTGAATATCTTGAAGGACAAGAAACTTTTGATGACATTAAAACTCAAGAAGAGATTATTCCAGAAAGTAAAGAAAAGGAAGAAATTAAATTAAACAGTATTTCTAATGAAAAAGAAATTCCTGAAAAAATGGCTCAAAATAATAATATTGTAAGCAATACAAATAATAAAGAAGATTTAAAAAATACTGAAATAACTAATAATATTGATATTAAAAATACAGCTACTACTTCTGAAGATAATTTAAAAGAAGCTAAAACAGAAGATGATATTGAAACAAAACAAGTAAAGAAAAATAATTCTGTTCTTATAATAGTAGATGCTGGAGATGGATATTGTAGAGTATTTAGTGAAAAAATATTTGTAGAAAAACTTATCAGAGGAATAGATCACATTGATGGTTTTAAAAAGAAACATTATTCTTTAAAATTAATTAATGACAGAATGCAAGGACTAATGAGTTTATATGGAATTAATAAAAAACAAGCTCAAAGAATAGATACATTAGTATATACTACATTATGCGATTATGATGATTCTGTTTGGTTATCTGAAAAAATTGTTTCTAATAAAGCAGATAGCTATGCATATTGTATGGCAAAAAATTATGATAGATTACCAGATGAAAATAAAAATGATTATGAAATAAGATGTAAGAGATTAAGAAAACAAGAATTAGCAGAAGCAAATATAGAACTAGAATACAAATTAGATGATATTTGGTCTACAAATAAAATAAATTTATCAGATAAAGCTGCAATGCTTCATTTTTCAAATAAATATGAAGTAAATTTAAAATATAAAACAGAAGATGAATTAAGGAAAAAACATGAAAATGAGCAGTTTTATGAAGAAATTATTGAAAAATTTGATAGTAAAAATGAAAAAGAAGAAGAAAATGCAGAAAATATTAATTCAGGAATTTATGAATTAGAAAAAGATGAAGAAACAATTCTTGAAATGGATAAAAAAATAAAAAAAGAAGAACAAAAAAAGTTAAGAGAAGAAAAAAGTAAATTAAGAAAAGAAAAGGCTGAAGAACGTAAAATTGAAAGAATGAAACAAAAAGCAGAAAAAATGAAAAAACAAGAAGAATTAAGAAAACAAAGAGAAGAAGAAAAGGAAAAACAAAAAGAAGAAGCCAGGATAGAAGAAGAGTTATTAGGAGATAATTTATATCCAAAAACAAAATATAATAGAAATCTTTAAAAATAAAAATGAGTGAAAAAAATTCACTCATTTTTTGATATTTGAATTTAAAAATAAAAACATAAAAAAAGCTTTATAAAATTCTTGAAATTCTTGCAATATACTTATATAATATAAACGTATAAAAATTAATATGATAGGAGATAAAAATGGATAGTAGAGATAGATATTTAGAAGAACAATATTTAAGTTCAAAAGCTTATGAAAATGCAGAAGTTTATACTTCTTCAGAAGGAAATGAAACAACACCTTTAAGAGATTTAGATCCTTCTTCTGTTCAATTGTTAGATATAGGTGAAATACAAAAAGAAGATGGTGAAGTTTTTAGAGTAGGATATTTTGAAGTAACATTGCCAAATGGAGAAAAAGCAATATTAACAGTTGATAAAGATGGTCAAGATATGTCATTAGATTTTGTAGATGATGAAGGAAATTCACAAAAATTTATGCTAACTCCAAGAATGAAACGTGAAATTTTTAAATTTCAAGTTGAAGCAAAAATGTCAACAGAAGAATTACAAGATGCATTATTTCCTTCTTCACAAGATGAAATGGAAAAAGAAATTGCTCAAGACACACTTGTTCCTAAGAGTGCTGAGGAAACAATTAAAAAAATAAAAGAGAAAAATCCTGAAGCAGATGTTAGAGAAGTAAATAACGAAGAGCAACAAGAAGAAGCAGAAAAACAAGAACCAGATGAAGAAGAAATTGAAGAAGACAATGAAATAGAGATACCAGAAAAAATAAAAGATAAAGTAGAAGAAATAAGAGAATCAGAAGGTGCACAATTAAAACATGTTTTAATTGCAAGAAATCCTTCTAGTATTTCAGATCAATTAATTGATACAGCAGGATTGCAAGATAATGGTGGACCTGTTTATTGTTTAGCATTTGCTAATGCAGATCTTTCATCAGGAAGTGATAGAATAATTTTTGTACAAGGTGAAAGAGTTGTTGATGATAGAAGATATGATGAAGATGCTACAAATATGATGAATGATTATCGTCATGCTTCTGTTGTGGAAAATGTTACAGATAAGGATTCAAAAGTATATTATACAGATATAGATGGACATACTACTGTTGCAGATTTAGTTGCTACACCTAAAGATTTAAGAAGACAAGATAAAGATATATTAGCAGAAAAATTAAATGAATTAGAAAACAAACAAAAAGGTATACTAAATTCTACAAACCTTACAGTAGATGAAAAAATAGAAAAATGCCAAGAAATTAATCAAGAAAGATTACAATTATTTGATGAATATGGATTAGATATTCCTAATATTAGATCAGAAATTTCAGCTGACATAGATATAGGAGAAGAAGTTCAAGATGATATTGAAGATAGTCAACAAGAAGATGCTGAAACAGAAAAAGAAGATGATGATGAAGAAGGAAGAGATCCTAGAGAAGCAAATCATAATCATGAAAGAAATTTATACTAAAATAAAGGAGAGAATTAATGGATAGAAAAAATATACTTATAGGTGGTGCTTGGCCTTATGCTAATAGTTCATTACATTTAGGACACATAGCAGGACTTATATCAGGTGATTTTCTTGCAAGATATTATAGATTAAAAGGAGATAATGTCCTTTATGTATCTGGCTCAGATTGTCATGGAACACCAATTACTGAAAGAGCAAAGAAAGAAAAAGTATCTCCAAAAGAAATTGCAAGTAGATATGATGAAGAATTTAATAAAATGTTTAATGGATATCAATTTTCTTATGATTTATATTCAAGAACACTAGATGAATATCATAAAGAAAAAGTTAAAATACTATTTAGAAAGCTATATGATAATGGATATATTTATGAAAAAATAGAACCACAAGCATATTGTGAAACTTGCGGCAAATTCTTATCAGACAGAGAAATTGTTCTTACTTGTCCAGAATGTGGTGCAGAAACTAAAGGAGATCAATGTGATAATTGTTTACATGTTCCTACTAATGAGGAGCTAAAAGAAGGTAAATGCATTGATTGTGGCTCAAAAATTTCTGAAAGAGATAACAAAGTTTTATATTTAGCACTTTCAAAATTTCAAAAACAAATTGAAGATCATACAGAAAAAGTAAAAAATGAATGGAGAATAAATGCTCAAAACGAAACATTAAAATATTTGAAACAAGGACTTATAGATAGAGCTGTTACAAGAGATTTAAATTGGGGAATAGATATACCAGTTTCAGGTTATGAAGACAAGAAAATGTATGTATGGATTGATGCAGTTTTAGGATATCTTACAGATACAATGAAATTATGTGAGAATAGAACAGATTGTACATGGGAAGATTTCTGGAAAGAAGGACATAATAATAAAATATATATGTGTCATGGAAAAGATAATATTATGTTCCATAGCATAATTTTAAATGCATTATTATTAGGACAAGAAGAAAATTATCATTTAGTAGATACAATAGTTTCAGCTGAATATTTAAATTTTAATGATCAAAAATTTTCAAAAAGTAAAGGAATTGGAATGACAGCTTTAGAAGCTTTAGACTTATATGATTCAGATTCTTTAAGATATCATTTATTATCAAATGGACCTGAGAAAAAAGATACAAACTTTACAATAGAAGATTTTGAAAATACACATAATGGAGAAATATTAAATAAATTTGGAAATTTAGTAAATAGAACATTAAAATTTAAAGACCTAGAAGAAATTCCTAATGGAAAATTAGATTCTGAAATAGAAAATAAAATTAAAGACACTTATAAAATTGCTGGAGACTTGATAGAAAAGTTAGAATTTAGAGAAGCAATTAAAACAATTATGGATTTAGTTGAACTTGGAAATAAATTTTATGATGAGAATAAGCCTTGGATTGCAAAAAAAGAAGACATCGAATCATTTAATAACACAATTTATACTTGTAGTGTAATTATTGCTAATTTAGCTAATCTTTTTGAACCAGTTATGCCAACTGCTTGCAAAAAAATTAGAAATTATCTAAACTTAGAAAAACCAGAATGGGAATATGTTTCAGTAAAACCAGGATTAAAACTTGAAAATATAGAAGCATTGTTTAGTAGAATAAATAAAAAATAAAAGAGGAGATGTATTATGGGAAAATTATTTGTAATTGATGGAACTGATGGAAGTGGAAAACAAACTCAATTCGAATTGCTTAAAAATCATTTAAAACAAGATGGAATAAGTTATAAAACTGTTAGTTTTCCTAATTATGACAGTCCATCATCTTCACTTGTAAAAATGTATCTATCAGGGGAATTTGGCGAAAATGCTAAAGAAATAAGCCCTTATATAGCTTCAACTTTTTATGCTGCTGATAGATATGCAACATATATAAAAGACTTAAAAAAATATTATGAAGATGGTGGAATAATTTTAGCAGACAGATATACAACTGCAAATATGGTACATCAAGCTGGAAAAATATCTGATAAAAAGGAAAGGGACAAATTTTTAAAATGGCTTTTTGATTTAGAATTTAACATTTATGGACTTCCAGTTCCAACAAAGGTATTTTTCTTAAATATGCCACCAGAAAAAGTAAAAGAATTAATTACATCAAGAGAAAATAAATTTACCCATAATAGTAAAAAAGATATACATGAAAGAGACCAAAAACATATTGAAGATTCATACAATGCAGCATGTAGTCTTGTAAATGAATATAAATGGAATGAAATAAAATGTGTTAAAGAAAATGTTCTAAGAACTAGAGAAGATATACATGAAGAAATTTATAAAATTGTTTTTGAGGAAATACAAAAGAAATAAAATTTACGCGAGGATAAAATTATGAGAGGAAAGATTGTAAATTTATGTATCGCATTCACTAATCTCTTGTTTGGAGCTTTAATTGTATTATTTACAATTAAAGTTCCACAAGATAGAACATTACTTACAGTTCAAGAAAATTATGTAGTGAGCTATATATTAGTTGGAATGTATATAATTTTGGGCATTACAGTTTTTATAAATGCTATTCAAAGTTATAATCATAAATCAGATACAACATTTAATATTGGATATGTACTAGGAATCTTTTCTATAAGTTTTATATTTATTAAACAACCAGCAATAGGAGCTTTCAATATACTTTGTGGTTTAATAATATTATTTAAAACTTTAAGAGAAAATTTAGTTGAAATTGATAGTACAACAGGAATATCTATTTCAATAGTACTTATGGTAGCAATTGCCATAATTGGAATAGTAACATTTAATTATGATTCTTTAGGAAACGTAATAAAGAATAAAGAGAATAAAAATGAATTAGCTTATAGAGAAGATTATTTTAAATATATTACAGAATTAGATATTACAGATCCATATATTAATGTGAAAAAAAATGGAAAATATGGATATATAAATCCAAAAGGTGAAACTGTTATAGACTTTAAATATGATTATGCAAGTCCTTTTATAGAAATACAAGTTTATGATAAAAAATTTTATGTTGCATTAATGTGTGAAAAAGGAAGTTCTTATATAAAATTAAAAAACGAAAGAACGGTTTTATCATATAGAACTGAATCTGCAGATGATAATTATAAAGCTAAATTAAATGAGCTAGAAGATATTTACAAAAACACATTAAAACAAGATGGTGAATTAAAATATGAACTTCCAAGAATAGATAATCATATAAAAAAAGTTCCAGCTTATCAACAATTAAGTAATCAAGATTTTGATTTTAGATATGATTATAATGAAGAATATGATTTATTAGTTACTCAATCTAATATGGGAAGAAAAGATATATATGAACTTGCAAAAAAGAATAATTTAAATATAAAAATTAATTTAGATACAGATTATTTAGATTATGATTCAAGTTATTTATACTTGTTTTCAAATGGAACAATTCCATTTTATGAGCTTTCAAAAAGAACACAAGGTTGGTATACTAGTTATGGAAAAAAGAATTCTATGACAGGAAAAGCACAAATACTTGACTTTTTTGGAGACAAAATACTTTTAAGAAATTATAATGATAATACAATTTATTTTATAAATTCAGAAGGAGCAATACTTTCTGATATATATAAAGATATTTACGTATCTAATGATGGAAGATATATTGTTGCTGATACAGATAATTATTTGAAAATAATTAATGAAGATTATGCTGATGTATTTGAAAAGAAGTATGCAGTTATAAATCCAAGATTAATAGAAGCAAATCTATATTTAGTGTTAGATTCAACTGAAAACATTAAATTTAATGATTATGGAATTGCAAATATAAATTGGCAATTAATGAATTATGATGGACAGATTATTCTAGATGGAATTGAACAAATTTATGATGAAATTTATGAATTGCCGGAAAAAACGGAAAATGAAGATAGCTATACAATTTTTGAAAGAAATTTAAAAGATTTAGATTATAAGTTTGTAGGAGATAAATTTTATTTAGAATATTAATTTAAATATTTGTAAATAATAAAAATAGAGTGTAAAAAACTCTATTTTTTATTTATGGAGGTAAATTAAAAATGGAAGAAAAAAATCAAAGAATAAATTGCACAGTTGAAAGTTGTGCATATAATGATTGTGATCACAATCTTTGTGAATTAAAACAAATTGAAGTACAAGCTTGCCCTGGTTGTTCAAATGGAAATCCAGAAGATGAATCTATGTGTGGAAGTTATCAATGTAAATGTGAATAATGAAAAAAGGGTTTGATTATAAATTAATCAAATCCTTTTTTAAAACACACAAATTTCACTTGACATAGTAATCTTAAGATTATAAAATGTAGAAAGTAAAATAAAAATTTAAGGAGGAATATATTATGCCATTAGTAACAACAAAAGAAATGTTTGAAAAGTCAATGAAAGAACATTTCGCAATAGGAGCTTTTAATATAAACAATATGGAGTTTATACAAGCTATAACAGATGCAGCTGAAGAAGCTAAATCACCAGTAATTTTACAAGTTTCTTCAAGTGCAATAAAATATGCAAGAATGAATTATTTAGTTAAAATGGTGGAAGCTGCTGTTGAAACAACAACTATTCCAATAGCACTTCATTTAGACCATGGACCAGATTTTGAAACATGTAAAAAATGTATTGATAGTGGTTTTACATCAGTAATGATTGATGGTTCAAAATATGATTTTGAAGAAAATGTTGCTTTAACAAAACAAGTTGTAGATTATGCACACTCAAAAGGTGTAGTTGTAGAAGCAGAACTTGGAAAATTAGCTGGTATTGAAGATGATGTAAATGTAACAGATGATGATGCAAGATACACAGATCCAGATCAAGCTTATGAATTTGTTCAAAGAACAGGATGTGATTCTTTAGCAATAGCTATTGGAACAAGTCATGGTGCATATAAATTTAAAGGTGAAGCAAAATTAAGATTTGATATCTTACAAAAAGTTAAAGAAAAATTACCTAACACACCAATAGTATTACATGGAGCTTCTTCTGTAATACCAGAACTTGTTGATATGTGCAATAACAATGGTGGAAATATCCCAGGAGCAAAAGGTTGTCCAGATGAAATGTTAAAACAAGCTGGAGAAAACGGAGTTTCAAAAATAAATGTAGATACAGATTTAAGATTAGCTATGACAGCACAAATAAGAAAAGTATTTAATGATGAACCATCTGTATTTGATCCAAGAAAATATTTAGGTGCAGCAAGAGAAGAAATTACAAAAACAGTATTACATAAAATAAATGATGTATTCTGTTCAGCAAATAAAATGTAGGAATAACGCGTATTGGCTAAATTAACAAAAAAAGAATATATTTTAAAAGCAGCTAAATTATATGGATTATCTAATTTTGAAATTGAAGCTTTAGAAAAGCACATAACAGGAGAAGTACCAAACGATTTTATTGAAAGAAGAAATATAAGACTATTTCAGATGTATGAAGTATATCAAAGTAAAGAATATAATGATAGAATGGATACAGATGAAAATGGTATTATAAATTTAGATGACTATTCTTTTATAGTTTCAAAAAGAAGATTATTAGATAGTAAAATAGGAGAATTTTGGGTTATTAGTTCTAACTTAGATTGCTTTTTAGCAACAAGACCACATTCTGATAATATTAAAGAAAGATTTTCCAAAATATCAGAAAAAAATAATTTTCTATTACCGCAAATTGCAAAACAAATGAATATACCAGCTACTGTCTATTATAAAGGAAAATATGTTTCAGAGAAAGAAAATAAGGTATCTTTTTTAACTAAGAATTTTATTCAAGCTGGAGAAAATGTAGTAAAAGGAGATACTATATATAGAAGAAAAAAAGATAGAAGAAGAGTTAGTTTTGAAGCTATTTTAGAATCAGCAGATAAATACGTAAAAAAATACTATAAAAAACATAAATTACCAACTGAAGATTTAGAAAAAACTAGAGAAGATATTAGAAGAGGCTTAATAAAACAAACAATCTTTAATAAAATTGCTTTTAATGACAATGAAAGTAATGAAAAGTGGGGAATCATTGTAAGTGAAGATAATAAACTTAGACTTGCACCATTATTTAGTTATGATTATTGTTCAGGAGTTGTAACAAGCACTAAAAGTCATCATAGAGTTTTAAAAAGAAGAAAAGAAGATATAGAATCTTTTATGCTTGAGTTTGGTGATGAAGAATGGTTTAGAAACTGGATAAGAGATGAAGTAATACCATTAGATATAAATAAAGCAATTTCTGATATGGAATCAGAAACAGGAGTAAAATTAACACAAGAAGAAGAGGAATATTATAAGTTTACTTTCGAAAAAACTCATTCGAAAGTAATAGATGCTTTTAATAGAAATTTCGGATCTGGTGTTCCAAATGGAAAAAGAAAATTAGGCACTAAATCTCCATTGAGTAAAGATAACAGTAATTCTTATGATGATGCTAGATAATAAAATAAAGACGTTTTATTTTAAAGTAAAACGTCTTTTTATAATTTTTAAAAATAACATTGAATAATTTAATTTTTTAAGGCTCTTTTAATCTTTAATTCTGCATCTTTTTTTGCTATGTCTTCTCTTTTGTCATAAAGCTTTTTGCCTTTACCAATACCAACTTCTAATTTTACTTTATTTCCTTTAAAATACATTTTTATTGGTACAAGTGAAATACCCTTTTGTTTTATCAAACCATATAATCTATTTATTTCTCTCCTATTTAATAAAAGTTTTCTAGTTCTAAGAGGATCTTTATTATATATATTTCCAAATTCATAAGGGCTAATATGCATACCATAAATAAATACTTCACCATCTTTAATATTAACATAAGTATCTTTTATATTAGATTTTCCATTTCTTATTGATTTTATTTCTGTACCAGTAAGAACAATACCAGCTTCAAAAGTACTTTCAATAGTATAGTTATGATATGCAGTAGGATTTTTAGCAATTATTTTTTCCATAAAGAATTCCTTTCAAAATAATTTATAATAATATATCATATTTCTAAAGCTTAAGCAAATAAAAGTGAAAATAAAAATAATATAAATAAATTTAAATTAAAAATAAAATAATAGATAATAATAATTATATGAATCAAATATTATTTAATAAAAAAAGAAATAAAATAAAAATTTTTTTTAAAGTTCAATTTATAATTTCTATATTGTTAGCAATAATAGTATTAATATTCTTAAGTTTTGATTATGATGAAGATGAAAATTTAGAAAAAATATCAAGAACTATAAATAAAAATTTAAATTTATCAGGTCTTTATAATGTAAAAAATCAAAATCTAGAAAAGAATATATATTTTGGAAAAATATATATAAAGAAAATAAATTTAGAATATGCTATTTTTAATAATTTTAATGAAAAACTTTTAAAAATTTCACCATGCAAATTTTATGGAGAAGATTTATCAAAAAAAGGAAATATTTGCATTGCAGGACATAATTATAATGATGAAAGATTTTTTGGTAATTTAGATAAATTAGATATAAAAGATGAAATTATTATTGATGATTTAGAAGGTAATCAATATAAATATACTATTTTTGATATATTTGAGACAGATGAGAATGATACTTCTGTTCTTAATTCTACAAAGAAATATGAGCTTACATTAGTTACTTGCAATAATGCAAATAAAAAAAGAATAATTATAAAAGCATATAGAAAAGAACAGAATAAATAATAAATTATAATTTATTAAAGGATTGAAAAAACTCTTATAAAATAGTAAAATAGTATAAATAAAATAAAGAGGAAAAGAAAATTGAATATATATAGAGGATTAAATGAAATTTCAGAATATATAGAAAAAAATTTAGAAAATGATATTAATTATCAAGATCTTGCTAAAATAATTGGAACAAATGAATATACTATGAGAAGAATGTTCTCTTTTTTATGTGACATTTCAGTATCTGAGTATATTAGAAATAGAAGATTATCAAATGCAGGATTTGACTTATATAAAGGTAATGAAAAAATAATAGATATTGCTGTAAAATATCAATATAATAATGCGACAGCTTTTTCTAGAGCTTTTGAAAAGTTTCATGGAATAAAACCAAGTGTTGTAAAATCTGATCCTAGCAAATTAAAAGTTTTTACTAAATTACAATTTGATGAGAAAATTTCAGTAAATTCAAATATGGAATATAATATTGTAGAATTAGATGAAAAAGTTCTTTATGGGTTAGGAAAAAAGACAACAGAAAGTACAATAAAATACGATGCTCCAAAATTTTTTGCTGAAATGAGAGAAAAATATGATAGTAAATATAAAGAAGGAATAGATTATGGAATTATATTTTATGAATCTAGATTTGAAAGTACTAATATGGAATATTGTGTAGCTTATGAAAGAGAGATAAAAGATTTTAGAAAAATAGTTATTCCAAAATCAAAATGGCTTTTATTTAGAATACCATCTCAAGAAGTAGAAGATATACAAAGAGTAACAACTGACTTCTTCGAAAAATTTTTACCAAGTTCTAAATTTAAGTTAAGACCAATACCAGAATTAGAACATTATTATAATAATATAACAGACTTATTAATTCCAATAGAAGATTAATACATAAAAATCAAGTATTTAAGCTTAGAATAATTAAAAGACTGACTTTTTTTGTTTCAAAAAAGTCAGTCTTTTTTATGTAAATCTCTATATAATATATATGGGTGAGAAATAATGGAAAGGAAAAAATGTTTTGAAGTCTTTTTTACAACAGACTTTGTTACAGAAGATGATTGGAATAAATTTATATTATATATATCTAAATTAAATGGTTTATTTAGAAAATGGGAAATCTATACAATGTTTGAAAAAAATCATGTTAGATATTTTATTAAAACAAATAAAGAAATACCAACCACTTTAAGTGATTTAGGAAACTTTCTAATAAAGAAAATAGAAAAAATAGAGAAATTTAAAAATGTTCATTTTATAAAAATGCCATATTTTCTTACAAATAAAGAAAAAAATATAGTAGATGTATATGATAGAAATGAAAGTAAAAAAAATAGAATATTACTTGAAACAAAAATAAATATAAGGCCATTTAAAAAAGATAATTATTTTTATTCTACATATTTTATATTTAAAGATAAAAAAGAAAATTTAATGATTAAAAGAGCATTTTTTAATATTCCACATATATTTTTAAGTATTGATTTTTCAAAGCATACAAGGTTTTTACATAAAAAAGATATAAAAAAATATTTAAATATCGAAAAAAGTTTAAGTGTTTTTGAAAGTGATAGAAAAAATAGTATTTTAAAATTAGATGGATTTCCTTATTTTCAAGATGATTATTATTTAAATTTAAATAATTATGATTTTGATAAACACTCAATAATAATAGGAGGATCTGGAACAGGAAAATCAAAATTATTAAGTCTTTTAATAAGCAACATAAATAATAATCAAGAATACAAATTAAAATATAAAATTGTAGTTTTAGACCCACATAGTTCTTTAGAGAATGAAATAGGTGGTTTAGATAATACAAAAGTAATAGATTTTAAAAGTTCTCAAAATAGTATGGATGTTTTTAAAAGTGATAAAGAAAATGTTGTTTCAGAAACTGAAAATTATCTTTCAACTTTTCAAGGATTAATGGCAAAACAATATAATTCAAAATTAGAAAGAGTTTTAAGACATAGTATTTATTTATTGATTTTTATAGAGCAAAATAATTTAACAAATTTGAGAAAACTTTTAACAGATAATGAATATAGAAATAGAATTTTAAGAGAAAATAAAGAAACACTTCCAGAGCCAATTATGAATTTCTTTTTAAAAGATTTTATGGAATTAAAAACAAAATCACATGAACAAGCTATTTCTCCAATAATTTCTTTTATTGATGAAATGACAATTTTGCCAGCATTTAATACAAAAGAAAAATTAGATAGTTTAGAAGAAGTAATAAAGAATAATTTCTTATCTATAATTTCTCTTGATGAATCTGCATTAGGCGAGAATATAAGTAAAACAATATCAGGTTTAATTATGACACAACTTTTTAATATTATGCAAAGAAAAAGTATTGAAGAACACATATTATTCGTTATAGATGAAGTTGCTATTGTACAAAATCCAATTTTAAAAAGATTTTTATCTGAAAGTAGAAAATATAATTTATCATTAATATTATCTCGGACAATACTTTAATCAAATAGAAGAAGACATTCAAAAAGCAATATTTGCAAATGCAGTAAATTATTATACTTTTAGAGTTTCAAGAGAAGATGCAATTATATTAAGCAGAAATATGTTAATGGAACTTGCAGTTCATGATTCACATTTTGCAAAAGTTAAAATGTTATCTGAACTTGCTAATAGAGAATGTGTATTGAGAGTAAGTAGATTTGGAAGAGTTTTACCAGCTTTTAAAGCTACAACACTAGATGCTAAATCATACCCAAGAAAAAAAGAAGTTATAATAAAAGAAAAAAATGAGAAAACACTACAAATAAAAAAGATTAAAAAAATTTTGATAAATGATAATATTTCATTAAAAGAAATAATGAAATCACAGTCAACAGGAAGGAGAAAATTGGCAAGTGAATAACAATGAAGCTTTGAATGTAGCAAATAAAATATTTATAAATATTTTTGGAAAAAATAATCCATATACATTAGAAGAGCTATTAAATAATTTTGCATTTGATATAAAATTACCACAAAAAGTTACAGATACATTAACATCTAAAACAACTTGGGCAGAATCAATAAATCCTAGCAAATTTATTACTCAAAGTAATATGGAATTATATGATAAGCAACATGGATGGATGCAACCTAAAAAGGAAATAAATTCATTAGATGATATAATAATGCTTTGGAAAAAAATAAATTTAACAACAACAGAAAGAGTATATGATTCTGAAAATGTTTCAAAAAGCGATACTATATATAGATCAGAGAATGTATATAGATCATTAGATTGTAGAGAGTGTAAAAATATTCTCTATTCTGATGGATGTGCAAATTCAGAATTTATATTAGGTTGTCAAAGAACGGGTATGTCGAATTTTTGTATTAGAGTGGATGATTCTGGAGAATGTACAAATAGTTATAATGTTATTTGTTCTGCAAAAATTAGTAATTCTTTTTTTATACAAGATTGTAAAAATTTAGATGAATGTATTTTTTGTTCACATATTACAGACAAAAAATACTGTATTTCAAATATGCAATTTGAAAAAGAAGAATATTTTGGAATAAAAGAAGAAATAATAAATTGGATTTTGTCAAAAAAGGTATAGAAAAAATAAATTACTTTTAATAAAATAACAATCCACGAGTTTTGCCCGTGGATTGTTATTTTATTGTTCAAAAGTATTATCTATATTTGAAGAATCTATTTCTGTATCTATATTATCTGGCTCTTCAGAAGTAACAGTATTTGTTACAGAAGGATTTACATTTTTACGAGTTCCAGAATGATCTATACAATATGTAGTAGGAGCAGTACCTTTTAAGAAAAATTCTGTATGAGTATCAGGACATCCTGTATTTGAAAGTAATCCTGTTGATAAACAAATTTCTGCTGTTTCTAAAGATGAACTTTCTGGAACTTTGAAATGTGCTTCATCTAGTTTTGAGTGTATAGTTTTCATTACACTACTCCAAATTTGACCTGAAGGATTTTTTCGATTAAATTTAATTGTTTCATTTAAATCGAATCCAAACCAAGTAACAGCAGTATAATAAGGTGTAAATCCACAAAGCCATCTATCATATTCTTCATTTGTAGTACCAGTTTTTGCAGCAACATCAATATTTTTTATTTTACAATAATTTGCTGTTCCATTTGAACCAGTAACTGGCTCAGTAAGTAAAGATTTAATTATGTAAGAAACTTCTTTAGAAATAACTTTTTTCTTTTCCGGTTTAGATTCTATTACTTTTTTTCCAATAGAATTTTCTACTTTTATATAAAAAGTTGGTTTTATATAAACACCATCATTTGCTATACAAGCATAAGCAGCACAAAGTTCTAATGGACTAATTCCTTTATCTAAACCACCTAATGCTAAATTCAAATTTTCATCAGTTTTTGTAAGTGTTGATATTCCCATTTTTCTCATATATTTGATAGAAGTTTTAGGAGTAAGTTCTTCCATTATTTTTACAAATGGAATGTTTTGTGAAGATTCAACAGCTTCTCTTACAGTAATAGAACCTCTATAATTATTATAATCGGTAGGAGAATAACCTTCAGGTGTTCCATCATTAAAAGTAGTAGGTTCATCAACATATATACTAGCAGCAGTAATAATTTTTTCTTCTAAGGCAGGAGCAAGAACTGCAACTGGTTTTCCAGCTGAACCAGTTTGTCGTAATGCTTGAATAGCTCTATTAAAACCTCTAGATGTATCTTTTTTACCAATACCACCAACACATCCAACAACTTGTCCTGTTTTGTGATCCATAATAACCATAGCAGCTTGTGAAGTAACAGAAGGATCATTTTCTGATTTTAGAGAGTATTTAGGTTTAGAAAGTTCTTTTTCTATTTCACTTTGAATACTGCTATCTTGAGTACTATAAATATTAAGACCAGCCATATTTATATAATTCGTGGCAAAATCTGTTGAAATTTTTTTCTTTTTAGCTATTTCATCAGTAATTTCTGTAATTAATGCATCTGTGTGATATGAATATATTGCATCATTAGTTTTATTTTCAATTTTGCCATTTTTAAAATTTAATCCTTCATTTAATTTTGAAATAGCATTATTGTATTCCAATTCTGAAATATATTTTAATTCATACATTTTATCAAGTACAGCTTTAGTTCTAACATTAATTTTTTCTGTATTATCAGTTTCTCCAAAAGGATTATAAGAATTAGGAGAATTGTTAATTCCTGCTAAGAATGCACATTCTTCTAAAGAAAGATCCTTAGCAGATTTATTAAAATAATATGTAGATCCAAGCTCTACACCATAAATATTAGGACCAACATATATAATATTAAGATATGCTTCTAGAATTTCATCTTTTGAAAGAACACCTTCAATAGCAAAAGCTCTAATCCATTCTGTAATTTTTCTAGTAACTTTTGAAGAATTGTCTCCTGTAAGATTTTTTACTAATTGTTGTGTAATGCTACTACCACCAAAAGAAGAAGATCCTAAATTTCTTATATAAGTAAAAATTGCAGCTGCAGTTCTTGGAAAATCTACACCAGAATGTTTATAAAAACGTTGATCTTCAATAGAGATATATGCGTTTTTAAGATTATCTGGCATTTCAGAAATAGAAATATTTTTTATATTTTTATTATTTCCAAGTTCGGCAATTACTTCTCCAGAAGTATCTAATACTTTTGAAGGAGTATTAGCAATCATATCTTGAGCTAAATTTTGCCAACGTGAAATAGATATACCAGTTCTTATAGCTAGAAAAATTATTAATATAAAAAGTAATATAAGAATAATTTTTAATTTTCTAAAATCAAATTTCTTTTTAGAATTATCTGTATCTTTATTATTGCTCTTTTTAATTCTATTCAAAATTTCATCAACCTTTCTTTAATATAAAAAGCATATCAAATATTACTTAAAAAGTAAAGGAAAGTTTTTATATTTTAAAGTTGACTTATAAGGAAAATGTGTGATATCATCCAAACAGAAGTTTTTAAAAAATATATATTAAAATAAATTTTAGAATAGCTGTTATAAAAGGAGAAAAATGGATATCATAATAAAAAAATTAATAGATTTATCAGATGATGAATATAAGAAATTTAATTCTAAATTATGTCCTGATACAAAAAAAGAAATGTTGGGAATAAGAATTCCTGTATTAAGAAAATTAGCAAAAGAAATTTTGAAAGAAAATATGGATTGGCAAAAATTTGTTAAAAATGAAAATCCTAAATATTTTGAAGAAGTTATTCTCCAAGGGTTAATTATAGGGTATAGTAAATTAGAAATTGATGAAAAACTAAAATTAATTAAAGATTTTGTGTCTAAAATAGATAGTTGGGCAATTTCTGATACTTTTGTTCAAACACTTAAAATAGAAGAAAAAGATTTAGAAAAATATTGGAAATTCATTTTAAATTTTGTAAAATCAGATAAAGAATTTGAAATTAGATTTGCAGTTATTTCAATGTTAGATTATTTTTTAATTCCCAAATATATAGATGAAGTTATTAAAATTTTAGATAATATATCTCATGATGGGTATTATGTAAAAATGGGAGTTGCATGGACTTTAGCAGAAATTGGAATAAAATATAATGATAAATTAATGAATTATTTAAAGAATGAAAATAACTTAGATAAATTTACATACAACAAAACACTTCAAAAGATGATTGAATCTTATAGAATAACAAATGAAGAAAAGAATATATTAAAATCTATGAAAAAAAAGTAATTGTATAATAACACTAAATGTGTTATATTCTTTGTATAAATTATTAAAGGAGATTTTTATGCTAGAAAAAATAGAGATTTATATATTATTGTTTTTTACATATTCTTTTGCAGGATGGTTTATGGAATCTTTTGGTGGAATTTTTAAAGAAAAGAAATTTATCAATAGAGGATTTTTGATAGGTCCATATTGTCCTGTATATGGAGTAGGAGTTGTTGCAATAACCATTTTACTTAGTAAATATTCAAATGATTTACCACTTTTATTTGTTCTTTGTATATTAATTTGTGGAACATTAGAATATTTAACAAGTTATATAATGGAAAAATTGTTTCATGCAAGATGGTGGGATTATAGTAATCAAAGATTTAATATTAATGGAAGAATTTGTTTAGAAACACTTTTACCATTTGGAATTTTAGGAACACTAATACTTTATTATGCAAATCCGTTTTTTGAAAATATTTATATGAGTTTTCCAGATAATGTTAGAAATATAATTACAGGAATTTTATCAGTAGTATTTGTTGTTGATGGAATTGTTTCATTCACAATTATATCTAGCTTCAAAGGAGAAATATTTGCAAGTCAAGATAATACAGAAGAAATTAGTAATAAGGTAAAAGATAAAACAGAAGAGGCATTTGAAAAAGCGGAAGAAGATGTAAAAGTATTCGGAAGAAAACTAAAACTTAAAAGTATACAACTCGGACAAAAAGCAAAATATACTAGAAGTAAAATTTCAGATGCAATATTAGAATCTCCAAAAGAACTAGCTGCAAAAATAAATAAGGAAAGAGAAAAGATTCACAATAAATTAGTAACACAAAAAGCGAAAATTAGCTCAAATATAAGAACAATTATAGCAGACTCTGAATTAAAACAAGATTTAACAAAAATAGTACAAGAAAACTTCAAGAAAAAATCTATGTTAAAAAAGAGATTAATGGAAGCCTTTCCTAGAATGCAAATAAAAAATTTAACAGATAAAAATGAAAAATAATATAATATACTTGAATAAAACAAATTTCTATGTTAATATACACAGAAATTTGTTTTTAAAATTAAGATAATGTAAAGGAGCAAAATTATGAATCAAAATGTTTCAGATGATAAATATATCAGTTTAATATGTAATGGGGAATTTGATGCTATACCAGGTTTCAAAATAGGAGAATTATTTGAGTCATTTTTTGATAATATTAATTATAATGTCACTAAAGATGAAAAAAATGCGTATGTAGACTTTACAGGAGAGGCTATGTGTGATGATAAACCTTGCAACGTGCTTATTAGATTTAGAGTAGATGACAACATAGAAACTTTTGAGATTTCAGCAATAAAAGTAAATGATAAAATACTTAGTGAATGTGAAGCAATGGATTTATTAGAAGATATAGCATTTGTCGGTGGTGCAGTATTAGAAGATGATTATTGTCAAGACTGTACAAGTGATGATTGTTCAAATTGTTTGTATGATGATTTTGATGATGAAGATGAAGAAGATGATGATGACGATCAAGATGATGATGAAGATGATTAACAATAATTAAAATATTACTCACATAACAACTTAAAATTTAATATTATATAAAAAAGGAGGAAGCCAAAATGTTTTTCTGCAGATTTAAAAAAGTGATAGCTGGAATACTAATAGGCTTTGGAATTGGAATTCTATTAGTATTATTTCTTCCTCCAATTGCCTGGATTTGCATTATGGGAATAGGAGCTTTTATAGGAGGCATTAAATATTTACTAGGTAAATAGGAGGAGTAATATTATGACAATTGTTGTTAAAAAAGTGCCAAAGTTTTTAAGAGGATTTGTTAAATTTATTTTTGGAATAAAATCTACATAAAAATATTAAATAAAAAATATATTATAAGTTAAAATAAAAAAGTAGATGTTTTAATAACATCTACTTTTTATATATTTTATAAAATTAAACAGCTCTTTGAACTTTTCCAGAACGTAAACATTTAGAACATACTGAAACTCTTTTAACTTCACCATTTATAACGGCTTTAACATTTCTTAAGTTTGGTCTTACTGTTCTAGTTGTTCTTTTACTAATATGAGAACGAGTTACGCTAAGTTGTTTTCCAAAGCTAGTTTCTTTTCCACAAAATGCACATTTTGCCATATCTTAAGCACCTCCATTTAAATTAATAAACTGACTATTTAATAGTCTAACACAAATTTATAAAAAAAACAAGTAAATTTTAAAAAAATATATGATTTAACTTCAAAAAGTTTACATAAATTTTAAAATTAATATTGACTTTTAACTAAAATATAATATAATGATTGTAATTCTTATGAAAATGTAGTATAATATAATATGTAATTGTACCAAGAGAGGAGAAAATTATGCTAGCTAAGATGTGGAAAAAAGTTTTATTAGCAATATGTATAATAGCTTGTATATATAATATAATGGCTAAACTAGTAAACAGACATTCTTTAGAAAGCAATTTAAAAACTGCTAATGACGGAAATACAGTTATAGATGTATTAAGAGAAGATGATGCTACAAATGCAAATACAAGTACAAATGAACTAAAAGAACAAAATGTAGTAAGCAAAACAACAAAAGTAAATACATCTAATACAGTAGAAACAGAAGAATCACAAGATGAAGAAGAAAAAGAAAATTCTAATGAGAATGAAAATGAAGAAGGTGGCAAAAAAGTATATCATGTATTTGATATAAATAATTTTAAAATAACCTTTTAAAAATACTTGAAATAGGAAAAATAATGTGTTATTATATATAAGATTGTTTTTAAAAATGTAAGAAAGAGGTGAATTACATGAAAAAAGATATGCAACCAAATTATACAGCTGCAAAAATAGTATGTGCTTGTGGAAATGTAATAGAAACTAACTCAACAAAACCAGAAATGAAAGTTGATGTTTGTTCTAAATGTCATCCATATTGGACAGGAAGCTTAAAACAAAATACTACTGGCGGTAGAGCAGATAAATTTAAGAAAAAATATGGTCTTGCTTAAAAATAAAGTAAAACTTAAAATATAAAATTTATTGCGCAATAAAACTAGGATTTAAAATGCTTTTTTAAATGAAAGTATTTTAAATCCTAGTTTTTAATTTAAAAACATCATCCAAAATCTAAAATAAACTTAAAAGATTTTTAAAAGTTTATTTTAAATTTGGATGATATTTTTTTATCTAAAAAGAGTAAACCAAGAAGTTACTAATTTTTGAAATAAGTTTAATACACTTATTTTTTGAACTTGTGTTTCTGCTATTAGATTTACAGAAGAAATAAGTTCATTATCTATGTAATAATTAATTTTTCCTAAAACATCATTTTTATTTATAGGTGCTTCAATATTTTCATTTAATATTAATTCTTCTTTTATTTCAGATGAATCACTTTTCTTAATTAATACACCACTATCATTTTCAAATACGAGATTAAGATTACTTTCTACTGCTTTATCTACATTAATATTTTGAAATACATCACCTTTAGTTGCAATTTTTTTAAAGTTATATGTATTAAATCCATAATCTAAAAGTAATTTTGCTTCTGCAAAACGGATTTTGGGAGTAGGAGCTCTTAATACAACAGCAATTAATGATAGATCGTTTCTTGTGGCACTAGCAGATAAATTATATAATGCTAAACTTGTAGATCCAGTTTTTAAACCAGTTGCACCTTCATAAGTCCTTATAAGTTTATTTGTATTTACAAGTTCGGATTTTCCATCTCTTAAAGAATCCATCCAAATTGTTGTATAATCTTTAATTTTGGGATGATTTTCTAAAAGTTCTCTTGACATTAAACTGATATCATAACTAGAAGTTACATGACCATCTTCATCAATTCCATGGCAGTTTTTAAAAGTAGTATCATTCATACCAAGCTCTTTTGCACGTTCATTCATTTTTTGAACAAATAATTCTTCACTTCCAGCTAAATATTCTGCCATAGCAACAGTACAATCATTTGCGCTAACAACACAAATAGCTTTTAGCATTTCATCTACTGTTAAAGTTTCTGTACTATCCAACCAAATTTGAGAACCTCCCATAGAAGAAGCTTTTTCACTGCAAGGTATTTGAGTATCTAAAGTAATATCTCCTCTATCTAAAGCTTCCATAATTAAAAGTATAGACATTATTTTAGTTACACTAGCAGGTCTTAATTTTTCGTGTGAATTTTTTTCATAAAGTATTTTTCCGAGTTGTTTGTTCAATTAAAATTGCACTTTGTGATTCAATATTTAAAAAGTCTTCAGTAGTACTATCTGCATTAACTTCAGTAGTAGTGTCTGTTTCAGACCAAGTAGGAATAAAGTATGCAAAAGAAGATACTTCAAAAATGATAAAAATCATTATAAAAAAAGTTAAAAAAATAATTTTTCTTTTCATATTCTTAAAACTCTGCTTTTTTATAAACAGAACCTCCTTAATATTTAAATAATTTTTAGATATTAAATTATATACTTGCAAAGTTATATATATTCTATAAAATTAATAAATATTTAATTAAATTACTTTAAAAGGTTTTATAAATTTAAAAAATTTAATATAAATGGTAAAATTAAATTACCGTTTTTAAGAAAATAAAAAGACACATAATTAAAACTTATGATACAATGTTG
>CANRPX010000005.1 GCA_947632605.1 uncultured Clostridia bacterium | reverse complement strand
GTTGGTGCTGGATTTATGGTAGGTTCACCATTCCAAACAGAAGAAGATTTAGCAAATGAATTAATTTTCTTAAAAAAACTTAATCCTCAAATGGTAGGAATTGGACCATTTGTACCACATAAAGATACACCGTTTAAGGAAGAAAAACAAGGAACAGTAGATTTAACATTATTTATGTTAGGACTTATAAGATTAACTCTTCCAAATGTACTTTTGCCAGCAACAACAGCTTTAGGAACAATAGATCCATTAGGAAGAGAAAAAGGAATAAAAGCAGGAGCGAATGTTTTAATGCCAAATTTATCGCCAGTAAGTGTGAGAAAAAAATATATGCTTTATGATAATAAAATTTGTACAGGTGATGAAGCAGCACAATGTATAGAGTGTTTAAAACAAAGAATTAACTCTACTGGATACAAAATTGTAGTTGATAGGGGAGATTATAAAAAAATATAAAGGAGAGAAAAGTTATGATTAAGTATGACCCAAAATCTTTAGTTGCAGAGGAGTTTATAAATGATGAAGAAATAAGAAAAACTCTAGAATATGCAGATGCAAATAAAGATAATTTAGAATTAGTAGACAAAATTATTGAAAAGGCAAAAGAACGTAAAGGATTAAATCACAGAGAGGCAAGTGTTTTACTTGCATGTGAAGACAAAGAAAAAACAAAAGAAATTTATGATTTAGCAGAACAAATAAAGAAAGATTTTTATGGAAATAGAATAGTTATGTTTGCACCACTTTATCTTTCTAATTATTGTGTAAATGGATGTTTATATTGTCCATATCATCAAAAAAATAAAAATATACCAAGAAAAAAATTAACACAAGAAGAGGTAAAAAAAGAGGTTATAGCACTTCAAGATATGGGACATAAACGTTTAGCAATAGAAGCAGGAGAAGATCCAGTAAATAATCCAATTGAATATATATTAGATTGTATAAAAACTATATATTCAATAAAACATAAAAATGGAGCTATTCGTAGAGTAAATGTTAATATTGCAGCAACAACAGTTGAAAATTATAGAAAATTAAAAGAAGCAGGAATTGGAACATATATATTATTCCAAGAAACATATCATAAAGAAAGTTATGAATATCTTCATCCAACAGGACCAAAACATAATTATGCATATCACACAGAAGCAATGGATAGAGCAATGGAAGGTGGAATAGATGATGTTGGAATAGGAGTTTTATTTGGACTTGATAAATATCGTTATGAATTTGCAGGACTTTTAATGCATGCTGAGCACTTAGAAGCAGTTCATGGAGTTGGACCACATACAATAAGTGTTCCGCGTGTAAAACATGCAGATGATATAGATCCAACAGATTTTGATAACTCATTAAGTGATGAAATGTTTTGTAAAATTGCAGCATGTATTAGAATAGCAGTTCCATATACAGGAATGATTATTTCAACAAGAGAAACACCAAAAGTTCGTGAAGAGATTATTCGTTTAGGAGTAAGTCAAATAAGTGGTGGTTCTCGTACTTCAGTTGGTGGATATGCAGAAGAAGAACGTCCACATGACACAGAACAATTTGATGTTTCAGATAATAGAACTTTAGATGAAGTTGTAAATTGGCTTATGAGAGCGGGATATATTCCTTCATTCTGTACAGCATGTTATAGAGAAGGAAGAACAGGTGATAGATTTATGAGTTTGTGTAAATCTGGACAAATTCAAAACTGTTGTCACCCAAATGCATTAATGACTTTAAAAGAATTTCTTATGGATTATGCATCACCTGATACTAAAAAAATAGGTGAAGAATTGATAGAGAAAGAAATTGATAATATTGGAAAAGAGAAAGTAAAAGAAATTGTAAGAGAAAGACTTGTAAAAATTGAAAACGGAGAAAGAGATTTTAGATTTTAAATTTATATAAAAACATAAAATTTAAGAATAAATAAATATTAAAGAAAGGAAAGATTTTATGGCACTTAATAATACTCCAGTTGGAGAAAGAATTCATATTGGATTTTTTGGTTGTAGAAATGTTGGAAAAAGTAGTTTAGTAAATGCTATTACAAATCAAGATTTATCTGTTGTGAGTGATGTTAAAGGAACTACAACAGATCCAGTAAAAAAATCTATGGAATTATTACCACTTGGCCCAGTTATTATTATAGATACACCAGGTTTTGATGATGATGGATTACTTGGAGAAAAGCGTATTGAAAAAACTAAAAAGATATTAAGAAGTTGTGATATTGCAGTACTTGTAACAACAGCTGAAAGAGATTTAAATGAAGTAGAAAAAAATTTAATATCAATTTTTGAAGAAAGAAAAATTCCTTTTATTATAGCAAAAAACAAATTAGATATTTTAGAAAAGATACCCAAAAATTCTGAAAGAGAAATTTATGTAAGTGCAATAAATAAAACTGGAATAGAAGATTTAAAAAATGCATTAGGAAATTTAAGTAAATCAAACGAAAACAAACTTTTTTTAGGTGATTTAATAAAACCAAAAGATAGTGTAGTTTTAGTAACACCAATTGATAGTGCAGCACCAAAAGGAAGAATGATTATGCCACAACAACTTGCTATAAGAGATATTATAGATGCAAATGGAATATCTGTTGTAGCGAAAGAAAGTGAATTAAAAGAAGTTTTAGAAAGTCTAAGTAAAAAGCCAGCATTAGTAGTAACAGATTCACAAGTATTTGAAGAAGTAGATAAAATTGTACCAAAAGATATACCTTTAACATCATTTTCTATTTTAATGGCTAGATATAAAGGATTTTTAGATACTGCAATAGATGGAGTAAATAAAATAAGTAAATTAAAAAATGGTTCTAAAGTTCTTATTAGTGAAGGATGTACTCACCATAGACAATGTGATGATATTGGAACAGTAAAACTTCCAAATTGGTTAAAAAAGTACACAAATTTAAACTTAGATTTTGAATGGAGTAGTGGCACTGGATTTCCAAATGATTTGAAAAAATATGATTTAATTATCCATTGTGGTGGTTGTATGTTAAATGAAAATGAAATGGTCTTTAGAATGAATTCTGCAGTAAACCAAGATGTTCCATTTACTAATTATGGAATTGCAATTGCATATATGAAAGGAATTTTAGAAAGAAGTATTAAACCAATAATTAAATAAATTATATATGTTACCTCAATTATTATAATTTCATATTATATAATTGAGGTGATATTATGTTTATACTATCTAATGTAATAGCGCTTTTTTATTTTATTGTAGCAACATTTATATGTATCAATTGGATAAATGATTTAACTTCTATATTGGGAATCTTTTTTGCAATCTATATGGTTACTTTTGTTGCACTAGTACCAGGATTTAATTATATGTTTGTAATTACGAGTTTGTTTTTTAATAAAAGAAAGAAAAAAGAACTTAAAGTAAAAGAAAAAGATGTGACTATATTAATACCAATGTATAATTCAGAAAAAGTTATAAAAGAAACAATTGAAGCAATTAAAAAACAGAAATATAATGGAAGAATTTATGTAAAAATTATAGATGATGGTTCAAAAGATAATTCTTTAAGAGAATTAGATAAATTAAATTTAGATTATAAAATAACAATATTAAAACAAAAGCATAGCGGAAAAGCTCATTGTCTAAATAATGCCTTGAAAGAAGTAGATACAGAATATGTTATAACAGTTGATGATGATACAGTATTGCATCCATTAGCTGTTAAAAATATAGTTAAGAAAATGGAAAATTCAAGTGATAAAACAGTGGCTGTCGCAGGATGTTTGTTTGTTAAAAATGGTAAAAAAAGTTTTATTACAAGATTACAAGAATATGATTATTCTTTAGGAATTTTTGGAGTAAAATTAATACAAGGCGGATATAATTCTACATTAGTTACACAAGGTGCTTTTAGTATATATAAAACTAAAGTGTTAAAAGAAATTGAAGGCTGGAATGAATGTGTCGGAGAAGACATTGTTCTAACATGGAAACTTTTAAGTTTAGGATATGAAACAAATTTTGCATCAGATGCAGTAGGATTTACTAAAGTACCAGAAACTTTAGAAGGCTTAGCAAAACAAAGAAAAAGATGGGCAAGAGGTATGATAGAATCTTTTAAAAGAGTAAAAGTAATGTATGCAGAAAATATAAATCTTAAAGCCAAACTACTAATGTGTGAAGATATATTTTTTCCTCTTATGGATTTTGCGATTTTAATTTTTATACCACTTGGATTAATAGAATTATTTCTTGGAAAACCAATATTAATAAGTATGATAACAATGCTTTTAATTCCATTTGAAATATTACAAGATTTAATAATAGAAATAAAAAGAAGAAATATTATGAAAGAAATGAATTTAGAAGTAGAGAAAAGAAGTGCATTTGTATTTTTTGTATATATGTTTATATATTCTTTTTTATTAGCACCATTTTGTTTAAACGGTTATTTTTCAGAAATATTAAATACCGAAAAAGAATGGTAAATAAGAATACATTTTTGCTTAAAAATAATATAAAATGATTTAAGCAAAAATGTATTTTTTTTAAAATAAATGGAACTTTTTTAATGTTTTTTACGACTATAATATAAAGAAAGTTTAAAATTATGGCCATAAATATAGTGTAATTTGATAAGAAGGAGGTTTAAATTGGAAGAAAAAACAGAAGAAAATTTTAAAGAAATATATGAAAATACTTATCAAATGCTTTTAAAATTTGTTGTAATAAATTGTTATAATTTTGATGATGTAAATGACATTATTCAAGATACTTATGTAGTATTCTTAAACAAAATTAAAAAAGGTATAAAGATTCAAGATAAAAATAGCTATTTATGTGGTATTGCCAAGAACATTATTAAAAGATTTTATTTTGGTAAAAAGTTAAAAGTAATTTCTAACGATGAAAATATAGAAATAAAAGATGACATCAATTTAGAAGAAGAATTTATCACAAAAGAAAATGTAAAAGAAATTTGGGAATACGTAAATAAAAAAGATGTTTTAATTGCAAAAATATTTTATTTATATTATGTGTGTGATTTAAAAATTTTAGAAATAGCTGAAGAACTTAATTTAACAGAATCAACAGTTAAACATAAGTTATATAGAACATTAGATGAATTAAAAAATAAATATAGAAAGGATGTGAAAAATGATGAAAAATAAAGTATATGAAGAATTTGCAAACAAAGCTTTTAATAAAGAAGAAAATTATGAAGAAATTATTTTAAAGTCTGAAAAAAATAAAAAATTTACTAAAAGAAAAATTTTAAATATAGCAGCAGTATTTTTTGTAGTGATTTTAATTACAGTAGCATCAAATAGAATTTATGCAAAAATAAAGTGGAATATAGAATTTAAAGAATATGAGCAAAGAGAAATAGTCACAGGAAATGCTAAGATAATAGAAGATGAAAAGAATAATTACTTAGAAAAAGTAGATATGGATTATGTGACTAAAGATGGTGTTAGCATAAAGGTAGATAATTTAGCAATTACTGATGATAGCTTTAGGTTAGAAATAAGTTTTAAATTTGATGAAAACATAGAAGTACCATCACATTATTTTGATTTTACTTATGCTGTATATGATGATGAAAATAATGTATATGGAATTTTTAATAGAAGTGATGGAAAAAAAGTAATTACTTATGATGCAATGCTTTATAAAGAGCTTGGAATAAAATTTAACAGATTTGACTTTTTAGAAAATCAAATAAACGATGGTGGTGGAAAAGGATTAATTAAAAGTATTCCAGAAGAGAAAAAACTAATAGAAGAAATAACTATGTATTCATTAGAAAAAGGATTTCCAAAAAGCAGAAAGATTTTCATAAGAATTTCTAATTTAGGATATAATATGAGTAATATAGAAGAAGTAGATGGTAAGCCTAAAATAACAGATAATGAATACTTTAAGCTATCTGATGCAGAATGGATTTTTGAAATAGAAGTTCCAGAAAAATTTTATAATAGAGAAGTTACAAAACTTTCATTATCAGAAGAAATTCCAGAAATGGAATTTACAAAACTAGAAATTTCAGAGCTAGGTCTTGTTGTAAGAGCAAATTATGATAAAATAGAAGAATTTTTAGAAAAACAAATAGATACACAAGATCCAAGAGTGATTACAAATTTAGAACAAAATTTACTTTATTTAACTGATGAAGAAGGAAACATTTATAATTATGTAGCTTCTTATTTAGGAAAAGAAAAAGGAATTGAATGTAAATTTGATGTAAGCAAAAAAATGTTAGAAAAAAATTTGTATATAAATAGCTTAAGAGACGGAAAACTTTATACAGCTCAGTTAATAGAAGAAAGTAAATAAAATAGAATTGCAAAAATTTCAATGAAAAGAGTGAAAGAAATTTCGCTCTTTTTTGCTAAGATAAAAATTATTTAACTTTTAGCTTTTTATTGACAATATGCTTCTGCCGTGCTATTATAATTCAAATTTTATAGTTTTATTTTTAAAATAAATGTAATTATCTTGAAATTAAAATTTTTATCTTATGACATATCGTCAAAATTTTCAAAAAAAAAACACAAAAATACATAAGAAGGAGGAGTGAATATAGAAAAACACACAGCAGTAGTTCCAACAAACGATTATGTTTTCAAAAAAATATTTGGACAAGTTGGAAATGAGGAAATAACAAAAGATTTAGTAAGTTCAATAATAGGAAAGAAAATTCAAAGTATCAATTTAGATGGAAACACTATATTAGAAAAAGAACTATTAAATGGAAAAATAGGTATATTAGATATTAAAGCAACTTTAGATTCTAATATAATATGCGATATAGAAATGCAAGTTGAAAATCGAAAAGATATAGAAAAAAGACTAATGTATTATTGGAGCAAATTATATTCAAAAGGAATTAGTTCAGGGAAAGATTATATAACACTAAATAAAACAATTTTAATTCTAATAACAAAATTTGAAATGACAAACTTAAAAGAAATAAAAAAATTTCATACAGAATGGAAAATAAGAGAGAAGGATTATAGAAAAACGATATTGACAGATGTATTTGAGCTACATATAATTGAATTGCCAAAACTAGAAAAGTTTATTAATAAGAATGAGAAAAAAGAAGAAAAGCTAATTTTATGGGCAAAATTTTTATTAAATCCAGACAGTATGGAGGAAGAAGAAATGAAAGAAAATAAAGATATAAAGAAAGCGAAAGAAGAGTTAGATAAAATGAGACAAGATGAATATGAAGAGAGAATAGCTGAACTAATGGAAAAGAAAATAATGGATGATAAGGCAAGAGAAGCATATGTTTATGAAGAAGGATTTGATAAAGGTGTTGCAGAAGGTCTTATAGAAGGAACTAAATTAGGCATTGAGCAAGGCATTGAACAAGGCATTGAACAAGGCATTGAAAATGGCAAGAAAATTGCAACAAAGGAAATAGCAAAAACTATGCTTGAAACTGGAGAAAAAATAGAAAACATTATGAAAATAACAGGACTTACAAAAGAAGAAATAGAAAAAATTTAAATTTAAAAATAATAAAAATAAAACTATAAGATTATTTATTAATATGTTGTAAATCAAGTAGTAAATAGATATAATGATAATATCTAAAAAAATTATGCTATGATATTATATTATTTAGAAGGAGAAATATGCTTTAAAAGCATATATAAAGAAGTTATGAATTATAGAACAGATAAATATGGTAATAAAATTTCAATTTTAGGCTATGGTTGTATGAGATTTACACAAAATGGTGGAAAAATAAATATTGAAAAAGCTGAAAAAGAAATTATGGAAGCTTATAATTTAGGTGTTAATTATTATGATACAGCTTATGTTTATTCTGGCAGTGAAGTAGCTTTAGGAGAAATTTTAGAAAAAAATAATATTAGAGATAAAGTAAATATAGCAACTAAGCTTCCACATTATTTAATAAAAAAATCTGATAGTATAGAAAAATATTTTTCTGAACAATTAAAAAGACTTCGTACAAATTATGTGGATTATTATTTAATGCACATGTTAACAGATGTGAAAACTTGGGAAAAACTTAAAAATTTGGGAATTGTAGAATGGATAGAAGAGAAAAAGAAAAGTGGAGAAATAAAACAAATAGGTTTTTCTTACCATGGAAATTCAGAAATGTTTTGCAAGTTGTTAGATGCTTATGATTGGGATTTTTGTCAAATTCAATATAATTATTTAGATGAGAATTCTCAAGCAGGTAGGAAAGGATTAAATTATGCAAATTCTAAAAATATACCTGTTATAATTATGGAACCATTAAGAGGTGGTAAGTTAGTAAATGGATTGCCTATCGAGGCTAAAAAAGCTTTTGAAAATTATCCAATAAAACGTAGTCCAGCAGAATGGGCTTTTAGATGGTTATGGAATCAACCAGAAGTAACTTGTGTGTTATCTGGAATGAATTCAATAGAGATGGTAGATGAGAATGCAAAAACAGCATCAGAAGTACAAGTAGGAGAATTTACAGAAGAAGAAAACAATCTTTTAAAAAGAGTTATAGATGCAATAAATTCGAAGATGAAAGTAGGATGTACAGGTTGTAGATATTGTATGCCTTGTCCCAAAAATGTAGATATACCAGGTACTTTTGCAGCATATAATAGAAGGTATTCAGATGGAAAAATGCCTGCAATGATGGAATATTTTATGTGTACAGGAATGAGAAAAGATTCTTCTTCTGCATCTAATTGTGTAGAATGTGGAAAATGTGAAGGACATTGTCCACAACATATCGAAATTAGAAAAGAATTGAAAAATGCTAGAAAAGAGTTGGAAACACCTTTGTATAAAATTGCAAGAAAAATAGTTCAAATATTTAAGATATATTAAAGTAAAAGTATAATATAAACTAATAAGAAAATTAATTGAAGGGAGAAATCTATGAAAAAAATATCTGTTGGATTTTTAATTGGAATTACTATTGCTTTTATTATCGGGTTTGTAGGCGGAATTTTTACAGGACAATTTATGAATACAGGTGCTTTATTTAAGTATAAAGATACAGCAAAATTAAATGTAAAACAAACAGTAAAAAAATTAACTGAAGAAGAGGCAAATTCTTTAAAAGCACAAATAGAACAAGATGAACAAGAATATGGAAATGATTATAGAGAATGTACTTACATAACTAATAAAAATCCAGATAGAATATATTTTAAATCTGCAAAAGAACCAGGATTTTATATGTTTGAAAGAAGTGAGGAAAATTTTGAACATTTAGAAGATGTATGTGAAGATAGAATGTCATATTCCACAATAGATGATTTTAACTTATATTGTTTTACACCAGATTCAATAGATACTATGATGGTATCTGAAAAAAATTATGTTATTTTTGATTATGACAGTGGAGAATTAAACAATTATCAAAAAGATATAATTTTTACTTTTTCAGAAAATACAAGATTATATAGATTAATTAAATATTTATCTAATGATAAAGAAATAATTTCAAGAGAAAATTTAGGAAAAGATGAATTTGCAAGTGACACTAAAACAACTGGTTATAAATATATGACAAATGATTATTATGGAGACTAATAAAAATAAAGTGGTTTACAAACAACCACTTTATTTTTTACATTTAAAAGAAAATTATAAAATAGATACTACTTATATACTTATAATTATGAAATGATTATAACAGATAAAATATAGTGTAAAAAAATATATATTTGTAATTACAATAGTTTTGTACTATAATAATTACAACATATTATTAGAAAAGTATGTAAATTTTAAAATTATTTAAGGAGAAATTTATGAAAAAATTATTGTTGATAATTGATATGGTAAATGGATTTGTAAAAGAAGGAGCATTAGCAGATAAAAATATAAATAATATTACTCCTAATATTATAAATTTGATAGAAAATTCTCTTAAAAATAATGATGATATAATAAGTATTCAAGAAGGTCATAATAAAGATTCTAAAGAATTTGAAAGTTTTCCAGTTCATTGTGTTTTAGGAACAGAAGAGGCAGAGCTTATTGATGAACTTATGCCATATAAAGAAAGTATGAAGTTATTTAGAAAGAACTCAACTTGTGGATTTGTAACATCTGAATTTATGAACTATATGAAAGAAAATGAAAACGATTTAGAAGAAATTATACTAACAGGATGTTGTACAGATTTATGTGTTATGAATTTTGCACTTCCATTAAAAAATTATATAAATGAACATGATTTAAATATAAAAGTAACAATATTTAAAGATGCAGTAGAAACTTTTGATTCACCAACACATAAGAGAGAAGAATATAATGATATGGCATTTAAAATTATGATGCAAAATGGAATAACAATAAAATAATTTTAAATAAAAAGTTAAGAAAAGCTAAAAATAGCTTTTCTTTTTTACATATAATAGAAATATAATAAAATCAAAGTGTTTTTAGAAATACCCCCCTATTTACAAAATACCCATAGGGGGTATATAATATGAAAGGGTGACGAAATGGAAAAAGATAAATGTTGTTGTAATAAGAAAACTACTCATAGAGGAGAAGATGAAAAGAAAATCATTAATAATAGAATAAGTAGAATAGAAGGACAATTAAAAGGAATAAAAAAGATGATTCAAGAAGATGCTTATTGTAATGATGTTTTAATTCAATTATCTGCTATTGAAAGTTCTATAAAAAGTTTATCAAACCACATTTTAGAAAATCATTTATATAGTTGTGTAACAAGAGATTTGGAAAATGGAAAAGTAGAAACACTTGATGAAATTATAAGTTTGTTTAAAAGATTTAATAAAGGCTAATTAAAATGATAAAAGAAAGGAGTAGATTATGAGCTTTACTTTTGAAAGAAAAATTAATTATTATGAAACTGATAGAATGGGAGTTGTGCATCATTCAAATTATATTAGATATATGGAAGAAGCAAGATGTGCATGGCTTGAAAGTATAGAAATGCCATTCTCACTTTTAGAAGAAAATGGTATAACAATTCCAGTATTAGGTGTAAATTGTAGTTATAAATATCATGTTACTTTTGATGATACAATAATAATAAGACCTTTTGTAAAGGAATATTCAGGAGTAAGAATGACAGTTGGATATGATGTGCAAGATAAAAAAACGGGAAAAACTGTGCTTGTAGGAGAAACAAAACATTGTTTTACAAATAAAAATCTAAAACCAATAAACTTGAAAAAATACGCCCCAGAATTTAGTAATAAATTTCAAAATTTAATGGAAAAATAATAAAAAGAAAGGAAGTTTTTAAAATGAAAGAAACAGTAATTAAAGTTGAAGGAATGGTTTGTAATGGATGTGAGAATAGAGTACAAAATGCTCTAAAAAATATTGATGGAGTTGAAGATGTAGTTGCAGATCATACTACTGGAACAGTAAAAGTTACTTCAAAAAGTGAAGTATCAGAAGATGTTATGAAAGAAAAAATAGAAGATATAGGATTTGAAGTAAAGGAAGACTAATTATGAAAAAAATTAATTTGTCTATTGATGGAATGACTTGTAGTGCTTGTTCAAACGGACTTGAAAAATATTTAAACAAACAAAAAGGAATTTCAAATGCTACTGTTAATCTTGTAATGGCAAATGCTACTATCGAATATGATGAGAAATTATTAAATCAAGAAAAAATTGAAGAATTTGTAAAAGAAGCGGGATTCAAAAGTTTAGGAGAGTTTAAAGAAATAAAAATAGAAGAAAAAAATAAAAAAGAAAAAATAAAATTTATTTTTTTCACAATATTAGCGATATTACTAATGTATATTTCTATGGGACACATGATTAATTTGCCGGTAATTCCTTTTCTTGATCCACATACTCATACTACAAATTATATGGTTACTTTACTTATATTAACAATGTGTTTTATGATTTATGGTTTTGATATTTTTAAAAATGGATATAAAAATTTAATTCATAAAACACCTAATATGGATACATTAGTTGGTATAGGTGCTATTACAAGTTTATTATATAGTATCTATAATATGTATACAGTATTTAGAGGTAATCACCATCAAGTTATGAACTTATATTTTGAATCAGCAGCAATAGTAATTTACTTTATAAAATTAGGCAGATATATTGATGGAATTAGTAAAGATAAAACTAAAGAAGCGATACAAAAATTAGTAAAAATTACACCTAATACAGCAGTTGTAAAAATAGATGGGATAGAAAAAGTAGTTACATTAGATGAAATTCATAAAGGTGATATCGTAGTAAGTAAAGCTGGAGAAAAAATAGCAGTAGATGGAGAAATAATATTTGGTAAAGCACATTTAGATGAGTCTTTCATTACAGGAGAAAGTAAGCCAGCATCAAAAGAAGTTGGAAATAAAGTAATTGCTGGAAGTATGAATTATGATGGATACATTGAATATAAAGCTGAAAGAATTGGAAAAGAATCAACAATATCTGAAATTGTAAGATTAGTAATTGAAGCAAGTAATACGAAAGCTCCAATTGCTAAAGTAGCAGATGTTGCATCTGGATATTTTGTACCAGGAGTTATTGCTATTGCAATAATTACTTTTATAGTTTATTTATTAATAGGACAAAACCTTGAAACAGCAATTACATCATTTGTTTCTGTATTAGTAGTAGCATGTCCATGTAGTTTAGGGCTTGCAACACCACTTGCAATTGTTGTAAGTGAAGGATTATGTGCTAGTCATTCTATATTAATAAAGAAAAGCGAAATACTAGAAAATGCTCAGAAAGTAAATACGATTGTATTTGATAAAACAGGAACATTAACTTATGGAAAATTGAAAATTGCTGAAATAATAAATTATAGTGATATAGATGAAAAAAATTTATTGCAATTAATAAGTAGTATAGAAAGTAAATCTACACATCCGATTGGAAAAGCATTTACAGACTATGTAGAACAAAATAAAATTCAATTACTAAAAGTAGAAGAATTTGAAAACATTGCAGGTTATGGAATAACAGGAAAAATAGAGAATGAAAAGTTTATTTTAGGAAATTCAAAAATACTTGAAAAATATGAAATAAATAATAAGTATTTAGAAGATGAAAAGAAATTATCTGAAAATGGAAATAGTATTGTATATGTTGTTAAAAATAAAGAAATAATAGCACTTATTGGAGTAAATGATATTATAAGAGATGGCACAAAAGAAGTAATTGACACACTAAATAAAAATAAAATACAAACAATTATGCTAACAGGAGATAACAAAGAAACTGCTGAAAAAATTGCAAAAGATATAGGAATAACAAAAGTAATTTCAAATGTAATACCATCAGAAAAAGCAAAAACAATAAAAGACTTAAAACAAGAAAATAAATATGTAATGATGTGTGGAGATGGAATAAATGATAGTCCAGCTTTAGCAAGTGCAGATATAGGTGTAAGCATAAATAGTGGAACTGATATAGCTATGGACTCATCAGATGTTATTTTAACAAGAAATGATTTAAAAAGTATTTTAAATTTAATTAAAATTAGTAAAAAGACAATTAAGAATATTAAACAAAATTTATTTTGGGCATTTTTCTATAATATCTTAATGATTCCAATTGCTATTGGATTGTTAAAGCCTATTGGTATTTCAATTAATCCAATGATAGCAAGTGGTGCAATGGTTTTTAGTAGTATTACAGTTATATTAAATGCTTTAAGATTGAAAAACATAAAATTTGAATAATGCTGTGTGCTATATTAGCAAGTGATTATTTACAATCACTTGCTTTTTTGCTATACTTTTATCAAATGAATGAATTTGTAATAAAAAATGAACTATAAAAAATAAAAATGTAAGAGAGAAAAATGAATATTTTAGTAACTGTTAATAATCAATATATCAAGCAATTAAATATTTTATTATATTCAATACAAAAATCAAATAAAAATGAAAAATTTGATGTATATGTATTAAATAGAAATTTATTGAAAAAAGAAATTAAAGAAATAAATAAAGGATTAGATTCAGAAAATTTTTGCGTGCATGATGTAAAAATTAATGAAGAAAAAATAAGCGATTTGCCAGTGCATGAAGCAAGATATCCATTAGAAATTTATTTTAGAATTTTTGCAGTAAAGTATTTGCCAGATAATTTAGATAGAATTTTATATTTAGATGCAGATACTTTAGTAATAAATAGCTTAAATGAATTATATAACATGGATTTTGAAAAAAATTATTTTATTGGAACAACTCATGTAAGAAAAATATTGCATAAATTTAATGAAATAAGACTTGGAATAGATAAAGATGAGCCATATATTAATACAGGTGTTCTTTTAATGAATTTAAAAGAATTAAGAAAAATAAAAATAGAAGAAAAAATAAAAGATTTTTTAAAGAAAAATGAAAAAAAATTAATATTACCAGATCAAGACATAATTAGTACAATTTATGGAAATAAAATAAAAATAGTAGATGATTTAAAATATAACTTAGGGGATAGAAATTTAAATTATTATAATTTGAATAATCCAAAATCAAAAATAGGAATTAAGTGGATTCGAAAAAATACAGTAATCATTCATTATTTTAGCAGAAATAAACCTTGGCATAAAGGATATGTTGGTAAGTTAGGATGTTTCTATAATAAACTTTTAGAAGAAATAGAAAAAAAAGATAAATGCAAAAAAGTATTAATTTTATCATGTGGAACAGGTGGCGGACATAATTCTGCTGCAAAAGCAGTACAAGAAGAATTACTTTCAAGAAATATAAAGGCTGATTTTAAAGAATATTTAGAGATTATTAATCCTAGATTAAAAGATGGAATTAATAGTTTATATATAAAGTCTACAAATAAAAACGGAAAAGTGTTTAAAACAGCTTATAGTTTAGGAAAAATATATGAAAAAACTAAATTAATTTCTCCTGTGTATGTACTTAATAGTTTAAATAAGGAAAAACTTTATAAGTACATAAAAGATAATGAATATGATTTTATGATAACTACACATCTATTTGCAGCTCAAGCACTAACAGCAATAAAGAAAGAACATCGTATTCATTTTATGCAAATTGCAACAGACTATGTGAGTATACCATTTTGGAAGGAAACAAATCCGGACTATTTTATTATTCCAAGTAAAGAATTAGAAGAAGATTTTATAAAAAAAGGAATGAAAAGACAAAAACTAATACCGCTTGGAATACCAGTAATGAAACAATTTAGAAAGCAGTATGATGAAAAAGAAATAAAAAAGCAATTAAAAATGAACATTAATAAAAAACATATTTTAATTTTAAATGGTAGTATGGGTTTTGGAAATGTAAAAGAAATAACACAAAAACTATTAGAAAATATTGAAAATGTTACTTTTATTATTTCTTGTGGAAATAATAAAGAATTGTTTAATGCTTTAAGTAAAGATTATAAAGATAATAAAAGAATAATAGTACTTCCATATACAAATGAATTAGGTAAATACATAGCAAGTTCTGATATAATATTAAGTAAGCCAGGTGGATTAACAACTACCGAGATTGCAACAATGAAAAAGCCATTAATTCATATAATGCCAATACCAGGTTGTGAAAATTATAATGCAAATTATTTTTCTGAAAGGCAAATGTCAATTAAATGTGATAATCTAAATCAAGTAGTAAATACTACAAAAGAATTGTTAGAAAATGATGTATTACAAAGAAATTTAATAGATAACCAAAAAAAATATATAAATAATGATACTTGTGAAAAAATATCAGAAATTGTTATAAAAGAATTAGATAGAGGAAATATACGATGGAAAAATATTTAGAAGAAGATGATGATATACATTTGCAAAATGAAAATGAAGATGTAATTCACTTATGGGAGCCATTAGAAATAAATATAGATGTAAACTATAAGTATTTTAATAATGGAAAAATATTTTTGTTCTTTTCTAATTTATTATATTATGGTATAGCATTTCCTGTATTAACAATATTAAATAAAATAGTATATGATTTAAAAATAGAAGGAAAAGAAAATATTAAAAATTTAAAGACAGGAGCAATAAGTGTATCAAATCATGTTTTAGTTTTAGATTGTAGTATGATAGGACTAGCATTTGGACTTAAAAAAATATATTTTACTACAAGAGAAGGAAGTTTTAAAATTCCTTTTGTGAGAAAATTGATAAAATTATTAAGAGCAATACCAATTCCCACAAAATTTAAAAACGAGGAATGCTTTGTAAGAGAACTAAATAATGCTTTAAAAGATGGTAAAATAATTCATTTCTACCCAGAAAAAGCATTATGGCCTTATTATGAGAAATTAAGAAAATTTAAAAATGGTGCATTTAATTTTGCAATAAAAAATAATGTTCCAGTTATACCAGTAGTAGTTACTTTTAGAAATCCAAAAGGAATAAGAAAACTCTTTAAAAAGAAGAAAGATGTTACATTAAAAATATTAGAACCGATAAAATATGTAAATGAAAGTAATAATCAAAAAGACAAGATAGAAAAATTAAAAGACCAAGTGTATCAAATAATGCAAGATAACATGTAATAAAGATTATCATTTTAAAATGGTAATCTTTATTTTTTATAAAATATATTGACAAACTGTTATAACTGTTATACTATGTATATAACAGTTATAAAAAAGGAGAAAAATAGTGGATATTATTATAAGTAATAGCAGTAATCAGCCTATATTTGAACAAATTAAACAAGAAATAAAAAAAGCAATAATGACAGATGTTTTAAAAGAAAATGAAATGTTACCTTCAATAAGAAATCTAGCACAAGATTTAAGAATTAGTGTTATGACAGTAAAAAAAGCTTATGATGAATTAGAAAAAGAAGGATTCATTGAAACAGTTCATGGAAAAGGAAGTATTGTATCTGCCAAGAACATGGAACTTTTAAGAGAAGGGCAAATGAAGGAAATTGAAAAATATATTGATAAAATTATTTTAATATCTAAATCATCTAATATAACTAAAAAAGAAATATTAGATATTTTTGAATATTTATATGGGGAGGATAAATAGATGGAAAACATATTAGAAGTTAAAAATCTATGTAAAAAATATGATGATTTTGAACTTAAGAATATAAGCATAGAATTGCCAAAAGGTGTAATTATGGGATTTATTGGCGAAAATGGAGCAGGAAAAACAACAACAATAAAATCTATTTTAAATAGCACCAAAATAAATTCTGGAAGTATCAAAATATTTGGAATGGAGCTAGATAAAAATGAAAAGAAAATAAAAGAAGATATTGGTGTTGTTCTAGATGATAGCTTTTTATCTGAATATTTAACTCCAAATGATGTAAACAAGGTAATGAAAAACATTTATAAAAATTGGAATGAAAATTTATATTTTAAATATATTGAAGAATTTAAATTACCAAAAGACAAAATCTCAAAAGATTTTTCTAATGGTATGAAAATGAAACTTAAAATAGCAACAGCAATTTCTCATAAACCTAAATTATTGTTGTTAGATGAGCCAACATCTGGACTAGATCCAGTTGCAAGAAATGACATTTTAGATATTTTTCAAGATTTTATAAAAGATGGAGAAAGTTCTGTTTTAGTATCTACTCATATAACATCAGATTTAGAGCATATTGCAGATTATATTACATTTATAAATAACGGAGAAATATTACTATCAAAAACAAGAGAAGAATTATTAGAGCAATATGGAATTGTAAAATGTTCAAAAGAAGAGTTTGAGAAAATAGATAAAAGCGATTATGTTAAATGTAGAAAAAATAAATATGATATTGAATTACTAGTTCAAAATAAATTTGATTTTAAAAAGAAATATGATTCTCAAGTTATAGATAAGCCTACACTTGAAGAAATAATGGTTATTTATATTAAGGGGGAAAAATAGTATGAATGTTATAAAAGGATTAATAATAAAAGATTTATTTGAATTAAAAAGCTACAAAAAATTTATAATTATATTTGTGATAATTTGTGCTATTTCAGCATTTTCAAGATCTAATCCATCAGAAACTATTAGTATTTTTGCAACAATGACAACAGTAGGATTTGGAATGTTTAGCTTAGCAACTTTTAGTTATGATGAAATATCAAAATCAGATAAATACATTATTACATTTCCAATAACAAGAAAACAAATTGTTTTAGCCAGATACATATTAGTAATAGGTGCAACAATTTTAGGAAGTATAATAGGATTTATTTTGGGATTAATAATAAGTTTAACAATGAATCATACAGTTCCTGATATATATGAAGAACTTTGTATAGTAATGGGAGGAATTTTTGGAATAGGTTTTATAGAAGCAATACAAATTCCAAGTATTTATAAATTTGGCGCGGAAAAAGGAAGAGCGGTTTTATTCTTCGCAGTTTTAGCAATTGCGATTTTAGGAACAATACTTTTTTATATAGGAAAAATGATTAATATAAACATATCATTTGAAACAATAAATTATGTAATAGAGCATTATTTTTTAATAATTTTAGCACTTATTATAGTAGTAATGTATTATATTTCATATAGAATATCAGTTAAAATATATAATAAAAAAGAAGTTTAAAATTGAAAGATATTACTCTATATGATATATATTAAAGCAATAAAATAAAGGAGAATATATTATGAGCGAAAAAGAAAAAATGCTAGCAGGTGAATTATATGATGCTAATTATAATGAAGATTTAATAAAAGAAAGATATATTACAATGGATAAATGCTATGAATACAATAAATTAAAGCCATCAAATGTCGTAGAAAAAACGAATGCTATAAAAAATTTATTTGGAAAAACAGGAAATACTTTCACAATTGAGCAACCTTTTATGTGTGATTATGGCTATAATATTGAAATTGGAGAAAATTTTTATGCTAATCATAATTTAATTATACTAGATGAAAATAAAGTAGAATTTGGGGACAATGTATTTATTGCTCCAAACTGTGCTTTTTACACAGCAGGACATCCATTAGATGTAGAAAGAAGAAATAAAGGTTTAGAATATGCTAAACCAATTAAAGTTGGTAATAATGTTTGGATTGGTGGAAATGTTGTTGTTCTTCAAGGTGTGACAATTGGAGATAATGCAGTAATTGGGGCTGGAAGTATTGTAAATAAAAATATTCCATCAAATGTAGTAGCTGTTGGAAATCCTTGTAGAGTTATTAAAAAAATAGATAATACAAAAACAAATTAAAAGTTTTTTTAAGGAAAATAAAAAATGATAATAAATACAGGTTGTAGAACTGATATACCAGCTTTTTATTCTAATTGGTTATTAAACAGAATAAAAGAAGGCTATGTATATGTTAGAAATCCATATTATAAACATCAAGTAACTAAATATAGTTTAAATCCAAATGTTGTTGATTGTTTAGCATTTTGCACTAAAAATCCACATCCATTGATTTCTCATTTATCAAAATTAGATAAATTCAAACAGTTTTGGTTTGTGACTATAACACCTTATGGAAAAGATATTGAACCAAATGTGCCAGATAAAAAACAAGTAATTAGTGATTTTAAAAATTTATCAGAACATTTTGGAAAAAATGCGGTAGCTATTCGATATGATCCAATATTTATAAATGAAAAATTTGATGTAAATATGCACATTAGATGTTTTGAAAAATTATTAAGTGAACTTAAAGGCTTCACAGAAGATTGTACTATTAGTTTTCTAGATATGTATGAAAAAGTAAAGAGAAATGCACCTGATTTAAGACCACCAACAGAAAAAGAGCAGATAGAAATAGCAAAAGCATTTTCTAAAATAGGAAAACAAAATAATATTACAATACATTCTTGTTGTGAAAAAGAATCTTTAAAAGATTATGACTTAGATATATCAGGTTGCATGAGCAAAGAAATAATTGAAAAAGCAATAAAAAACAAATTAAATGCACCAAAAAATAACAGTAAAAGAAATGGATGTAATTGCTTATTAGGAAATGATATAGGTATGTATAATACTTGTATGCATCTATGTAAATATTGTTATGCAAATGCGAATGCAGGGTTAGTAAGAGAAAATATAAAAAAACATAATCCTAATTCTCCATTTTTAATTGGAGAATTAGAAGCAGAAGACAAAATAACAGAAGCAAAACAAAAGAGTTGGATTAATATAGATAATCAAATTACTTTTTTAACTAATGAAAAATAGAATTATTGAATTTATATAATAATACAAAAGCAGATGATTGGTTGTTAATTATCTGCTTTTGTGTTATTATAAAGAAGAAAAAATACAAGTTATGAAAAATTAAATTCATGTTGGAGGAATATAAAAAATGAGTTTATTTGGTGGAAAAAAAGAAAGTTATAAAGATAAAAAAAGTTTAGTGATTTATTTTTCAAGAGCTGATGAAAATTATAGCGTAGGATATATTGATAAAGGAAATACAGAATATATTGCTGAGTATGTAAAAGATATAACAAATGCCGATTTATTTAAAGTAGAACCACTTGTACCATATAGCAAAGATTATAATACTTGTATTCAAGAAGCAAAGCAAAGAGTCGGAAATGCTCCAATTAAAGAAAATATAAAAGATATATCTTCTTATGAAGTTATTTATATAATGACACCTATATATTGGGGAACTTATGCTCCAGAACTAGAAACAGCTTTGAAAGAATTAGATTTTACAGGAAAAACTATAAGAATAGTAACAACACATGAAGGATCAGGCCTCGCAAATGTTCCAAGAGATATTAAAAATATTTGTAAAGGTGCTAATGTTTTAGAAGACGCAATAGCAATTAGAGGAGCTGATTGCAAAAATGCAAGAAACAAAATAGAGAATTGGATTTAATAATGTTTTGTAAAAATGAGATAGTAATTGTTTAGGAGAAAAAATATGCAATTAATTACAGGTTTATTAATACCATTTTTAGGAACTGCATTAGGTGCTAGTATGGTATTTTTAATGAAAAATAAAATTAATTTAAAAATAGAAAAACTTTTGCTAGGATTTGCATCTGGTGTAATGATAGCAGCATCAGTATGGTCATTAATTATTCCTTCTATAAATATGGCTAAAGAACAAAAAGTAATAGCTTGGATTCCAGCAAGTATAGGTTTCTTATTCGGAATAGTTTTTCTATTGATTTTAGATAGTTTAATCCCTCACTTACATTTAGAAAGTGATAAACCAGAAGGACTAAAGTCTAAATTAAAGAAAACTACAATGATGGTATTAGCAGTAACACTTCATAATATTCCAGAAGGAATGGCAGTAGGTGTAACTTTTGCAGGAACAATTATCGGAAATACAGGAATTACAATGGCAGGAGCATTTGCTTTATCAATAGGAATAGCAATTCAAAACTTTCCAGAAGGAGCAATTATTTCAATGCCATTAAAAAGCGAAGGAATGTCAAAACCAAAAGCTTTTTTATATGGAGTATTATCTGGAGTGGTAGAGCCAATAGGTGCAATTATTACAATATTGCTTACAAATGCAGTAGTACCAATTCTTTCTTATTTATTATCTTTTGCAGCAGGGGCAATGATGTATGTTGTAGTGGAAGAATTAATTCCAGAATCACAAGCAGGTGAACATTCAAATATAGGTACAATAGGAGTAGCATTGGGATTTGTTATTATGATGATATTAGATGTAGCATTAGGATAAAAGCAGTATAAATCATGAAACTACAGAAACAATTCCATCAGATATAGCATAGTAGATGTAAAATAAATATAATTAAATATTTGAAAAAAATAAGAAGACATTAATTAAGCTGTTAATATCTTCTTTATTTTTTATTTTAAATAATATATAATCAATTTAACAAATGGAGGTAAATATGTTAATAAATACTATAGGAGATAAAGAAAGCAAAAAAATAATAATGCTACCAGGTTCTTTTTGTAATAGTAAAAGTATGGCAGGCCTATATAATGCTTTAAAAGATGATTATTATATAATTCTTCCAGAATATACAGGTCATTATGAAAATAGTACATTTACAACAAGAAAACAAGAAGCATCTTGTATTATGGAATACTTAAAAGAAAATAATATTCAAGCTATAGATATGATATATGGGCAATCAATGGGAGCAGAAATTGGAATAGAATTGTTATATCAATTAACTAATAAAGGAATAAAAGTCAATAGTGCTTTTTTTGATGGAGCTCCGTGCATAAAACTATCTTATTTATATAAAAAATTTATGTATTTTAAATTTAAAACTTTAATAAATTTACTAAAAAACAAATCGATGGAAGATTTAATGAACTGGAAGTTTTTAAATAAATTTGCAAATGGCGATACTGAATCACTAAAGCCAATGATTGAACCAATATTAGAGATTGCTCCGATAATATCAAACGAAACAATAAATAATGAAAATGAATGTTGTTATACTTTTGACTTTCCAGAATTAGATGATAATATTCAAAAAAATATGTATTTCTTTTATGCAAAAGAAGAAAAGGCATATAAAACTTGTATAAATGGAGTGAAAAGAGCTTATCCAAATGCTAATTATGAAATTGTAGAAGGTTATGGTCATTTAACTTATTCTGTAAAGAATAAAGATGAATATGTGAAAAGACTTAAGGAAATTATAAAATAAATTTGTAGAGGAGATTATGATGAAAGTTATAACTTTATGTGGTAGTTTAAAATTTCAAAAAGAAATGATGATTGTAGCAGAAAAGATGGCTTTAAAAGGCAATTGTATTCTTACTCCTGTTTATCAAGTGTTAAAGAGTGAAGAAAGAACAGAAATAGAATTATTAAATTTAAAAGAAGAGCATTTTAAAAGGATAGAATTAGCTGATTCAATATTAGTAGTAAATGTAAATAACTATATAGGAAATAGTACAAAATCAGAAATAGAATATGCAAAAAAATTAGAAAAAGAAATTCTATATTATACTGATTTAATAAATACAATTTAAGAGTTACAAATTACAGTCTATATAATTAAAAATCTCATTTGACAAAATAAATAAATGACTATATAATAATTATAGGAAATGACAAATCCACAAACGTGGTTTTGCCAAGAATAGTTTTAATAAACCATTAGCTCGGCATAAGCAGAATGGTTTATTTTTTTATTTATGTAGTTGCTTATCAACCCAGTTCTTGTACAGAACTGTAGCCAAGGCAACGTTTAATGTTAAAGATAACATAAATGTTGTTATAAAAAATAGTATTACTTTAACCATAAACATCACCACCTCTCCCACGAAGAATCGTAAAAATTGGTGGCAAAACCACATCTGCTTTTTGTCATTTCCTATGGAGAGGGATTATAAATCAGAGACAAATAAAAATCAAGCGAACAAAACAAATTTTTTGATTATTTTTTATAAATTGATAATTATAATTTTTTATGATATAAAATCGATTATAATAAGTTGAAAGGAGGATAAAAAGGTGGAATATTTACTTATTTTATTAGAAGGGATAGCAAGTTTTATATCACCTTGTGTCCTTCCAATGATACCAATATATATTGCCTATTTTACTGGTGAAGAAGAAAAAAATTTGAAAAAAGCTGTAATAAATTCAATTGGATTTGTGCTGGGCTTTACATTTATTTTTCTCTTATTGTCAGTCTTTGCAAGCACTTTTGGAAATATTGTTAGTAAAAACATGCAATATTTTAAAATAGGATTTGGAATATTAATAATAATTTTTGGATTTAATTATATGGAAGTTTTTAAAATAAAATTTTTAAATAAAACGCAAAATATAAAAATGAATATAGAAAAATTAAACTTTTTAAAAGCAATGCTTTTTGGAATAGTATTTACAATTAGTTGGACACCTTGTGTTGGAGCATTTTTAAGTTCGGCTTTATTATTAATAGCTAAAAATCAAGATATAATAAAAGGAATAATATTAATAATCATATATTCAATAGGTTTTGGCATTCCATTTATAATTTCAACGATATTAATTGAAAAACTAAAAACATTATTTACTTTTATAAAAAAGCATTATGGTATAATAAAAAAAATATCAGGGATTTTACTTATAATAATGGGTATTTATACAATATTCTTTTAAAGAAATTAATTTAAAGAGGTAAGAAACAATGACTAAGAAAATAATACTTATTGTTATTCTAATAGTATTTATAATAAGTTTAATAGGTGCAAGTAAATTTATTAATAACTATTCGAAAAATAATATGCTCAATGATTCGAATGAAAATATTAGTTTAAGTGATGAGATTACTAATAATACGAGTATATTAGAAGATAAATCAGGAGAACAAAATATTATTGAGGGGGAAGTAAAAATGGTAAAATTAACAAGTAAAAATTTTGAGGAAGAGGCTTTAAAAAGCGAAAAAACAGTATTAATAGATTTTTATGCTGATTGGTGTGGTCCATGTCAAATGATGTCACCTATAATTGAAAAAATTGCAGAAGAAAATAAGGATATTATTGTTGGGAAAATTAATGTTGATGAAGAAGAAAATTTAGCAGTAAGATATAATGTAATGTCAATTCCAACTTTTATCGTGATAAAAAATGGAGAAGAAGTTAATAGAATTGTTGGTGCTGTAAGTAAATCCGAAATTGAAGAAATAATAAAATAAATTAGATAAATGATTGGAGAATATTATGCAATGTATTAAAGATAGTATAAAAAATATAAACATAGTAATTGGTTGTGATATAGGTTGTTCTTATTGTTATGCTAGAATGAATAATAATAGATTTAACACAATAGATAACTTTAATAATCCTGTATTTTTTGAAAGTAAATTAAAAATGCTTGATAATAAAAAATATGGAGCATATTTACTAACTGGGCAAAGTGATTTATCAGGTTGGAAAGAAGAATGGAAACACAAAGTATTTGAGAAAATGAAAGAAAATAAAGATACACAATATATCTTCTTAAGCAAAAAACCTGAAAATATAAAAATAAATGAAACACCAGACAATGGTTGGTTTGGAGTAACAGTTACATCTTCAAAAGAAAAATATAGAATAGATGAATTAAGAAAAAATATAAAAACAAAACATTATCATCTTACATTTGAGCCAATGTTTGATGATGTAGGAGAACTTGATTTAACTGATATTTCTTGGATAGTTATAGGAACAGAAACAGGTAGTAGAAAAAACAAAGGAGTTACTAAAAAAGAATGGGTATTTAATATTTATAATCAAGCAAAGGCAAATAATATACCTGTATTTATGAAAGAAGATTTATTAGGAATTTTAGATGAGAATGAAATAATACAAGAGTTCCCTAAAGAATTTGGAGATATGAAAAAATGATAGATTTAAAAAAAGTAATAATAAAAGAGAAAAAAGTTGATACAGTTCTTACAAAGTCAAATCTGCCAATAGCAGGGTATTCAATAAATACCTATGTAGGTTGCCCTTTTGGTTGTGAATATTGTTATGCAACATTTATGAAAAGATTTACAGGGCATACAGAAGACTGGGGAATGTTTTTAGATGTTAAGATGTGGGATAAAATAAAAAATCCTGAAAAATATAAAGGAAAAACAATGATAGTTGGCTCTGTAACAGACGGATATAACTACTTTGAAGGAAAATATAAAAGAACAAGAGCTTTCTTGGAAGAAATGCAGGGGAGTGGAATTAACTTAATAATTACTACAAAATCTGATTTAGTTACACGAGATATAGACTTAATAAATACATATCCTGATCCTTTAGTTGCTTGGTCTATCAATACATTAGATGAAGAATTTAAAAAAGATATGGATTCAGCTCCAAGTATTAAAGCAAGAATTGAGGCAATGAAAAAAATACACGAGGCAGGAATAAGAACAACTTGTTTTATCTCTCCAATATTTCCTGGAATTACAAATGTTTTTGAAATTATTGAAGAAATAAAAGATTTTTGCGACTATATATGGCTTGAAAATTTGAATTTGAGAGGAACATTTAAACCTACTATCATAAATTATATAAATGAGAAACACCCAGAGTTAAAAGATTTATATAATAAGATATATACCAAAAAAGATATGTCATATTGGGAAGAATTAGATAAACAAGTTCAAGAATATGCAGATAAAAATAAATTTATGTATGTAATAGATGAAGAACCATTTTTAAAAAATCCAACAGGTAAACCTATTATAATCAATTATTTTTATCACGAGAAAATTAGACAATCATCAAAAAATAAATAGAAAGACAAATTGTGTTAGTAAGATAAATAGTAAGTTGTAAGGTGGAATGATTATGAAAAATATGAATAATAATTTTACGCATTTGGATAATGTAAGTGTAGAAGGAAAAAATAGAATAATAATGTATACTACAGCAAGACAATTTAAAAATGCTGTTCCTATTGAAGAAATGTTAATTATACCAAGTGAAATAGGTGATTGGACAAATTATTGCCAAATAACACTTAATAATATTAAATTAGAAGATTTGATTAGCCAATATAATTTAAAAGACAATTCTCAAGTTAAACTTAATGAATACTCTCTAGCCACAGCACGTGGCAATAAAATAATAAGCAAACAAACTCCTTTTATAGTAAATAAATCTTTTGCATGCGAGATATATTTAAAATTAATTTTATTAGAAAACAATATTGATTTTAAAGATTTAAAAGGAATAAATGGACATAAAATATTTAAATTATATTCTAAAACCAATATTGATTTCAAATCAAATTTGCATTATGAAATGAGTTTAAAGAAGTTTACAAATATTGAAGATAAAATTGAAAATATTTCAGAAGCTTTTATAAATTGGAGATACATTTATGAAAAGTACGAAAAAATAGATTCATTAGATTTTATGTTTTTAGATGAACTATGTAATTACTTAGATGCAAAAGCCAAAGAATTAATTTTAAAAAATTATAATTATGACGTAAATAAAGATATACGTTAAGTGAGGAAAAGGTAGTAATTAGTTATTTTTAAATATAAACAATGTTATGAAACCCCAAAATATAGTAAGTAATGTATAAATTACAATTTGTGTTAGTAAAAAATACTTGAAAAAATTTTTAAAGGTGCTATAATATTTTATGATAAATATAGGGAATGATGTTCTCCCTTGATAATATATCAAAACTGCTATTTAAAGCTGATGACATCTGTTATAAAATAACAGAATCATTGGCTTTTTTTGTGCCTAATTGATTAAATAAGAATTAAAAGGAGGAATAAAATGATTATCAGTTTAGCATATATTTTTTTATTATCAATGAGTCTAAGTTTTATATTTAAAAAATTAAAAATTCCAAGTTTATTGTCTTATATTATTGTAGGAATAATATTAGGACCCTATGCAGTAAATGCCATTGATGGAACAATATTAAATATTTCATCTGAATTGAGGCAAATTGCATTAATAATAATTTTAATAAGAGCAGGAATAACTCTTAATATAGAAGATTTAAAAAAAGTTGGAAGACCTGCAATATTAATGTGCTTTTTACCTGTGTGTTTTGAAATCTTAGGTATGTGTTTATTAGCACCAAAACTTTTAGGAATTTCATTATTAGAGGCTGCAATAATGGGTTCTGTAATAGCAGCAGTGTCTCCTGCTGTTATTGTTCCGAAAATGATTAAACTAATAGAAGATGGCTATGGAAAGAAAAACAGTATTCCACAGCTCATACTTGCTGGAGCATCAGTTGACGATGTTTTTGTAATAGTAATGTTTACAACTTTTACTGGGTTAGCAACAGGAAAAAATATAAGTATCTGGCAATTTATAAATATTCCAGTTTCAATAATATTTGGAATATTATTAGGAGCAATTGTTGGTTTTATATTAATAAAATTATTTAAAAAAGTTCACATGAGAGACACTGTTAAAGTAGTAATATTACTTAGTATGTCATTTATATTTGTAACTTTAGAAGAATGGCTTAAAGATATAGTTTCAATTTCTGGCTTAATAGCCGTTATGAGCATGGGAATAATAATAAACAGAAATTATCCAGTTCTTGCAAAAAGAATAACTGGAAAATTTGGAAAACTTTGGGTAGTAGCAGAAATAATGTTATTTGTTTTGGTAGGTGCAAGTGTAAATATAAATTATGCTTTAAGTGCTGGAATTAATACAGTTATATTAATATTTGCGGTATTACTATTTAGAATAATGGGTGTATTTGTATGCTTATTAAAAACAAAATTATCAAAAAAGGAAAAGATTTTTTGTGCAATTGCGTATATTCCAAAAGCAACAGTTCAAGCAGCAATTGGAGGTGTGCCTTTAGCAATGGGATTGAGTTGTGGAGATATTGTTTTAACAGTAGCAGTAATAGCAATTTTAATAACAGCTACATTAGGAGCATTTGGAATTGATTTAACATATAAAAAATTATTAGAAAAGTAAATTTTTTAGGAGTAACACAAATTGTATGAGTCGAATAAATAGTAATTTAGATAAAAAAGTAAATTTTCAAAAAAACGTTAAGTTTAAGTGTCAATCTTCCATTCTAAAATGGTAGATTTAAGTGCAAAAAAAATCTACAATAATAATGATATTTTTAATATCAAATTTTTAGAAAGGAAGTTGAGAAAATATGAAATTCAATGAAAAATTAATTAAGTTAAGAAAATCATCAGGATTATCTCAAGAAGAATTAGGAAATAAACTCAATATTGCTAGACAAACTGTTTCAAAATGGGAATTGGGAGAAACAACACCAGAAATGAATAAATTAGTAGAATTATCTAATTTGTTCAATGTTAGTCTGGATGAGATGATAAAAGAAACAGAAATACCAGAGGTAATTGCAAGAGAGTTAGACCATAAAAAAATTGATTCCGTTTACAATGATGTTGGAAACGCAAAAAAATTTATAAAGTCTTATATAATAGTTATTGGAATAATATCGATTATAATTATAATAATACTTTTAAATTACTTTATAAGAACTGCCTTCAATTTATGGTAGTTTACAAATTGTATTACTTAAAATTAATTTGACAAAACAAATAAATGACTATATAATAAATATAGGAAATGACAAATCCACAAACGTGGTTTTGCCAAGTAATAGTTTAAATAAGCCATTCTCTCAGCATAAGCAGAATGGTTTATTTTTTATTTATGTAGTTGCTTGTTAACCCAGTTCTTATACAGAACTGTAGCCAAGGCAACGTTTAATGTTAAAGAAAACATTAAAGATATTATCCAAAATAGTATAACTTTAACCATAAACATCACCACCTCTCTCACGAAGAATCGTAAAAATTGGTGGCAAAACCACATCTGCTTTTTGTCATTTCCTATGGAGAAGGATTATAAATCAAAGACAAATGAAAATCAAGCGAACAAAACAAATTTTTTGATTGTTTTTTATAAATTGATAATTATAATTTTTTATGATATAAAATTGATTAGATAAATAGTAATTCGTAGGAGAGAACAAAATGACTATTGAAGAAGAATTATTCAGAAAAACAAGAGTTGATTTTGAAAAAATAATTAAATATGGATTTAAAAAAGAAAATTCTTCATATAAGTATTCTAAAAATATTATGAATAATACTTTTAGAGTAGATGTTGAAATAGATAATGTTGGAAAAGTTAAAGGTAAAATTTATGATTTATCTTTTGAGGATGAATATACAAATTTTCGTATAGAAGATAGTGTGGGTTCTTTTGTAGGACAGGTTAGAGCAGAATTTAAAGATTTGTTAAATGATATTAAAAATAATTGTTTTGTTAAAGAATCTTTTATATATGAGCAGTCTAATAGAATAGCAAAGGCAATAAAAGAAATGTATGGAGATGAGCCACAGTTTGAATGGGAAAAGTTTCCAGGATATGCTACCTTTAGAAATAAAGATAGTAAAAAATGGTATGCTATAATAATGAATATTGACAAAAGTAAATTAGATAAAAACTCTACTGGAGAAGTAGAAGTAATTGATATAAAATTAGATCCAAAAGAAATAGAAGATTTATTAAAAAAAGATGGATTTTATCCTGCATATCACATGAATAAGAAAAGCTGGCTTACAGTTATATTAAATAATACTGTATCAGATGAAAAGATATTGAAGTTAATTAAAGAAAGCTATTCGTATACAGTAACAAACAAAAATAATGCTAAAAATGAATGGATAGTGCCTGCAAATCCTACATATTTTGATATATATAAAGCTCTAGAAAAAAGTAATACAATAACATGGAAGCAAAGTACAGATATTAAAGTAAATGATATTGTTTATTTATATGTTGCAAGTCCTTATTCATCAATTATGTATAAATTTAGAGTAGTAGATGTAAATATTCCTTATGAGTATAAAGATAAAAATATGAGAATACAAAAAGTTATGAAAATAGATTTAATAAAAAGATATGAAAAGGGAAAATTATCATTAGAAAAATTAAAAGAATTTGGAATAAATGCAGTTAGAGGGCCAAGATATATGTCAATAGATTTAAGTAATTATATAAATAAAATGTAAAGGAGGAATGTTGTTTATGTGTACTGCTGTAACTTATAGTACAAACGATCATTATTTTGGGAGAAATTTAGATTTAGAATATTCATATAAAGAAACTGTTACTATAACTCCTAGAAATTATGAATTTAATTTTAGAATGGTGGAGCCAATCAAAAATCATTATGCAATTATTGGAATGGCTTATGTTGCAAATGATTATCCACTTTATTATGATGCAATAAATGAAAAAGGTTTAGGAATGGCTGGACTTAATTTCCCAGGAAATGCTGATTATAAGGAAATAGAAGAAGGAAAGAATAATGTTGCACCTTTCGAATTTATTCCTTATATATTGTCACAATGTTCAAACATTGAAGAGGCAAAAAAATTATTACAAAATATGAATATTGCTAAAATTAATTTTAGTGAAGAATTACTAGCCTCACCTTTACATTGGATAATTGCAGATAAAGAAAAATCAATAACAGTAGAAAGTGTAAAAAGTGGATTAAAAGTATATGATAATCCTGTTGGTGTTCTTACAAATAATCCGACTTTTGATATTCATTTATTTAATTTAAATAATTATATGAGTTTATCAACAGAACAACCAGAAAATAACTTTTCAAAAGATTTAAATTTGGAAACTTATAGTCGTGGAATGGGTGGAATGGGATTACCAGGAGACTTATCTTCTGCATCAAGATTTGTAAAAGCAACTTTTACCAAAATGAACTCAAAATCTGGTTCTTCAGAATCAGAAAGTATTAGTCAATTCTTCCATATACTAGAATCTGTATATCAACAAAGAGGATTAGTTCACATGGGAAAAGGACAATATGAAATAACAATATATAGTTCATGTTGTAATATGGACAAAGGAATATATTATTATTTAACTTATGAAAATAGTCAAATTACAGGAATTGATATGTATAAAGAAAATTTAGATGGTAATAATCTAATAAGTTATGATTTAATTAAAGGACAACAAATTTTTATGCAAAACTAAAATTTATATTAAAAAATAGGAGGAAAAGATTATGAGAAAAAATATTAAAGTAACAGAGGCAATATTTCCAATGCCAGTTTTAATGGTAGCAACTTATAATGAAGATGGAAGTGTTGATGTCATGAATGCTGCTTGGGGTACAATGTTAGATAGAGATTATGTAATACTTAATCTAACAGAAACACATAAAACAGTAAAAAATATTAAAAAAAGAAAAGCATTTACAGTTAGCATTGCAGATAGTAAGCATGTTGTAGAAGCAGATTATTTTGGAATAGCATCTGGAAATAATACTCCAAACAAATTTGAAAATAGCAAATTAACAGCTACAAAATCTGAAAATGTAGATGCACCAATTATAAATGAATTTCCAATCTGCATGGAATGTGAATTTATAGAATACCAAGATGATAAATATGGCTGTGGAGTAGTTGGTAAAATAGTAAATGTAAATGCTGATGAATCAGTAATGAATGGAGATAATGTTGATATTAATTTAGTAAATGCCATAGCATTTGACCCATATACACATGGATATTATAAAGTTACAGAAAGAGTTGGAAATGCTTTTAAAGATGGATTACAACTAAAAAAATAATAAAGTTTTAGATGGAGAAATATAATATGAGAAAATTGAATTTAGTAGTAGTATTTAATAAAGATTTAGATAAAGCACTTTTCTGTATTAGAGCAAAAGAGCCATATAAAGGATTATATAACTTTGTTGGTGGGCGAGTAGAAGAAGGCGAAACAAATGATGAAGGAGCATATAGAGAATTATTTGAAGAAACAGGAATATCTAGTAAAGATATAGAATTAGATCATTTTATGGATTTAAATTATTTTAAATATGAAAATAATTTACAAGTTTATTATGGAATTTTAAAACATGAAGTAAAATTGGTAGAAGAAAAAAATAAATTAGAATGGGTAACTATAAATGATAAATTATTAGACAATTCTAAATTTGCTGGAAACTATAATATTCCTCATATTATAAGACAAATAAAAATTTATTTGAAAAATGGTACTGGAATTGATAAATATTAAAAGATCAACTTGAAAAATAACAAATTTTAATATATATTTTAGAAGAAAGAATTTTTGAAAATTTAAAGGAGGAATAGCAATGAGTATTGAAAAAGCAGAAAGTGTAAAAAAACAAAATACTTTATTAGAAACATTAAAAACTACAAGAGCTAAATATGTTGTAGGAACAATTTTATTAAGTGGTTTAGGAATTGCGCTTCCAAGAATATTCCATATATTTGCAGGAAGTAGCGCTGGAGCAACATTTTTACCAATGCATATAGCTGTTTTAATTGCTTCACTTGTTTTTGGAGCAATAAGTGCTAGCATAGTAGCTGGAAGTTCAGTAGTATTTAGTTATTTATTAACAGGAATGCCAGCTTTAGCAAGACTTCCATATATGTTAATAGAACTTGTAATTTATGCTGTTTTATTAAGCGTTTTAAATAAAAAATTTAATTCATACATTTCATTAATTGCCACAATAATTTTAGGAAGAGTATTATATGCAGGTGTACTATTTGTTGCAATTAATGTTTTAGGATTACCTACTTATGGAATTTCAGTTATTGAAAGTATAAAAGCAGGATTACCAGGAATTTTAATCCAATTAGCATGCGTTCCATTTATAGCTAAATTCATTAAGAAGGGAATTGGCTTTAATGAGTAATTTAGAAAAAGTAAAACAAATTTTGTTTGAAAAAGATGCATCTTTAGTTGTTTGTTTTCAAAATGGAGAAATAAAAGAATATTATCAAGATAGAATTAAAGATATAAAAAACATTTTAAAAGAAAATGAAAATGCGTTAAAAAATGCTATTGTAGCGGATAAAGTAATAGGAAAAGTAGCAGGAAGTATTTTAACAGTAGCAGGTGTTAAAGAAATTTATGCAAAAGTTATAAGTAAATATGCTATTCCCGTTCTAGAAGAAAACAATGTAAAATATGAATATGAACAAATAACAGATTATATTATAAATCAAGATAAAACGGGAATGTGTCCAATGGAAAATAAATATAAAGATGAAAAAGATATAAATAAAATATATAGAGAAATGATATAAAGTAAAAGCAAGTGATTATCTTGAAAATCACTTGCTTTTGTATTATAATATCGCTTCAATAATAAATTTTGTGAATAAATAAAAATATAATACATAAAAATAAAATGTATAATATTTAATAGTATAAAGTTAATATATTGACAATGTATTTACAATGTATTATAATAATTATAGAGAGGTGATATTTATGGCACAAACATTAATAAACTTTAGAATAGATGAAAATACAAAAAAGCAACTTGAAGAAATTTGTAATGAATTAGGTATTACAATGTCAACAGCATTTAATATGTTTGCTAAAAAAGTAATTAGAGAAAAAAGAATACCATTTGAAGTTTCTATTGATCCATTTTATTCTGAAACAAATATAAAGGCTATAAACGAATCAATAAGACAATTAAAAGAAGGAAAAGTAATTACAAAAACTATGGATGAATTAGAGGCGATGGCTGATGACAAATAATATATCTTTTACAACAAAGGCATGGGAGGAATACTGTTATTGGCAAACACAAGATAAAAAGATATTAAAAAGAATAAATGCATTATTAATTGATATACAAAGAAACAATTTTACATGAATTGGAAAACCTGAACCATTAAAGTCTAATTTAAGTGGATTTTGGAGTAGAAGAATTGATGAAGTTAATAGATTAGTGTATAGAATAAACAATAATCAAATTGAAATAATACAATGCAAAGGACATTATGAATAAAAGCAAGTGATTACCTTGAAAATCACTTGCTTTTGTATTATAATGCATTCACAATAAATTATGAAAGGAAGATTTTATGAAAAGAGTTTTGAAAATTTTTATAATAATTATATTTCTTTCTATATTGATTATACTTATAAAAATGAATTTAAAAGAGAAAGTGGTTAATAATAAGGACTATTTATATGATAAGGTTGAGGAATATTTAATAAGTCAAGAACATCCACACTATAACTTAGAAACAAAGGAAAGCAAACCAAATTATAATGTAAGCGATTTTAAAGTTTTTACAGATATTGCCAAACTTGGAATTAGAGAATCTCAAAATAAAACAAATGTGTATGTATGGGCTTTAGTAGAAAGCTACTATGTACAAGATGGAAAATTAATAGTAAATAGTGGTAGTTCAATACCATATAAATTTATATTTGAAAATGATGAAATAGTAGACTATAAAATGCCTAGAGATGGTTCTGAGTATGGAAAATCTTTAAAAGAAATATTTCCACCTGATATAAGAATAAAGTTAAGTGAGTCTCTTGTTAATGGTCAAAAATTAAGCGAAGAAGTGAATGAGTACTATTCATATTTAACAAATGACGAAGAATCTCAAGAACAAAATAAAATAGAAACAAATACAATGCAAACAGAAATAATTCAAACAAATACAATTGGTAATACTAACGAAATAGGAAAGGAAACTAGCGAAATGATAAATAAAATAAAACTAGAAGTAAATGGAAAAGAACTTACAGTAAATTTAGAAGATAATTCTTCTTCTAAAGCTCTTGTAGAAAAATTAAAAGAAAATGATATAGTAATTAAAGCCCATGACTATGGCAATTTTGAGAAAGTTGGAAGTTTGGATTTCTCTCTTCCAACAAATGACACAAAAATAACCACAGAGCCAGGAGATTTAATACTATATCAAGGAAATCAAATAACTCTATATTATGATACAAATACTTGGAGCTTTACTAAACTTGGTAAAGTAGAAGACTTGTCAAAAGAAGATTTAAAAAAGCTTTTAGGAACTTCAGATGTAACAATAACTCTTTCTTTATTTGATTAGTTTATATATTAGGAACATATAAAAGAGTAATTTTTTTGCCATCAACTTTTATGAAGTTTTCTTCTTTTAGGCTCTTTAGTTCTCTAAACATAGCAGATCTATTTACTGCAAGATAGTCTGCTAAATTTTTTAAATTACTAGATAAGAAAATTTTTTGAGAACGATTTTTTCTATATTCATTTTCAAAAAAAGCTAATAATTTATCACGAATACTTTTTTTAGTAAGAATTTGAATTCTATCATTATTCTCTTTAAAACGTGAATTTATTATTACAAATAAATTGAAAATGAATTTATTGTAATAGGAAGTTTCAATATTTTCTATATTGATTAGTTTATTGTAATCTATAACTATAATTTTACAAGGCTCAAGAGCTCTAATTTCACATTCTGTACTATCAATATTAGACATATTTGTTCCAAAAACGCTATTCTCAAAAAGATCTTCTATAAGAGTTTCTTCTCCCAAATAATTTATGTTCAAAATTTGGGCATGACCTTCTATTAAAATACAAACAATATTAGTTGCTTTTAATGTTGCAAGTATTTCTTCATTTTTATTATATTTGTAAATGTGACTTTCCAGCTTATGCAGTAATTTAGCCCTTTGCGAGTTAGAAAGTCCTTCAAAAGGATTAATCATATTTCATCACCATTACAATTATATCACAATTTGATAAAAGTTGCAAATGCACCTTTTTACTTTTTAAAATTAAGATTATAATTTGGTTAAATTAAAAAACAAAAATTTATAAACGAAAGGGAAAAAAAGATGAAGATTGTTAAAAGAGACGGACATATTGTTGATTATGATCCAAGTAAAATCAAAATAGCTATTAAAAAAGCAAATGCAGAAGTAAAGCCAAAAGAAAGAGCAAGTGAACAAGAGATTAAAGAAATTATCCATTACATTGAAGACTTGGATAAAAAAAGAATATTAGTTGAAGATATTCAAGACATTATTGAAGAGAAATTAATGGAATTTGATAAATACCAATTAGCTAAAAAATATATTACTTATCGTTATACTAGAGAATTGGTTAGAAAAGCAAATACTACAGACCAAACAATTAAAGAATTAATTGAAGGTGAAAATGAATATTGGAATAGTGAAAATTCTAATAAAAATGCACAAGTTGTTACAACACAAAGAGATTATTTAGCAGGAATAACAAGTACAGATATTACTAGAAGATTTTTACTTCCAAGCGAAATAGTAAAAGCACATGATGAAGGAATAATTCATTTCCACGATGCAGACTATTTTGCACAAAACGCATTACACAATTGTGAGTTAATAAACTTAGATGATATGTTGCAAAATGGAACAGTTATAAATGGTGTTATGATTGAAAAACCACACAGATTTATAACAGCAGCAACAATTGCAACACAAATAATTTTAGCAGTTACCTCATCTAGCTATGGAGGAGCAACAGTTTCTTTAACACACTTAGCACCTTTCGTTAGAAGTAGTTATGAAAAATACTATAAAAAATATGAAGAAAGAAAACTTAAAAAAGCAGATTGTGAAAAATTTGCTTGGGAAGATACTAAAAAAGAAGTTGCAGATGGAGTTCAAACATTCAATTATCAAGTAAATTCAATGACTAATACAAATGGACAAGCACCATTCTTAAGTGTATTTATGTATTTAAATGAAACAAAAGAATACAAAAAAGAACTTGCAATGATAATAGAAGAATTTTTAAGACAAAGAATTCTTGGATTTAAAAATAGAAAAGGTGTATACATTACACCAGCATTCCCAAAATTATTATATGTTCTTGAAGAAGACACAGTTAATGAAGATGGCGAATATTATTATTTAACAAAACTTGCAGCAGAATGTACAGCTAAAAGATTAGTTCCTGACTACATTTCTGAAAAAGTAATGTTAGAATTAAAGAAAAATGAATATGGAGAAGGCGAATGCTATCCTTGTATGGGATGTAGAAGCTTCTTAACACCAGATAGAACAATGTCAATAGGAAATATTGCTAATGCTAAAAACTATGAAGAAGGAAAAGGAAAATATTATGGAAGATTTAACCAAGGTGTTGTTACAATAAACTTACCAGATGTTGCTCTTTCTTCAGAAAAAGATATGGATAAATTCTGGAAAATACTTGATGAAAGATTAGAATTATGTCATAAAGCATTACAAATAAGACATAAGAGATTAAGTACAGCTACAAGTGATGTAGCACCAATATTATGGCAAGATGGAGCTTTAGCAAGATTAAAACCAGGAGAAAGCATTCATGAATTATTACATCATGGATATTCTACAATTTCTTTAGGATATGCAGGATTATATGAATGTGTAAAATATATGACAGGACATTCACATACAGATAATGGTGAAGGAAAAGAATTAGGATTAAAGATCATGCAAAAATTAAATGATGCATGTAAAGAATGGAAGAAAGAAGAAGATATTGACTACTCAGTATATGGAACACCAATTGAATCAACAACATATAAATTTGCTAGATGCTTAAAAGAACGTTTTGGAACAGTAGAAGGAGTTACAGATAAAAACTATATTACTAACTCATATCATGTTCCTGTATTCGAAGAAATTGATGCTTTCACAAAACTTAAATTAGAAAGCGAATTCCAAAGATTAAGTCCTGGTGGAGCAATTTCATATATTGAAACACCAAATCTACAAAATAACTTAGATGTAATCTTAGATGTTGTAAAATTCATTTATGATAATATAATGTATGCAGAATTAAATACAAAATCAGATTATTGCCAAAAATGTGGATATACAGGAGAAATCTTAATAGATGAAAACTTAGAATGGTATTGTCCAAACTGTGGTAACAGAGATCACAATACATTAAATGTAGCAAGAAGAACATGTGGTTATATAGGAACCAATTTCTGGAACAAAGGAAGAACTCAAGAAATAAAAGAGAGAGTATTACATATTGATAATAAGGTGGCAAAGTAGAATGAAATATAATGTAATAAGAAAAATGGATATCTCAAATGGACCTGGAATTAGAGTTTCAGTATTTATGCAAGGATGTGAATTTCATTGTAAAAATTGTTTCAATCCAGAAACATGGAATTTTGAGGATGGAAAAGATTTTACACAAGAATCAATTGATGAAATAATGAAATTATGTGGTGAAAATCATATAAAAGGTTTATCTATCTTAGGTGGTGAACCAATGCATCCAAAGAATATTGAGGCAACAACAAAACTTGCAAAAGAATTTAAAGAAAAATATCCAAATAAGAACTTATGGGTTTGGTCTGGATTTAGATTTGATGAAGATTTAAAAGATAAAGAAGTTATGAAATATGTAGATGTTTTAGTTGATGGCAGATATGTAGATGATCTTCATGATCCAACATTAAAATGGAAAGGTTCTTCAAATCAAAGAGTAATAGATGTACAAAATAGTTTAAAAACAAATGAAGTTGTATTAATGAACTAAGAAAAATTAATCAATATGCGAAAAATATGAGATTATATTAAATTTAATCTCATATTTTTTTATTCTAATTAAAATAAAAAGAAATGCTTTATAAACTTGAAATATAAGCTTTTTTATGATATTATAATTCTACTAAAATTTATAGTAAGGGGATTAATAATATGAAAATGGCTTTAAAAAGAGGATTGATAGTAGTAGTAGGATTACTTTTACAAATACTGTCAACATTATTTATTTACTTATTTTTTATAGAACACATTGTTATAATAGATGTTTTCTTTGGAATTATAAGTATTCTTCTTACTTTAGGATTTATAAGAAAAAGTAAAAATTATTCTTATACATTGCCTTTAATAATTATTTTAATTTTATTTCCTATTGTTGGTGCTTTACTTTATATAATTTTTCAAAGAAATAAAAGAGGAAGTAAAACTTTAAAAAATATTAAAAAGAGTGAAAGTGAAAATCAGAAATATTTAGTTCAAGATAAGAAAATAAAAGCAGAATATAAGGATAATGGTAAAATTAGATATTTAAGTGATTTTACAGGATATCCAGTTACTAAAAATAATGAAGTCACATATTATCCTATTGGAGAAAAAGCTTTTACTGTTATGTTAGAAGAATTAAAGAAAGCAGAAAAGTTTATATTTTTTGAATATTTTATTGTAGCACATGGAAAGATGTGGGATTCTATTTTAAAAATATTAGAAGAAAAAGCATCACAAGGTGTTGATGTAAGAGTTATGTATGATGATATGGGATGTATTTCTACACTTTCTAATTCTTATCCAAAAGAATTAGAAAAAAAGGGAATTAAGTGTGTTGTCTTTAATAAACTAAATCCTATTGCTGGTGTTTTCTTAAACAACCGTGATCATAGAAAAATATTAGTCATAGATGGAAAAGTTGCTTTTTCTGGAGGAATAAATATTGCAGATGAATATATAAACGAAGATAAAAAATATGGTCATTGGAAAGATAATGCAATAAGAATTTCTGGAGATGCTGTTTGGAATTATACAGTAATGTTTCTAACTATGTGGAATGCATTTAGAAATGAAGATAAAGATTTTAATAAATATAAATATAAGTTTAATAACAATATAAATTCTGGATTTGTAGTGCCTTATGGAGAAACACCATTAGATGAAGAAGTAACTGGAGAAGATGTATATTTAAATATTATAAATCAAGCCAATAATTATGTTTATATATTTACACCATATTTAATTATAGATACAGATATGATAAATGCTTTAAGTTTAGCTGTAAAAAGAGGTGTTGATGTTAGAATAGTAATTCCAGGAATCCCAGATAAAAAAGTAGTTTATACATTATCTGAATCTTATGTAGAACCTTTAGTAAAATCAGGTGTTAAGGTTTATAAATATACACCAGGTTTTGTTCATAGCAAAGTATTTGTATCAGATGATGATATTGCAACAGTTGGAACAATAAATATGGATTATAGGAGTTTATATTTGCATTTTGAATGTGGATGTTATTTGGAAGATATGGATGTAATTAAAGATATAAAGAAAGATTTAGTAGATACTATGAAAAAAAGTCATAAAGTAACTAAAGAAGAAACATCACCTAATTTCTTTAAATCTGTTTGGCAATCTTTGCTAAGATTAGTTGCACCATTAATGTAAAATTAATAGAAATGGTTTGAGATTAACTTAAAAAAGTTTCTCAAACCATTTTTTCATATTAAAAAGTATTTCATCCAATGAGTAATCACTCTCATTTCTAAAATATTTTAAAATTTCACCAGATATTCCATTTAAAAGGAAAGAAACATTGAGTTTAAGATATTCATCTGTGCAAGTATTTTTTAAAGCATCATATATTTTATTACAAGCAATTCTTGTTAATTTCTGCAAAAATAAAAGTGATTCATCAGCAGATAAGAGTAATTTATATGTTTTTTCATTATCTTTTAAGCAACATATAATATTTTCAAAATAATTTTCTATATCATTTTTTGAATATAATTTTAATTCATCACTGCATAGAAGTTCAATAGTTTGTAATTGATAATCATTTGCAACTTCATAAATATCATCATAATGTGTGTAAAAAGTGCTCCTTGTTATATCTGCTCTTTTTACTAATTCTGTAACAGTTACTTTATCTAATTGTCTCTTTTCATTAATTAATTCTGCGAATGCTTTTTTTATACAATTTCTGGTTTTAACAGAAGAAGAATTTAGACATCTTACTTTCATAAATAAATCATTTCCTTTTTTAAAAATATATCAAAATTATAGCATACTATTTTCAATAAATAAATACAAAATATAAAAAAGTGTCTAAATTTAGACACTTTTTTATATTTTATACTTCCAAAATGAAAATAATGAGAATATAATATACAGCGGATTTAAAAGAAAGGAAGGATTTACTTTGAGAAAAATTACTGATTTCATAATAAGTAAACGATATTTTATATTAACATTATTCATAGTTCTTACAATAATTTGTGCTATATTATCTAATAAAGTAAAAATCAATCATGATATAGCCAAATATATGCCAGATGATTCTGAAACAAGAATTGGAATGAATATTATGGAAGATGAATTCTCAGGAACAGAGACTAGTACTTTAAATTTAATGTTTGAAAACTTGCAAGATGATGAAAAAGAAGATGTTAAAAATTATTTAGAAAATTTAACTGGAGTTAAAGAAATAGATTATGAAAATAATGAAGAGTACAATAAAGATAATTATACTTTATATGTTATAACAGTAGATGGAAAAGCAGATTCTCAAACTGCATCAGATGTATATAATCAAATAACAGAAAAATATAGTAATTATAATATTTATACAAGTGGGGATGTATCTGAAAATAATAAAACAGTGTTACCATTTTGGATTATAGCATTAGCTGTTGGATGTGCTTTAATAATTTTGATTATAATGTGTGAATCTTATGTAGAACCATTTTTATTTTTAACATCAATTTTAATGGCAGTTATTTTGAATAAAGGAACAAATATAATATTTGAAAATGTATCTCATATAACAGATTCAATAACAGCTATATTGCAAATGGCTTTATCAATGGATTATTCAATTATGCTAATGAATAGATATGATCAAGAAAAAGAAACGGAAAAAGATAATGTTAAAGCTATGAAAAATGCGTTATATAAAGCTTTCCAGGCTATATCAAGTAGTTCTGTTACAACAATAGTTGGATTATTAGCATTAGTATTTATGAGCTTTAAAATAGGAAAAGATTTAGGATTTGTTTTGGCAAAAGGAGTGTTATTTAGTTTAATTTGCATTTTCTTTGTTCTTCCAGCTTTAATATTGATATTTGATAAATGGATTATAAAAACTAAAAAGAAAAGTCCTAATATAAAATTAAGTTGGTTAGGCAAATATAGTTATAAAATTCGATTTATTGCATTCCCATTGTTTTTGATAATTTTTGCTACAAGTTTTATATTAAAAGGAAACTTGGGAATTGACTATACAGATTCAAAAGAAGATGAAATATCGAAAATATTTAGCGAAAATAATCAAATTGCTATTATATATAAAAATGAAGATGAAGAAAAAATTTCTAAATATTTAAAAGAATTTGAAAATGAGGAAAAAGTAAAAGAAGTTTTAGGTTATGGCAATACAATTAATGAAAAATTAACTTATGATAAATTAAACGATAAGCTTGAAGATTTAGGATCAGATGTTAATATTGAAGATTATTTATTAAAAATTTTATATTATGATTATTATAATAAAAATGAGAACAATGCAATGACATTTAGTGATTTTATAAACTTTATTGAAGAAGAGGCATATAAGAATGAAAAAACAAATGAGAAAATTGATGATGAAACTAAAAAAGATATAACTAGACTTAAAAATTTTGTTACAGAAAACTCTATAAATAGAAAAAGAACTTCATCAGAAATCGCAAATATATTGGAAATTGATGAAAATAAAGTAAAAGATATTTTTATTTATTATCTTTCTAAGAATAATAATGTTCAACTTAAATTAGATGAATTTGTAGATTTCATGAATAAAGATGTTTTAACTAATGAAGAATATTCTAAAAAAATTGATAATGAAAGTAGAAATAAATTAAATACTTTATCAAAATTTACTAATAAACAAACCGTTCAAAGCAAAATGTCAAGTAGTCAAATGGCAGGACTATTTGAAATTGATGAAAATACAATGAATGAACTATATAAGTATTATATTTTAGTAAATGATATAGATATAAAATTGAGTATTTCTGAATTTTCAAATTTTGTATTAAACAACGTTTTAAATGATAGTAATTATGCAAGTAGTTTTGATGAAGCAACAATTCAAAATATAAAATTACTTTCAACTTTTAGTGATAAAAATGTTATTACTAAACAAATGAATAGTAAAGAATTATCTACTTTGTTTGGAATAGAAGATTCTAAAATAACTCAAATTTTGCTATTAAAATATACTAAACAAACTTCAAATAGTAAATATGATATAAAAGAATTCATTGATAATGCAACTACTTATGGAAGTTCTTATATGGATAGTACACAACTTGCAACATTACAAGGATTATCAAAAACTATATTGCCAATTGTTGAAAATAAAAATACTCAAATGTCACTAGATGAAAATGGTTTAGGTCAAATTTTTGTTAGTATTAATCAAGATACATTAAATGGCATATTTTCTTTTATCAAAGAGAATAAAGGAGAAGATTGTAAGATGTCTCCTAAAGAGTTTGTAGATTTTGTATTAAGTATTCCAACTGAAGCTCCAGGTGGCTCTGATTCTGGTATGTTTAACCCTGAAGGCATGAGTGATGCTTTGAAAAAATTACAACTTTTACAAACAATAATGAGTGATAAAAAATTTACATCTCAAGAAATGACAAATTTATTTCAAATGATAGCAGGTTCACAAGTTATTAGTTTAGAGCAAATTAATCAATTATATGCTTTAATAGATTATGGAACGGGAAATACAAATAGTTGGACATCAACACCACAAGAATTTGTAAAATTAATATTAGACAATAGTACATTAGAAAGCATACAAGCAAATATTGATGAAAACACAATTAATAAATTAAAGTTGCTATCTACTATTATGGAAAATACTATAAATAACACAACATTTACTTATCAAGAAATTTCACAAGTTATTGGAATTGATAGTGAAAAAACAAAAAGCATATATACTTTATATGTTTCACTTCAAAATAATATGAGTTTAACGCCACAAGAATTTGTAAATTTTGTACTTGCACACAAAGACGATGCTTCTTTAGCAGGAAAAATTTCAAATGACACTATTTCAGATTTAAATTTATTAAAAACAGCAATAGATGGAATTGTAATTGATAAAAAATATAATTGTGAAGAATTATCCTCATTATTAAACATAAATAAAGATGATTTAAAGTTACTTTATGGTTTATATAGCTCAAAATATGTAAATTCAAATTTTACTATATCATTAAATGAATTTATTAATTTTTTACTAAAAGATGTAGTTACAAATCCAGAGTATTCAAGTAATTTTGATAGTGAACAAATAGCAAATTTGAATACAGTTAATGGTATTATGAAAAATAGCATAATTGGAACTAAATATACTTCAAATGAAATTTTTGGAATTCTTAGCAATTTATCAGATAAAGTAGAAAGAAATACAGTGGAAATTCTTTATACTTATTATGGCAGTAGTAAAGAATATAATAATACATGGGAACTTACAATAGAAGAATTTGTTAATTATTTAAATGAAGATATTTTGAAGGATGAGCGTTTTACAGATTTTATTGATGATGATATGAGAAAAGATATTACAGATGCAAAAACAACTGTAACTGATGCTAAAGAAATGCTTATAGGAAATAATTATTCAAGAGTTGTATTAAATACAAAATTTGCTCAAGAATCAGATGAAACTTTTGCATTTGTTCAAAAAGTAAAAGATTTATTAGGTAAGAATTTAAATGATTTTTATGTAATAGGAAATTCTCCAATGGCTTATGAAATGAGTAAAACTTTCAATAATGAGCTAAATTTCATGACTATTATAACAATGATATTTATATTTGTTGTAGTTGTAATTACTTTTAAATCAATAATTGTGCCAATAATATTAGTTTTAACAATACAATGTGCAGTTTACTTAACTATGGGAATATTATCATTTTTAGGTGAAGATGTTTACTTTATTTCAATCTTAATTGTTCAAAGCATTCTAATGGGTGCAACAATAGATTATGCTATTTTATATACATCATATTATTTGGAGCATAGAAAAACAGAAGGAATAAAAGAGTCAATAATAGATTCATATAATAAGTCAATTCACACAATATTAACTTCAAGTTCAATACTTATTATAGTAACATTAATTATTGCAAATTTTGCATCAGCAATAGCAGCAAAAATATGTAAAACAATATCAGAAGGAACTTTATGCTCTACAATTTTGATTTTAACTTTACTACCAGCAGTACTGGCATTTTGGGATAGATTTATAGTTAAATCTAAAAAACAATAAAAAATAATTTTAAACTCTTATGATGCTTATGTATAAACATTATAAGAGTTTGTTTATTTTTAGAATAAAATTATTAAAGAATTATAAGAAGATAGTTACTTAAATGTAACATAAAATTAATTGTAATAAAAAAACAGTAATAATATAATTAAATATATTATTGACAAAAGAAAAAGGGGGAAAACTAGTTTTATGAAAATTAAAAAATTTTCAATAATAATAACAATAATAATTACATTAATTATATTAATATTTAATGAACATTATGTAAGTTTTGCTGCTGATAACGAAAATCTAATTACGAAAGATTTCGAATTAAATTCTTATTCTAAAGTTAATGATGAAGTTAGTTATGGAGTTTTTATAATGAAAGAAGGTGAAAACACTCAAACAAGTTTAACTGTTTATGCTAGTGATTACAATTTACCATCAAACTTGTTTAAATATAAAGATGATATTCGTTTAAGAATAACATATTCACCAGAAGATTTTAAAGTATATGATTGTAAAATTATAGATTTTATGACAAACGAAATACTTGAAGATATATCAGAAGAAAATATAGAAAAACTGTATAATATTGAATATGGAGTAGATATTACTAATAAAGAATGGACTGATAAAATAAAATTATCAGAATTGAAACAAAATCAAGTATATAAATTTACAGCTAATGAAAAAACTAATTTTCCTGAAATTGAAAATGATATTGGAGAAAATTGTATAATTTATTTAAAAGAAAAAGACGAAAAAAGTTATGAAAAGAAAATAAATATGTTTAAAAATATTTCTAGCGATTCATTATCATTTTCATTCAATGAGTATAATTCAGGAGAATCATTCAATTTTATGTATAGAAAAATTGAAAATTCTGAACTATTAAAAAGAGTTTCAGAAGATGATGTTATTTTATTGAGTAAATTTAAAGATGGAGATAAATTAGAATATGAATTTGAAAAGTATATTTACAATGATACTGAAACAGACATAAATATTGATATAAAAAATACTGCTTTTGGAGTAGAAAAAACAGATTCTATTTTAATAGAAAAAGGAAAAATTTATGGATTTGACTGGATGATAGACTCTGCTACTATTAGATATTCAAAAGATGCAGATAATAAAGAAAATGATGATAAAGAGAGCGAAATTACAGAAGAGAAAGACAATAATAACCAAAATAAAAATTCAAATAATAATCAAAATAAAGACAATAACAATTCAAACAACAATTCAAACAATAATCAAAATAAAGATAATAGCGCAAGTAATAATTCAAATAATAACAAAAAAAATAATAATAGCAATCAACCTAGTGTGCCACAAAAAGATAATACTACAACAACTAAAGTATTACCTAAAACAGGAACCACTAATTTTATCTTTGGTACAATCTTAGTATTTTGTGTTATAATTACAATTATTGCAAAAAAATTAAATAATCTTAAAGATATAAAATAAAAAGGAAATAATTTAAAATGGAATTAATTAAAGTAGGAGAAAAAACATATTACATAAAAAATCCAACAAATATTGGAATTTATAAAATAGATGAAGAAAATGTGTATATAATAGATTCAGGAAATGATAAAGATGCTGGTAAAAAAATATTAAAAATTATAGATGAGCAAGGTTGGAAAGTTAAAGGAATAATAAATACACATTCTAACGCAGATCATATTGGTGGAAATAAAGTAATTCAAGATAGAACAGGTTGCAATATTTTAGCACATAATATTGAAAAATCTTTTACAGAAAGTCCTATTTTGGAACCTTCTTTTCTTTATGGAGGATATCCTTTTAAAGATATAAGAAATAAGTTTTTATTAGCAAAAGAATCAAATGCAATAGAGTTAGATGGAAATTTGCCAGAAGGATTAGAATATTTTATGCTAAAAGGTCATTTTTTTGATATGGTGGGAATTAAAACTAGTGATAATATATACTTTTTAGCAGACTCTTTATTTAGTGAAGAAACCATTACAAAATATCATTTATTTTTTATTTATGATGTAAGAGAATATTTAAATACTTTGGAATTTTTAAGTACTTTAAAAGGAAATCTTTATATACCATCACATTGTGAAGCTACTTGTGATATATATTCATTAATAGAACTTAATAAAAACAAAATATATGAAATTGCAGAAAAAATTTATGATTTCTGCAAAGAAGAAAAAACTTTTGAAGAAATTTTAAAAAATATATTTGATGAATATAATTTAATAATGAATCCAAATCAATATGTGCTTATAGGTAGTACGATAAAATCATATTTATCTTACTTATATGATGAAAATAAAATAGTATATGAATTTAAAAACAACAAAATGCTATGGAAACAGTGTAAATAAAAGATTTGGAAAGAAAGAAAAAACAATTGAAAACTTTTTTTCTTTGTGATATTATCTAAACGGAAAAACAGATATGTAATAATTAATCCATTGAAAGGAGATTTATATATGAAAAGCTTAGTTGCTTATTTTTCAGCAAGTGGTACTACAAAGAAAGTAGCTGAAAAACTTGCAAATGTAGTAAATGGTGATTTATACCAAATAGAACCAGAAATTCCTTATACACCAGAAGATTTAAATTGGATGGATAAAAATAGCAGAAGTTCAATTGAAATGAATGATCATTCATCAAGACCAGGTATCATTGGAAAAGTTGAAAATATGGAGCAATATGATACTATTTATTTAGGATTTCCAATTTGGTGGTATGTTGCACCAACAATTATAAATACTTTTTTAGAAAGTTATGACTTTTCAAATAAAAATATAATTGTATTCGCAACATCTGGAAGTAGTGGACTTGGAAATACAATAGATGAATTAAAACCATCTTGTTCTGATACAACAAAATGGTTTGGAGGAGATAGACTTAGAGGATCAATTACTGAAGAAGAACTTAAAGAATGGGTTAGTAAATATTAAAATAAAAAAGAAAGGAACGGTATTTATGGAAAAATCAAAAGTTTATTTTTGCAAGGAAATTACACCTGAAAATATTGTTAGGATGTATGAAGTCCTTGGAAGAAAGTTACCAGGAAAAGTAGCAGTTAAGTTACATTCTGGTGAACGTGGAAATCAAAACTATATTAGACCAGAAATGGTAAAAGCTATGGTAGAACATGTAAATGGAACTGTTGTTGAATGTAACACCGCTTATGATGGTGCTAGAAATACAACAGAAAGACATAATGAATTAATGGCAGAACATGGATGGACAAAATATTTTAAAGTAGACATTTTAGATGGTGAAGGCGAAGATAAAGTCTTAAAAATTCCAAATGGAAAAGTAATTAAGAAAAATTATGTAGGTAAAAACATAGATAATTATGATTCAATGCTTGTATTGTCACATTTTAAAGGACATCCAATGGGTGGATATGGTGGAGCTTTAAAACAATTATCAATAGGTGTTGCTTCTGGAAAAGGAAAAAGATATATTCACTGCACAGGAGCAGAAAACGCAAGTTATGAAGATATGTTTAGAGCAGATCAAATAAAATTCTTAGAGGCAATGGCAGATGCAGCAAGTAGTGTTACTAAAAAATTTGGAGAAAACATTGCATATATAAATGTTATGTGTAATATGAGTGTTGATTGTGATTGTTGTAATGTTGCAGAAGATCCATGTATGAAAGATATTGGAATTTTAGCTTCTTTAGATCCAGTTGCAATAGACCAAGCTTGTATAGATTTAGTTAAAAATTCTAATGATCCAGGAAAAGAACATTTCTTAGAGAGAGTTAATTCAAGACATGGAACTCACACAATAGATGCAGCAGCAGATTTAGGAATAGGATCTAAAGAGTATGAATTAATAGATATAGATGAATAATTTTTATTATAATTAAAAATTCTATAAAGTAAAAAAGATATGATTTGAAGTTAAATTTTAGAATTATTATTTCAATATCATATCTTTTTTTAGTAGTTATTTACATTTTATGTAAACTATGATATAATATAAAATAGTGTGTTAAATGTAAGAAAGAGAAAAGGAGAGCAAATGAAAAAAGAAAAAGAATCAATAAAATCTGTATTAAAAAAATTATATAAAATATTAACTAAAAAACAAAAAATTTCATTTTTAATAATTGTCTTAATAATGATAATTTCAGCAGCATTAACGCAAGTAACACCAAAAGCAATTGGATGGCTTACTGATGATATTTTAACACAAGAAAAAATAGCATTTTTAAAAGTTATACCTTTTCTAATATTAATATTAGTTGTTAATGTAGCAAATGAAGTTATAAAAATAGTTAGAAGAGTTATGGTAGAAGATACAGCAACAAGAACAGAAAAAGAAGCAAGAGGAATGGTTATTAAATCTTTACTCATGGCTCCACTTTCATATTTTAGAGAAAATATGACTGGAAATATTCATGGAAGAATGAATAGATGCTTAGAAGGAACAGTAAAACTTGAAAAATTGTTATTTATGGATTTTGCACCAGCTATTTTCAATAGTATTGCTGCAATTATAACAATATTTATAACATTACCATTTGTTTTAGCATTACCAATGATGCTTGTTATACCAATTGGAATATTTATAGTTTTCAAACAAATACATAGTCAAAAAGGTATAAGAGTTGAACTATTGGAAAGTAAATCTCAAATGGATGGAACAATAGTTGAATTAATAAATGGAATTGAAGTTATAAGAATTAGTGATAGTGTTGATTTTGAAACAAATAGATTTGATAATAAGTCAGAATTTTTAAGATCAAAAGAAATGAAGCACCATAAGGCAATGGCTATGTATGACTGCTTAAAATTTGTAAATCAAGCATTTTTTACAGTATTAATTATTGGAATATCAACATATTTAGCAACAAAAAATATTATATCTGTTGGTAATGTTTTAACAGCTTATTTATGTTTTAATCAACTAATAAAACCATTAGAAGAACTACATAGAATTTTTGATGAATTATCAGAATGTACAGTTTTAGCTACTGACTTCTTCAAAATGGTAGAAATACCAAATGACTTTTCATATAGTGAAGTATCAAATAAAAAAGAAAATGTTAAAACAGATAGTATAGTAGATATTAAAGACTTAATGTTTTATTATAATGAAGATGAAGATAAAGTTATATTAGATAACTTTAATTTGCAAATAGATAAAGGAATGTTTTTAGGAATTGCAGGTCCTAGTGGATGTGGAAAATCATCACTAATTAAAGCAATTTCTAAACTAGAAAAAGGGCATGGAAGAATTATAGTAGATTCAAGAAATATAGACTCTTTAAGTAGAAAAGATATTTCAGAACTTATTGCTCTTGTTCCACAAAGTCCATTCTTAATAGCAGGTACAATTTTTGAAAATATTTGTTATGGATTAAATAGAGAAGTTTCATTAGAAGAAGTAGAAGAAGCTGCAAAAAAGGCTTATATATATGACTATATAAATGGCTTACCAGATAAATTTAATTCAATAATTTCAGAAGGTGGAAATAATTTATCAGGTGGACAAAGACAAAGAATAGCAATAGCAAGAATTTTCTTAAGAAAACCAAAAATCTTAATTTTAGATGAAGCAACTTCTGCACTAGATAATACTTCAGAAAAACATATTCAAACAGAAATAGAGAAATTGCAAAAAGAAAATAATACAACAATTATTTCAATAGCACATAGATTAACCACTTTAAAAAATTGCGATAAAATAATAGTTTTAAACAAAGGTAAAATTGAAGAAAGTGGAAAATATGATGAATTAATTGAGAAAAATGGAATATTTAGTGATATGTATTATGGAAAATTAAAATAGCTTATTTTTAAAATTTATGTTATTATAAATAAAAATATTTTTTTAAAGAGGTATATATAAATGTTTAAAAATAAAAAAGTTATTATTTTTGACATGGATGGAACACTTATAGATTCAATTAATATTTGGAATGAAGTAGATAAGCTATTATTGGAGAATTTAGGTGTTAAAGAGACTTTAGATACAGAAAAACTTCAAATAAGAAGAGATGAATCTTTGAGAAGAAATAGCAAATCAGAAAATCCATATTTAGAATATTATAAAGAATTAAAAGAAATATATAAATTTCATTTAGAAGCAGAAAAGATTGGAGAAGTAAGATATGAGATATCTGAAAAATATTTGAAAGATAAAGTAGATTTTAAACCAGATGTTCCAAAATTCTTAAAGTTATTAAAAGAAAAGAACTTTATTCTTATAATTGCAAGCACTACTAGAAAACAGAATATGAATATTTATAGAAATGAAAATAAAAACATAATAAGTAAATTAAAATTAGATGATTATTTTTCCATTATTTATACAAGAGAAGATGCAAAAGAAATAAAACCAAACCCAGAAATATATTTAAAAGTTATGAAAGAACTTAATGTAAAAAAAGAAGAATGTTTAATTTTTGAAGATTCTTTAGTTGGAATAGAAGCAGGAAAAAATGCCGGAATTGAAGTGGTTGCAGTATATGATAGATATTCTGATAGGGATAGAGAAAAAATAAATGAATTATCAGATTATCAAATAAATAATTATGAAGAAGTAATAAAAATACTAAAAACAGAAGTTTAAATTAATTAAAAAAGATATAAGAAGTAGAAAATAAACTTAATAAGGATAAATTAAATTTTAATCTTATAAGTTTAAAATGTCTACTTTTATATTTTTTAAGAAAAAATATAAAAATTGCATTATTTAAAAATGAGATTACGCGATGATTGAAAGCAAAAAAAAATATAGCAAATTTTGACCATATTATGTAAATGTGCTATAATTAATATAACTTACCTTTCTGTTATACTTCTTTTTGCACCTTTGGACGTACAGCAGAATTGTAAAATAATTATTTAGGAAGGTTTTTTTCAAAAAGTTTTTTTTGAAAGGTGTGCAGATTTTGGACGAATAAGAAGGAGAGATTACATGAACAATGAAGTCACATCTCAGCTCAGCGACATCGTAAGCAATCTCATTGGTTTGAGTATCGGAGAAGAACACGTACACACTGACGAAAATGGTTGGTATTATTACATTCCAGCACATTCTTTGCAGAGTTATCATCCACTGATTCTTCGGCATTACCGGGGATCTATTTTTATGGTAATCCCTACTAAAGATTATGAGTTTATGGAAAGTGGAAGAATATCAATCAAGAAGTATGTCGAAAATGCCACGTGGAATTTCGGCTACTATTGGGGCGGTGGCTCCATGCTTGATGGAATTAGATGGATGCCTTTTGAAGAAAAAGGAATTCACGAGAAAGAGAAAATCAATCGCTATCTTACCATTTTGGCATGCAGAACAGCTTATCGTACCAGTGGTTACATCGCCGACAAGAAGACATGTGAGCGGTGCTCTGTAAAAAACTGTCCATTTAGCAGATTCACGGAAAATAAATCCTGGGAAAAAGAAGTTCATGAAGAAGATGACAGAGTTAAATTCTTTATGTCTGTTAAGGAAAGACTGGAAAATCGTTTTGGATTTGTTGTTAGCTTTTGTTTGAGTCAAGAAGAAAACACAGTACTGATTTTTCCTGCGATGGGAATTGAGTTAGACAAGGTAAGTACAAGTGTGTGTCTGAATCAGGAAATCCTGATAGATATGCTCTACCATCCGGGAAAGTATGAAATCGAGAAACTTGTTGACAGTCTTCCCATTGAGGCCGGCATACCAGAGCACTACAAAAAAGGTGTTCGTGGCATGATTCCCTGCAAACGCATTACTGTTCCTAGTGATGAAGGAGTGAATTTCATTTATGATTTCTGGCGCAAAGATGTATACAGCCGGGGATTTCTGGAATTCATCGATTCTCCCACGAAGAATAACTCCCAAAAACCTCTGAAACCGATAACCATTAGTGGAAAACATAAATCCACACTTTTGGATAAAATAAGGAGGTTGTTCTGAAGAACGTTCTTAATAAAGCACGCATTATCGAGAGAGTCCTTAACAGGTACTCTCTCGATAATTTTTTACAAAAATTGATATTATAATATATTTGTAGTATTATAGCAGTGTAAAGATGGTATGAAAATAAAAAGATAAAAATTATAAAGAAAATTAAATTTTTTATTATAAAAAATATTTATCAAAATTAACTTAATTTCTTTATAGTTTTTTATTTTTTTACTTGTCTTTTTAAAATAAATGTAATAAAATAAGTCTAAATTATCACAATTTGTAAAAAACTTTTAATATATATGTTTTAAATTTGACAAAATTTTCTTTCAAGGTATGTTTAAATAAAAATATGTATTAAAAGTAAAGGAGTGGTTAAGGATGTTTCAAAACGTTGCAGATATGTCAAATCAGAATGAAGAAGTAATTGAAAAAAGTAATAAAATTTATTATAGATTAAAAGAAATTTTTAAATATCAAAATATAATTATTTATATTTTAACTTTTTTAGTTTCTACATTATCAATAAAAGGTGGAATTATGCCTTTTGGACTATCTATAATGGCAGCTTGTGTTGGAGAAAGTGTGCCAATAGTAGGAGTTTTTATTTCAGCAATTTTAGGAACTTGTGTAGGAGGAGGTTCTACAAGTTTAATCAATTTTCTTGAAATTTCAGTAGTATATTTTATATTTGTTTTAATTTTTAGAGGTAAAATAGCAGTTGAAGAAAGAAACGAAGAAGTAAAAACAGGCGGAAAATTATTTGCAGCTTGCTTTATTGTTTCACTTATAAAAAACTTTGTAGGTGTATTTTTAATATATGATGTTTTTATGGGAATAATATCAAGTGCTATTGTATATGTATTTTATAAAATTTTTGTTAATGGCTTAGCTACTATAAGGGATTTTAATGAAAAAAAAGCATTTACAATTGAAGAATTAATAGCAACAGCTATAATTGTTTCTCTTGCGAGCACTGTTTTTAATAATATAAGTGTATTTTCTTTAAACCTTAGCAATATAGTAATTATATTCATAATAATGGTTTTAGGATGGAAAAATGGAATGCTACTTGGAGCAGTTTCTGGAATTTCAATTGGACTTGCTACTAGTTTTTTAGATGGTACAAGCTTTACACAAATTTCTATATTTGCAATATCTGGAATATTATCAGGACTTTTGAACAGATTTGGAAAAATAGGAGTTATAGCTGGATTTTTACTTGGAAATGCAATTCTTACTTATTGGGTTAGAGGAGCAACTACAATGATAATCTATTTTAGAGAAGTATTTATAGCTTCTATTGGTCTTTTACTTGTTCCAAGTAAAGTAAAAATAGATATAGAAGAATTTTTTGGAAAAGATAAATTACTAGACGATTCAGGAGATCGAAGATTAGAATCAAAAAACGAAGATGTTTCTAAAAAACTTAAAACAATATCAGAAATGTTTAATCAATTAATGAATAGTGCTGATAAAGAAGAAATTGCAAGTAGAGAATCATTTATACAAGATTTTTTAGATAACTTAGAAGAAGTTAGATTAAATATTTTTTACGAAGAAATTTCAAATGAAGATACTGGAATTGCAAGAGATATATGTGCTGTTCTAATCGAAAATGAAATTATAGTAGATAAAGATTTAATAGAAATTTTAAAAGAACATAATAATTATGTTCTTATGAGAGATGAAAATATAAAAAACGATTTACAAGAAATTGTAAAAATTGCAAATAGAACATTAAAAATTTATCAAATAAATAAAGCAAAAGAACAAGAAAGAAAAAATACAATAGATGCAATGAACGAAAACTTAAAAGGTGCTGTAAAAATTATTGATAAATGTGCAGAAGAAGTAGCTACTGAGTCAAAAGAAAGTAAATTTAGTAAAAAAGAAAAGGAACTTGAAATCTTATTTAAAAATAAGAATATAAAAATTGATAGATGTGAAATTAAACAATTAAAAAATGAGAAATATATAATAGAACTAAAATGTAATTATGCAGATACTACATTAAGAGAAAAGAAAACAATTGCAAATATTATTGAAATCATTTCAAAAAGTCTAGAAACAAAAGTTGCTTTTCAAAGAGAAAGAATAAATGAAGAAAAGAAAGAATATTATCAAATTTATGCTAGTGAAGATAAATTTGTTCTTCAGGTAGGAAGTGGAAAAATAACTAAAGAAGGAAGCGAAATTTCAGGAGATTGTAGTTTGCAAATAAAACTTGCAGATGGAAAATATTTGTTAGCAATTGCAGATGGAATGGGAAGTGGAGAAAAAGCTAGAGAGTATAGTAAAATTACCTTACGACTAATTAAGCAAATGTTATCTGCAGGATTTGAAAGTGAAGAATCTGTTAAAATGATAAATTCTAGAATTAGTTATTTAGGAGCCTCAAAAAGATACTCAACACTTGATGTTTCTGTATTAGATTTATTTACTGGAAAAGCTGAATTTATAAAAAATGCTGCATGTTGTACCTACATAAAAAATAAGAAGAACATTAAACAAGTAAAATCTGAAAATCTTCCTATTGGAATGCTTAATAATATTGAATTAACATCACAAAAATTAGATCTTGCAGATGGAGATATACTAGTTATGTGTAGTGATGGAATTTTAGATTCGATGGAAGATATGAAAGAAGATTGGATAGAATATTTCTTAAAAAATCTTACTACAACTAATGTTCAAAAAATAGCAGATTTAATTTTAGCAGAAGCAGTTGATAATAGCTTTGGAGTAGTAAAAGATGATATGACTGTTATAGTTATTAGAATAATTAAAAGAAAATAAAGAATTCCCTAATATAAATTAGGGAATTTTTTTAATTTATTTCTAATAAAATTTTACATATATCTTGTGTTGAATTTGGTTTTGCAATTAGCTTAGCTCTTTTTTTCATATCTCTTAATCTATCTCTATTTTTAGAAAGATATTTTAAAGTTCTAGCAATACTGTCTCCTTTTTTTATCCAAATAGCAGCACCATTATGAACTAAATATTCTGTATTTTGTTCTTCTTGACCTGGTATTGGATTAATAATTGCAATAGGAAGATTAGAAACTAATGCTTCTGTTAAAGTAAGCCCTCCAGCTTTTGTAATGACTGCTACACATGCATTCATAAGTTCAGGAACTTTATCTGTATATTCTAAAATTTTAACTCTATCTTGAGAATTTGTTACTTTTACAAGTTCATTAAATTTTTTATTCATTTTTTTATTTTTGCCTGAAATTGCTATAACTTGCAATTCTTTAAACAATCGAATTAAAACTTTTAAAACTAAATATGTGATATTTCTTCCAAGTCCAAATTCACCACCAGCAAAGAAAAGAATAGTCTCTTTTTCTGGAGATAAATTAAGGTCAGTTAATATTTGTTTTTTATCATATTTTTTTAAAAATTTATCAGATACTGGAATTCCAGTTACAAAAATTCTTTGGTCGCTAATTCCTTTTCCAATCATATCCATTTTCATTTGTTCATTTGCAACAAAAAAGTAATCAATATATTTATAAGAAACAAGCCACTGTTCGTGAATATGATAATCTGTAAGAATTGTTGCGATTTTGCAATTGATTTTTCCCTTTTGTTTTAATATAGCACACATCTGGCTAGAAAATGGATGTGTAGATATGATTAAATCTGGTTTAAATTGTTGTAAAAGAGAATTTAATTTTAAAGCCATTAGTTTATTTGTTGTATTACTTATATAAGAAAGAGCACCATTTTGAGAATTATTATAAACATGTTTCCAAGCCCATGGAGCCTTTTTAGCAAGTTCTTTATATGCTTCTGTTGAAACTTTATTTATGTATTTGTTTATATACTCAATACAATCTACTAATTTTGTTTCAACTTCATCTTTATAATGCTCTTTTAAATAAGTGTCGATTGTTTTTGCTGCTGAAAGATGGCCACCACCATAAGAACCATAAAAAATTAATATCTTTTTCATATTTTATTCCTTTCAAATGTTCTAAAATTATATCATGATTTTAAAGAAAAAACAATTTTTAAAAATTAAAATTATATTAATTTAAAATTTAATCAAGCAATATTGAAATTAAATAGATTTTAAGTATATTTTTTAAAAATGCTGGAAAAAATAAGAAAAAATTATGAGAGGAGAAATATATGGTAGATAAAAGCAGATGGCTTATAGCATGCATTATTATTCTAATTATTCTAACTTTTGTGACAGGATATTATGCCTTTAAATTAAGAGAAGAGTATAATAATTTAAATAAAAATAATTATACAGAAGCTTTTAGTAATTTAGTAAATTACGTAAATAGTGTAGAAAATTATTTAGCAAAGGCAATGATTTCAAAAAGCCCAGAACATGCAGCACAAACTTTAACTCAAATTTGGAGAGATTCTAATTTAGGAATGGTTTATTTATCAAGAATTTTTTCAGAAAATGAAGGTCTATCACAAACTGCAAAATTTTTGAATCAAGTAAGTGATTATTCTTATTCTTTGTCTAGAAAAAATATAAATGGAGAAGAATTATCTGAAGAAGATTTTAATAATTTAGAAACTATGTATAAATATAGTGTGGACTTAGAAAATACTTTAAATCAATTATCAGAAGAAATTTATAATGGAGAAATTAGTTGGGATGATTTAAATTTAAATTCAGAAGCAAAATTTGCACAATCAGTAGATAGTATAAATGTATTTTCAAATATTGATGACAATTTAAATGATTATGAAGGATTAATTTATGATGGCGCATATTCAGATCATATAAATAAAAAAGAAAAATTAGGATTAACAGGAGATAACATAGATGAAGAAAATGCTAAGAAAAAAGTACAAGAATTTTTTGGAGAAGATTTTGAAGCAATAGAAACAAATTCTTCTTTGGAAAATGCAGATATTCCATCTTATGATTTTTCTGTAAAATTGAAAGGCAAAGAAGAAAAATATAGTATAATGGTTTCCAAAAAAGGTGGACATATTGTTGAAACTAATTTAGATAGAGAAGTTTATGAAGAAAAAATTTCACAAGAAGAGGCAAATGAAATTGGAAAAAGTTATTTGTCTGACAAAGGCTTTGAAAATATGAAAGAAACATATTTTGTAAAACAGGGAAATATTGTAACAATAAATTATGCATATAATGATAATGGAATAATTGTATATCCAGATTTAATAAAAGTTAGAATTGCATTAGATAATGGAGAAGTTTTAGGAATAGAAACAAGCGGATATTTAAATTCTCATACAGAAAGAAAGTATATAGAACCAAAAATTTCAATTGATGAAGCAAGAGAAAAACTAAATCCAAAATTAGAAATAATGTCTGAAAATATGGCAATAATTCCTACTGAATGGAAAACAGAGATTAATTGCTATGAATTTAAAGGAAAAGTAGAAGAAAAAGAATTTTTAGTTTATATAAATGTAGAAACAGGAAAAGAAGAAGATATTCTTGTAATTTTAGATACACCAGGAGGAACTTTAACAGTATAAGATATTTTTTATTTTTATTCTTTTTATATTGATAAAACTTGAAATTGTAATAATATTGTTATAATATATTACCAGTAACAAAAACTTTTAATTTGAATAAATTATAGTAAGAAAAATTCCACAAAATCTTACAATTTTGTGGATTACATATAGGAGGGAAATTTGCAAGTTAAAGTAAAAGACTGTAATATTTATTATGAAATTATGGGCAAAGGAAATCCAGTAATTTTGTTACATGGTTGGCTTACTAACTTAGAAACTATGAGACCAATAGCAAATGAACTTTGTAAAAATTTTGAGGTTTACTTAGTAGATGTAATTGGTTTTGGTAAAAGTGATTTGCCAGAGCACCCTTTAACAGCAAATGATTTTGGTGACTTTTTAAAAGAATTTGTTGATAAACTTCAAATAAAAAATCCAATTTTAATAGGTCATTCAAATGGCGGAAGAATTATAATAAATGCAGTCGGAAGAGGTATAGTTTCTGCTAAAAAAGTAGTTTTAATTGATAGTGCAGGGATAAAACCTAAAAGAAGTTTAGGATATTATTTAAAAGTTGCTTTTTATAAAACAGGAAAATTTCTTTTAAATTTATTACCTAATACTAAAAGTATTAAAAAATTCAAAGAAAAACTAAGAAACAATGTTGGCTCACAAGATTATAAATTATCAGCAAATGTTTTGAAAGAAACAATGAAATTAATTGTAAATGAAGATTTGAGCTATTTATTACCAAAGATTAGTGTTCCAACTTTACTTTTTTGGGGTAGTTTAGATAAAGATACTCCAATAAGTGACGCAAAAAAAATGGAAAAATTAATACCAGATTGTGGATTAATTGAATATGCTGGTTCAACACATTTTTCTTATTTAGAAAATATAAATAATGTAAACAGTGTATTAAATGAATTTTTAAAAAACGATAAATAAAGGGGAAGTGCTAATGGAAAAAGTTTTATTAAACTTTACTTTAATTTTAATATTTACTTATTTTTATAGAGTTACTAGGCACGGATTACATATTTTACAGTTAGAAAACTATTATATAGATAGATATGCTGTATGGATGAAAAGATATTTAAGCAAAGTTTTAAATATTAAAACAATAATACTTTTGATAATTCCATCTATATTGATTTTAAGTAGTGATGAAATTGTAACTAGAATTGGCTTAATTATTGAAATATTTATTTTATTATATTTAATTTTTTCTTTTCAAAAAAGAAAAGAAAAGAAACCATTTGTAGTAACTGCTAGAATAAAAAGAGTTTATACTACATATTTGATTTTATTTGCATTATTAGTATTTTTTGCTAATACTTTAAACTTCAAATATGTAATGATAGTTGCAAATGTATGTACAGTTTTAGCATATACTTTTGTTTATATTGTTAGTATAATAAATAAACCATTAGAAAAAAGTATAAGAAGAGGCTTTTGCAAAAAAGCTAAAAATAAATTACAAGAAGTTCCAAATTTAAAAGTAGTAGGAATTACTGGAAGTTATGGAAAAACAAGTACTAAATATATAGTAAATACTATTCTTTCACAAAAATATAATACTTTGATGACACCAGAAAGCTATAATACGACAATGGGAGTTGTAAGAACTATAAACGAAAAATTAACACCAATGCATCAATTATTTATATGTGAAATGGGAGCAAAATATGTAGGAGACATAAAAGAAATTACAGATATTGTAAATCCAACTTATGGAATACTTACAGCAATTGGTCCTCAACATTTAGATACTTTTAAAAATTTGGAAAATGTAAGAAAAACAAAATTAGAATTAATAGATAGTCTTCCAGATAATGAAGGATTAGCTTTTGTAAATTGGGAAGATGAAAATATAAGAAATTCAAAGATTACTAAAAAGATGGTTAAATATGGATTATCACAAGGTGCTGATTATTATGCTACAAATATTCATATAACAGAAAGAGGTTCTTCTTTTGATGTTGTTATACCAAATAAAAACAAAATTAGTATAAAAACTAGATTACTTGGAGATTTAAATATACTAAATATTGTGTGTGCAATTGCTATTGCTGATAAACTAGGACTTTCAGAAGAAGAAATAAAAATAGGAGTAAAATATATAAGACCAGTACCACATAGATTAGAACTAAAACAAAATCCAAATGGAAATATAATTATAGATGATGCTTATAATTCAAATGTAAAAGGTGCAAAAATGGCATTAGAAGTTTTAAAATCTTTTGAAAATAAAAAGAGAATTTTGATAACACCTGGAATTGTGGAATTAGGCAATGACTCTGTAAAAATTAATAAAGATTTAGGAAGAAATGCAGCTGACAGTGCAGACTTTATTATATTGGTAGGAGCACAACAAACTATTCCAATATATAATGGAATTAAAGAAAAAAATTATCTAGATGAAAATATTTATATAGCAGAAAATTTACAAGATGCATTAGGTAAAATGAATTCTATTATAACAAATAATAGTGTTGTGCTATTAGAAAATGATTTACCAGATAATTACTTATAAAATATAAGTATAGAAAGGAAATAAAAATGAAAATAAAAGTAGGTGTTTTTTTTGGAGGAGCTTCAGTAGAACATGAAATTTCTGTTATTACTATGAACCAAGCTATTTCAAGCTTAGATCCAGAAAAATATGAAATAGTTCCTATATATATTGCTAAAAATGGTGTAATGTATACAGGAGATGATTTATTAGATTTATATTCATTTAGAGATATGGATGTATTATTAAAAAGATGCTATAAAGTAGCAGTAATAAATGATGGAGAAGGTGTAAAAGTAGTTAGAAATCCAGCTCCACTAATTGGAAAAAGAGTTTTAAATACAATAGATGTTGCTTTTCCAATAGTTCATGGAACAAATTGTGAAGATGGAACAATAGCAGGTTTTGTTACATTACTTGGAATACCTTATGTTGGGCCAGATATAATGGCATCTAGTATAGGAATGGATAAAATTTTACAGAAAAAAGTTTTAAGAGAATCAGGAATTCCTGTTGTAGACTTTGTTTCTTTTTATTCAATTGAATACATAAAAGATGAAGAAAAAATATTAAATGAGATAGAAGAAAAATTAGATTATCCAGTTATAGTAAAACCTGGAAATTTAGGCTCTAGTGTAGGAATAAAAAAGGCTAAAAACAAAGCAGAATTAGAAGAAGCAATTGAGTTTGCAATGGAATTTGCAGATAGAATAATTGTTGAAAAAGCAGTAGAAAATTTAAAAGAAATAAATTGTTCTGTAATTGGAAATTTAACAGAAAGTGAAACATCAGTATGTGAAGAACCATTCTTTTCTGATGAGATTTTAAGTTATGCTGATAAATATATTGGAGATGGAAAAACAAAAGGTGGAACTATTGCTGGAAAAGGTACTTCTATAAAATTTGATTCACCAAAAACAAGTGGAGCAAAAAATGAAAATAATGAATTTTCAAACAAAAAAATTCCAGCAGATATAAGTAAAGAAAAAACAGAAGAAATTCAAAAATTAAGTAAAGAAGTATTTAAAGTTTTAGGTTGTAGTGGTGTTGCTAGAGTAGACTTTTTAATAGATACTAAAGAAGATAAAGTATATGTAAATGAAATAAATACTATTCCAGGTGCATTATCTTTTTATCTTTGGGAAGCTACAGGAAAGCCTTTTGAAAAAGAATTAGATGAAATAATAGATATAGCAATAAAAAGACATAGAGATAAAGAAAAACTAACTTTTTCTTATGATCAAAACATTCTTGCAATGCAAGGTGGAGTAAAAGGTAGCAAAGCTGTAAAGAAATAATTTAGAAAAATATAGTTTAAAAAATTAATATTAAAATATAAAAAATGAATTTATAAAATACTAAAAAATATTTAGATTTATAAATTCATTTTTTTGGGGGAAATTTTAATATTTTTCTACATATAATGCTTTTGCTATATAGGGTATGATTTCACTGAAATTATACCATCCAGAACTATTTATATCATTTTGTTTTCCATTTGGATTTGATACATATACCATACCATTTCCATCTGTTGCTAGAAGAACCATATAATGAGATTTATTTGTCCATCTATTATTTCCATTTTCATTCCAAACACAAATGATTATAGGCCTATTTGTTAATAAGTGTTCAGTAAGAGAATTTTTTGAAAGATGTACATCATCATAATAAAAATCAGTATTATCAATATCAAAAGTTTTAGATAATTCTTTAGAAAGATTTCCATAATTTAAAACAGGATAGTATTTTTTTCTTAAGTCTTCGGGAGTATAGTTTTTATTATAACCACTTAAGACTATTGACATAGCAGTAATTCCACATCCGTTTTCTTCCATACTACCACCCCAATATATGTTATTTGCCCAACTGCTTGTACCATTTTGCTTATATTCAATGTAAATTTTTTTGTTTGCTTCTATTGTTGTAAAAGTTGTAAAATAGCCATCTTTATTAGATATTTTTTCTTGTCCTTTTCCAGAATAATTATCATTATAATCTTGTTTAATTACTTCATATTTTGAAGGAGCTGTAATATTGTTTATGAATTTGATAATTAAGTGATTATATTTTTTATATAAATTTATTATTTCGAATATAATTATTAAAATTATTACTATTCTAATAAATTTTATTTTTTTCTTTTTATAAGTAGATTTGTTTATAGAATTTTGATAGTGCATAAAAAATCCTCTCTTTTATAAATTTATTAAAATTATATAAAAAACTTATTAAGGAAAAGTTAACGAAATCTTAAAACTTTATTAAATTTGATAATATAATATAAAATATAAATGAAAAAAATTATTTTTTATTTAATAAAAAACTTCACAAAATTACATGAAGATGATATAATATTTTTGAATTTTTTTATGAGTTCGGGGGATGTTGAAATGATTTTTAAAGATTATTACAAAATTTTAGATTTACCACACAACAAAGTTACTATGACACAAATAAAAACAGCATATAGAGAACAAGCTAAAAAATATCATCCTGATGTAAATATTGCAAATTCAAGAAATGAAGAAAGATTTAAAGATATAAATGAAGCTTATAGAGTTCTTTCAGACAATGTAAGCAAAAGAAAATATGATAGATTATGGAATAGAACCATAGGAAAAAGAAATGCTTCTTATGAAGAAAGTAAAAGAAAAAAAGGCTCTTTATCTAGCGACTTTTTTAATATGTTTTTCGGAACAGTAGATGCTGAAACTGTATCTAAAAAAGAAAAAAGAAAGAAGGAACCAATTAGAGGGCAAAATATAGAAACAGAAATTGATCTTTCAATAGAAGATGCATTTAGAGGAAAAGAGCAATCTATTGGTGTTAGAACAATAGATGGAAAACTAAAAAAATTAAAAGTAGAAGTTCCAGCAGGAATTCAAAACAATGAAAAAATCAGAATAGTAGGTCAGGGAAAACAAGGATCAAATGGTGGAAAAAATGGAGACCTATTTATAAGAGTAAAAATTAAAAATGATGATAGATTTTGTTTAGAAGGTTATAACTTAAAATCTAATTTATATTTAACCCCTTGGGAAGCAGCTCTTAGTACTAAAGTCGTATTTCATGGAATAAATGAAGATGTATCTGTATATGTACCAGCAGGAATTCAAAGTGGAGAAAAAATAGAAATAGAAAATAAAGGTTATAAAGATGGACGAGGTGGAAGAGGAAAACTTATTTTAGATACAAAGATAATGATTCCAAGTTCACCAAATGAAGAAGAATTAGAATTATTCAAAAAAATGAAAAAAGTATCAGATTTTAATCCGAGAAACTTAAGCTAATACTTGAAAGAGCAAGCTATATGATTGACTTTTGTAGAGTATTACTGTATAATAATTATGTCTTTTACAAAAGATGAAATCACATTTTAAGAAACTTTTAAAGGAGTGTAAATAAATGGTTGACGAAAGTTTACATGGAAAATATTTTAGTATTACAGATCCAGAAGGTGTTTCAACTGTAATTTATAAAGTGAATAGAACAGAAAAGGAGTTTTTAAAAAATGCTCCTAAATATACTGTTGAAAGATTAGAGTTTACTGAAGAATTTGTAGGAACTAAAAAGAAAAAAACTTTCTTTGTAAGTAACCCTGCACCTGAAGGAAATCCACTTATCATTCTTTCTTTTAGAAGTGATAAGGTGGTAATAAATATGGGATTTTTGGATTATGATGTAATAAAAATTTCTAAAAAACCAATGCCAATGAGATTTGAAACACTATATTATGAAGAAGAAACAGATTACAAAGATTTTGCTTATACTCCAAATATGAAAAGACCGATTACAATACTCGATCCAGAAAATGGAGATGAAATAAAGCCAATATTGTATTTTGATGAAGAAGCAAATGAAGTTAGAGGAAAATGTAAATTAAAACCTTATAAAAAATATTTTGCTTTTGAAGTTAGACAAAAATAAAATAAAAGGAGAATTCAATATGAGTAATGAAACTAGTGCGCCAAATGGCGACAGTAAGAAAATAGAGAAAAAAGGTCGAGAGATACCTGTTATAGAAACAGAACCAGATGAAATTCCTTCTGTATGTGATGTGATCTTCTTTAATATAGATACAAAAGACCATGTACATGTTAAACCTGAAGAAGCTAGAGCACTTGCTGTAAAAGAACCAGATGATCCGACTCAAATTCCTTTAAAAGGTAATGCTGTAAAGGAACCTAAAAGGGAAGATAAAAAAGATAAAAAAGCTAGAATTGTTGGTGAAGAAGAAACTGATAAAGAAGACGAAAAAGATAATAATGAATCAAGATAGTATATATAGTTTTTTATAATTTTACTTAAGAAAAGGTGAAAAGAAATGAATTTTTTTAACAGATTAAAAAGAGCTGTAATAAAAATAAAAGGAAAACTAATTGTAAGTGCAATTCTCGTGCTAGTAATTATAGTTTGGGCAATTGCACCTTTTAGCGTTGCTTTGAAAGATGCTATGACAAGCGGAACAGAAAAGAATCCTTGCAATTGGGAAGTTTTATTAGAAGAGCTTGGAATGGGAATTGTTTCTCCTTTGTCACAATTAAAAAAATGTGTATTTGAGAAAACATATAGAGGTGGATTTTTCTTCGTAATAAGATATTTCTTAATGTTTTATGGATTGTTTGTGCTTGTAGGAATAGCAAAAGCTTTTCCAAAACACGAATATGAAGATATTGAAAATGGTTCAAGTGACTGGTGTGAAAATGGAGAACAATATAGAGTATTAAGTAGAAATAAGGGAATTGTACTAGCTGAGAAAAATTATTTACCAGTAGACAAACGTGGAAACGTAAACGTTCTTATAGTTCGGAGGTTCTGGTGCTGGTAAATCAGCTTCTTACGTTATTCCAAATGCTTTACAACTATTAGGATCTTATGTTTTTACAGATCCAAAAGGAGAACTTTATGATAAAACATCAGGATTTTTTAGAGCAAAAGGTTATGATATAAAAGTATTGAATTTAGTACATCCGCAAAATAGTGATGGATATAATCCATTACATCATATAAATAATGAAATTGATGTTGACGTTATTGCAAATACAATTGTAAAAGGACAAGGAGAATCAAAAAGTTCAGATCCATTTTGGGATGATATGGCAGAAATGCTAATGAAAGCATTAATTTATTATTTAAAAGCAACAAGACCACTAGAAGAACAAAGTTTAGCAAGTTGTTCAGAACTTGTAAGAACAGCAAATGCTAGTAGTGGAGACAATTTACTTACAAATTTAATGAATCAATTACCAATAGAACATCCAGCTAGAAAATATTATAAAAATATAGAGATGTTACCAGAAAAAACTTTTGGTTCAGTTCTTGGAACTTTGCAATCTAAATTAGGTAAATTTGACTCAAAAGAAATAGCTGAAGTAACATCAACAAATACAATAGATTTTCCAGAAATTGCAAAGAAGAAAACAGCTGTATATGTTATTTCTTCAGATACTCATACAGCGTATGACTTTTTACTTACAATTTTCTTCTCACAAATGATTCAACAATTATACGATTTTGCTGATTTAAGTGGAGGAGAACTACCAGTACCAACATATTTCATATTAGATGAGTTTGCAAATATAGGTCAAATACCAGATTTTGATAAAAAGATTTCTACATCAAGAAGTAGAAAAATATCATTTAGTGTTATATTACAGAACTTAGATCAATTAGAGGCTGTTTATAAAGAGTCTTATGAAACAATAATTGGTAACTGCGATACACATGTTTTTTTAGGTTCTAACTCACAAAAAACAGTAGAATATTTTTCAAAAGCATTAGGTGAAAAAACTATTACAAGAGATAATGTTTCTGTAAATAAAGATAGAGAAGATTGGAAACAAGGAAAAAGTGAATCTGATCAAATTATGGGTAGAGCACTTATGACACCAGATGAGCTAAGAAGAATGGATAATGATCTTTGTATTATATATGAAAAAGGTATTAAACCAATAAAAGCAAATAAATATTATTATTTCAAATATCCAGAAGGAAAACTAGTTACAAGATATAAATCAGATCATAATAGTGTTCAAGTTGAAAGAGGAATTTGGAGAATTTACAATCCTTATAATCCTTATGTTGATGAAAATACAGAGCAAAATACAGGAGGCGCTCAAAATTCATTAGAAGATTTGGATGAGCTATTTACTGATGATAATAAAGATATTCAAGAATTAGAAAGTAATTTTGATCAAAGTCTAAAAGAAGAAAAGGTGTCAATTCCAAACGTTAAGGAAAATGCAAAACCACTTACACCAGAAAATGATGAAAAAAGGCAGGCAGAACTTTTAGACATACAAAAAGAACTAGAAGCCAAATTTGATGAATTATTTGGAACAATAGATGAATAAAAGACTCATATAGAGTCTTTTACTTTTTTACTTTTACAAAACAAAGTTTCGTAGAATTAATTGACTATTATTGCATATTATGATAAAATTATAAAACCTTAAAAAGGAAATTTTATTATAAGAGTGGTGATATAATATGAAGTTTGTTCACATTGCTGATATGCATTTCGATATTCCATTTACATCTTTAAATTCCAGAGAAAATTTAAGTGATAAAAGAAGATTAGAACAAAGAAATGTTCTAAAAAAAGTAATTCAATATATTAAAAAAAATAATATTGAATATTTATTTATTGCGGGCGATTTATATGAACATGAATATGTTAGAAAGTCTACAATAGAATACATAATTAATCTTTTTAAAGAAATACCAAATACAAAAATTTTTATAGCACCTGGAAACCATGATCCATATATAAGAAATTCTTATTATGAAAAATATGATTTTGGAGAAAATGTAAAAATATTTACAAATTCATTTGAAGTAGAAAAATATGAAGATGATAATTTCAATATTTATGGAATGGCTTTTACAGAATTTTATATGAATAGATCACCACTAGAAAAAATAAAATTAGATGATAAAGAAAAAATAAATATATTAATAACACATTGCGATTTAAATGGATCAAAAGATAGTGAAGGAATGTCTTATAATCCAATATTAGAATCTAAATTAAATGAAATTGGATTTGATTATGTTGCAATGGGACATATTCATAAAAATAATTTAGAAAACAAAAATAGAATTTATTATCCTGGTTCTCCAATTTCATTAGGATTTGATGAATTAGGTGAACATGGAATGATAGTTGGAGATATAACGAAAGATTCATTTAGTATGGAATTTGTTAAGCTAGATGATAGACAATTTGAAGAAATTGAATTAAAAGTAGACAAGTTATTTTCAAAAGAAGATTTAATTGAAAAAATCTTAAGTTTGGATTTAAATGAAAATAATATGTATAAAATTAATTTAGTTGGAAAAAGAAATTTTGAAATAAATCCAAGAGAAATTTTAAGAATACTATCAGTAGAAAATATTCTTAAAATAAAAAATTCTACAAAGTTAAATTATGATATAAATGAACTTACAAAACAACAGAATCTTAAAGGAATGTTCGTAAAAGAAGTAATTAGTATGTATGAAAAAGGACTATGTACAGAAGAAGAATATCAAAAAGCTATTGAAATAGGATTAGAAGCTATGTAAGAGGGTGATGTTTTGAAAATTAATAATTTAAGAATTAATTCTTTTGGAAAATTAACTGATAAAGATATAAGATTATCTAATGGAATAAATTTAATAATTGGAGATAATGAAGCTGGAAAATCTACTATGCAAAAATTTATTTCTTGTATATTATATGGTGCTTCAAAAAATAAAAATGGCAAAGAAATATCAGATTTTGATAAATTTAAACCATGGTATTCTGATGAGTTTTCAGGGAAAATCGAATATACATTAGATAATGGTGAAAATTATGAAGTTTATAGAGATTTTAAAAAGAAAAATCCAATTATATATAATTCTCAAAAAGAAGATATTTCAAAAGAATTTATAATGGATAAAACAAAAGGAATAGACTTCTTTACAGAACAAACAGGAATTGATGAGGAAACTTTTTATAGTACTGCTATTACTGAGCAAGAAGGAATAAAACTTAGTAAATCTAGTCAAGGAAGTATTATTCAAAAAATTAGTAATTTGGTTTCTTCAGGAGATGATAGTATTTCATTTAAAAAGACTCTAGAAAAAATTAATAGAAATCAAAATGAAGAGGTAGGAACATCAAGAACTTCACAAAGACCAATAAATGTTGTAGAAAATAAAATATATAGATTAATTGAGCAAAAAAAGAATTTAGATACTTATAAAAACAGAATAGATGGTAATGCGAGTAGAAAACAAAGACTATTAGAAGATCAAAAGAAAACTCAATATGAAAAAGAGTTTTTAAAAGAAATGAAATCTAAACTAGAAGCTAATAAATTAAAGAATGCGGAAATAAATTTTAATAAAAATCTAGAAAAAGAATATAATCAAAAAATAAAAGAACTAAATGAGCAAATCTCAGAGAAACGAGAAAAAAATGAATATAAAAAAGAAAGTCACAATAATTATTATTTAGTTTTAAGTTTATGTATTATAATCTTTGTGATATTAATGTTTGTAAATCCATATAAAATAATAAATTTTGCTTTTTTAATTCCAATATTTTTTATAATTTATAAAAAATACGCAGATGAAAAAGTGGTAGAAACAATACAAGTAAATTATGACAAAGATAAAATTATAAATGAAATAGAAGTTTTAAAGAAAAATAGAGAAGCTCAAAAGTTAGAAGCTAAAACTAAAGAAGAAAATCTTAATAAAGAAATAGAAGAAGAAAAACAAAAACTTGCTAAAAAATATGAAAACTTATTATCAAAAGAATTTATTGAAAAAAATTTAAATAGAGATTATGATGCTATTGTTAGAAGAATAGATAGAAAAGAAGATAGAATAAATACAATAAAATTTGAATTACAAACTATGCAAGCAACAGCAGAAGATATAACAAAAAAATTAGATGATTTAGCAAAATTAGAAGAAGAGTTGCAAGATAGTGAAGAAGAAAGAGAAGAGCTTTTAAGCTTAAATAATTCATATAATATAGCAAAAGATTGTTTAGAGAAAGCATATGCAAAAGTAAAAGCAAATATAAGTCCAAGATTTATAAAAAATTTATCTGATATAATATCAAAAATATCAAATAATAGATATGATAATATTGTTTTAACAGATGATGAAGGTTTAAAAATTGAAATACAAAATGGAAGTTATATGCCAGTTTCAAGATTAAGTGTTGGAACAATAGATCAAATGTATATATCTTTAAGATTAAGTGCTTTAGATGAAATCTCTAATGAAACAATGCCAATAATATTAGATGAGGCTTTTGCTTATTTTGATAATGAAAGGTTAGAAAATATTTTAAGATATATAAATACAAATTTTAAAAGTAATCAAATAATAATTTTCACTTGTTCAAGTAGAGAGAAAGAAATTTTAGATAAATTACATATTAGTTATGAAGTTTCTAAAATATAAAATAAAAGTCGATGTATTTACATCGACTTTTGGTTTTGTAATATATTATTAAAAAGACATTGTATAAGTGGTAAAATTATGGTATAATATTTGAGCAATTTAAAGAAAAGGAAGTTATTTTATGTTTCAAAGATTAGATGATGTTGAAAAAAGATATGAAGAGTTAAATAATTTAATTAGTGATCCAGAAGTTATTTCTAAGCAAAATGAATGGAAAAAACTAATGAAAGAACATAGTGACATAGAAGAAGTTGTTTTAAAATATAGAGAATACAAAAAGGTAGCAAAAGATTTAGAAGAAGCTAAAGAAATGCTTGATGATCCAGAAATGAAAGAATTAGCTGAAATGGAGATGTTGGAAGCAAAAGAAAAATTGCCTAAAATAGAAGAAGAGCTAAAAATCTTATTAATTCCAAAAGATCCAAATGATGACAGCAATGTTATTTGTGAAATAAGAGCTGGAGCAGGTGGAGAAGAAGCAGCGTTATTTGCTGGAGTATTATTTAGAATGTATTCTATGTATGCTGAAAGAAAACATTTTCAAATTCAAGTTATAAATGAAAATGAAACTGGAATAGGTGGATATAAAGAAATATCTTTTATGATAACTGGAAAAGGTGCATATAGTAGATTTAAATTTGAAAGTGGAGTACACAGAGTTCAAAGAGTTCCAGATACAGAAAGTAGTGGAAGAATTCATACATCAACAGCTACTGTTGCTGTTTTACCAGAAGTAGAAGATGTTGAAGTAGATATAAATCCAGCAGATATCAAAATGGAAGTTTTTAGAGCTTCTGGTGCAGGTGGACAACATGTTAATAAAACTTCTTCAGCTGTTAGACTTATACATGAACCAACAGGAATTGTTGCAGAATGTCAAACAGAAAGATCTCAATTACAAAATAGAGAATATGCAATGAGATTACTTCGTTCTAGAATTTATGAAATGGAAAGAGAAAAACAAGAAAAAGCAGTTGCAAGTGAAAGAAGAAGTCAAGTTGGTTCTGGAGATAGAAGTGAAAAGATAAGAACTTATAATTATCCTCAAGGAAGAATAACAGATCATAGAATTGGATTAAGTATTTTTCAAATGGAAAACTTCTTAAATGGTGATATGGATGAAATGATAGATAATTTAATTGCAACAGATAGAGCCGAAAAATTAAAGGGTAATAATGAATAAGTCTTATTGATAAACACAGTATTAAGATTTAAAAATAAATAATATTAATAGAAATCTAAATTGTTAAAGGTTTTAGCAATTTAGATTTTTTTGTTTTACAAAAGTTAGAAATATGTAAACTTCTTTAATCCCTAGTAAATCAGGATATATTTAAAGTTTTTGTTATATATTTTGTTATATAAAGTTAAAAAAGAAACAAAAAAGATAAAAAATAGAAGGATGTTAATGCGTAAGAAAACCATCAAAAAGGCCAATAAACTTAATATTGCTGTTATATGCAAATCAAACTTAAAATAGTATATTTATAAAGAGAAATAAAATATTATTTGTTTAAAAATGTCTATTTTTAATTAATACAAAACGGAAAGGAGAAGATTTTAACATGAAGAAAAAATGTCTTTATATAATGATTACAATCATTATGCTAATTATATTCATTAGTATTAATATTCCAACTGTTTTAGGAGTTGGAGAATATGAAGTAGATATAAGTGTTGAACCAAACGATGTACAACAAAAGTGGAGACAAATTTCTATTTACAAAAGTGATGGAAGTTTGCAGTATCCAGGACAATGGAGTTATCAAGAAACAGGTGATCAATATGATGCAGGAGGTCATTATATTGTAAATGCAGAAAACACAGATAACTTAACAGGTTTTTATCGTCCCGACACTAACTTTTCAAAAATGGAAATTTCTATGGATTTAGGTGGTTTCCATGCTGATGATGACTATATGGGATGTATGATAAGATTTTCAGAAAATAACCAAAAATTTACTGGATATGTATTTGTTATGAGAAATACTGATATATGGGGACCAGCAGAATCTGGATTATATAAATTAGAAAATTCAAATTTTGATGGAAATATTTTAAAAAATAACTTAGTATGTAAATGCAATACAGAAAATCTTTATTGGAAAAGATATGAGTATACAAATGTTAAAATTACAGCAATTGATAATACGATAACTGTTTATATAGATGCAAATGGTGATGGCAATCAAGAAGAAGTATTACGTTATACAGATACAAACAATCCAATATTACAAGGATCATACGGTTTTTGGTCTTGGAGTCAACCACAAGCAAGATTTAAAAATATTAAAGGTAAAGGTATTTTAGCAACATATAGAGCTACTTTTGATCCAAATGGAGGAGAATTAGCAGATGGAGCAATAAAATCAAAAGATGTTATTTCAACACAAGTATATGGAACATTACCAAAAACAAAACCAAGAACAGGATATAGAGCATGGGATGGAAAATGGTATTTTTCAAAAACAGATAATAATTACATAACTGAGAATTCATTAGTAGAAATATCTAATGATACAACATTTTTTGCTCATTGGACACCAATAGAATATACAGTGAAATATAATGGAAATGGATCAACAGGTGGGGCTACAGCTGATAGTGCACATAAATATGATCAAGATAAAACATTAACACCAAATGGGTTTGTAAAACAATATGTAGTAACATATAACCACAATTATGCAAATAGTGTAAATGAAACGAAAGTAGCAACATACACATTTAAAAATTGGAATATAAATGCTGCTGGAACTGGTAAGTCATATAATAACAGCCAAGTAGTAAATAATTTAACTTCAAAAGATGGAGATACAATAAATTTATATGCACAGTGGAATCCGGGAAGTGTGTCATACACGCCAACAAGAACAGGATATACATTTAGTGGATGGTACACAGAAAGTACATGTCAAAATAAAGTAAATGATAACTTTGTGCCAACACAAAACACAACATTATATGCAAAATGGACACCAATTGGATATACAGTAAAATATAATGGAAATGGATCAACAGGTGGGGCCACAGCAGATAGTACACATATATATGATGAATCAAAAGCATTAACACCAAATGGTTTTGAAAGAAAATATACAGTAACATATAACCATAATTATGCAAATAGTGTAGATGAAAAAAGAGTAGCAACATACACATTTAAAAACTGGACAAGAAATCAAAATGGAACAGGAGAGTCATTTAATGATAAACAATCAGTAAAAAATTTAAGTACAGAAAATAGTGGAGTAGTAAATCTTTATGCACAATGGAATCCGGGAAGTGTGTCATATACACCAACAAGAACAGGATATATATTTAGCGGATGGTACACAGAAAGTACATGTCAAAATAAAGCAAGTGACAATTATGTGCCAACACAGAACACAACATTATATGCAAAATGGACACCAATAGAATATACAGTAAAATATAACGGAAACAAAGCAACAGGCGGGGCCACAGCAGATAGTAAACACATATATGATCAAGGAAAAGAATTAACACCAAATGGCTTTGAAAGAAAATACACAGTAACATACAATCATAATTATCCAGGTAGTGTAGATGAAAAAAAAGTAGCAACATACACATTTAAAAGTTGGACAAGAACACAAGAAGATACAGGAGAGTCATTTACAGATAAGCAGTCAGTAAGAAACTTAAGTTCAGAAAACGGTGGAATAGTAAATCTTTATGCACAGTGGAATCCGGGAAGTGTGTCATATACACCAACAAGAACAGGATATACATTTAGTGGATGGTACACAGAAAGTACATGCCAAAATAGAGTAAATGATAACTTTGTACCAACACAAAACACAACATTATATGCAAAATGGGAACCAATTGGGTATACAGTAAAATATAATGGAAACGGATCAACAGGTGGGGCCACAGCAGATAGCAAACATATATATGATCAAGAAAAAGAACTAACACCAAATGGCTTTGAAAGAAAATATACAGTAACATACAATCATAATTATCCAGATAGTGTAGATGAAAAAAGAGTAGCGACATACACATTTAAAAATTGGAATTTAAATGCAGAGGGAACGGGAAGAACATTTGCAGAAAAAGAAAATGTAAAAAACTTAAGTTCAGAAAATAATGGAATAGTAAATCTTTATGCACAATGGAATCCAGGAAGTGTGTCATATACACCAACAAGAACAGGATATATTTTTGATGGATGGTACACAGAAAGTACATGTCAAAATAAAGCAAGTGACAATTATGTGCCAACACGAGACACAACATTATATGCAAAATGGATACCAATAGAATATACAGTAAAATATAATGGAAATAAGGCAACAGGTGGGGCAACAGCAGATAGCAAACACATATATGATCAAGAAAAAGAATTAACACCAAATGGCTTTGAAAGAAAATATACAGTAACATACAATCATAATTATCCAGATAGTGTAGATGAAAAAAGAGTAGCAACATACACATTTAAAAGTTGGACAAGAACTAAAGAAGATACAGGAGAATCATTTACAGATAAGCAGTCAGTAAAAAACTTAAGTTCAGAAAACGGTGGAGTAGTAAATCTTTATGCACAATGGAATCCAGGAAGTATATCATATTTGCCAACAAGAACAGGATATATATTTAGTGGATGGTATACAGAAAGTACATGTCAAAATAAAGTAAATGATGAATTCGTACCGACACAAGACACAACACTATATGCAAAGTGGACACCAATAAAATATACAGTAAGATATAATGGAAACACAGCAACAGGTGGAAACACAGCAGAAAGCACACATATATATGACCAAGAAAAAGAACTAACACCAAATGGCTTTGAAAGAAAATATACAGTAACATACAATCATAATTATGCAAATAGTGTAGATGAAAAAAGAGTAGCAATATATACATTTAGGAATTGGAATTTAAATGCAGAAGGAACAGAAAGAACATTTGCAGAAAAAGAAAAAGTATTAAACTTAAGCTCAGAAGAAGGTGGAGTAGTAGACCTTTATGCACAATGGAATTCAGGTAGTGTAGAATATACACCAACAAGAGTAGGATATATATTTGATGGATGGTGTTTAGATGAAAACTGCGAAAATAAAATATTAGAAGCAGATAATACAGTATATGTACCAACACAAGATATAACATTATATGCAAAATGGATACCAATAAAATATACAGTTAAATATCACGGAAATAAAGCAACAAGTGGAGATACAGCTGATAGTATACATACTTATGATGAACCAAAAGCATTAACAGAAAATGGATTTAAAAGAGAATATAAAGTAACATTTAATCACAATTATAGCTTTGGAGGAGAAGAAGAAAAAGTAGCAGAATATACATTTAAAAATTGGAGCATAAATGAAAACGGAAGTGGAAATACATATAAAAACAAAGAAAAAGTATTAAACTTAAGTTCAGAAGAAGGTGGAGTAGTAGACCTTTATGCACAATGGAATCCGGGAAGTGTAGAATATACACCAACAAGAACAGGATACACATTTATAGGATGGTACTTAGATAAAGAATGTACACAAAAAATATTAGAGCCAAATAATACAGAATATATTCCAACAAAAGATATAGAATTATATGCTGGATGGAGAATAAATCAATATCAGTATAAAATAAAATATTACTATAATGGTGTATTGTATAATGAGAACACAGAAACACATTTAGCAACATTTATGGATTTAATAACAACATATCCAGAAAAATCAATGGAAGGTTATGAATTAAGAAGTGTAGATTACTGTCCACTAAGAATAACAGAAAGAGAGGATCTAAACGTAATAAATGTATATTATGTTAAAAAGACAGCAAAAGTAATAGTACATTATTATGAAGAAGGAACAGTAAATAGATTAAGTAATGATGTAATAATAGAAGGAAAAGTAGGAGATCCATACACAACAAAACCAGCAGAAGACATACCAAAAGAATATGAATTGGTAAAAATGCCAGACAACAGTGAAGGAATAATGCAAGAAGACATAATAGAGGTAGATTATAATTATAAACTAAAAGATGGAAAAGTAATAGTAAAATATTTAGAAAAAGATACATTAAAAAAAGTAGAAGAAGATGTTGAGATAGAAGGGAAAATAGGAAGTGAATATAATGCAGAAGAAAAAGAAATAGAAGGTTATGAGTGTGTAGGAAACTCTGGAAATACAACTGGAACAATAAAATTAGAACCAACAGAAGTAGAGTATTATTATGCAGGAAAAACAAAAGTAATAGTAAGACATATAGATGTAGAAACAAATGATGTAATAATAGAAGAGGAAAAAGAAGGATTAGTAGGAGATTTATACACATCAAGAGCAAAAGATATAGAACATTATATACTAGAAAGAAAACCTCAAAAAGAAACAGTACGAATGACAAAAGAACCAATAGTGTTAGAGTACTATTATAGAAAAGTACATCCAGCATCAGTAATAGAAAAACATATAGATATAAAGAGTGAAGAAGTATTATATAATCAAACATATAAAGGATATGAAGGAGATCCATACACAACAAAAGAAAAAGAATTTGAAGGTTATGATATAGTAATGGAGCAATATCCAGACAACAGTGAAGGATATATGATAGATGGAGTAATAGAAGTAAAATACTATTATATAAGAAAGGCATCAGTAAAAGTAGAATATGTAGATAAAGAAACAGGAAGAAAATTACAAGAAAAAGATCCAGAAACAGAAAAGGAGAAAGATAGCACAGAGTATATATATGGACACGAAGGAGATATATACGAAACAAAAGAAAAAGAATTTGAAGGTTATGAATTAATAGAAGTTCCAGACAATAGTAAAGGCGAAATGAAAATAGAAGTGAAAGAAAATGGAACAGTAGTAACAGAAACAGTAGTAACATATTATTATGGAAGAAAAGCAAGAGTAATAGAAAGACATATAGATATAAAACAAGAAGAAATGATAGATGAAGAAATAATATATGAAAGCTATGTAGGAGATGACTATGAAATAACTGAAAAAGAAATAGAAGGCTATGACATAGTAAAAGAAAAAATGCCTAAAAACAGTAAGGGAAAGATGACAAAAGAAGATATAATAGTAGAATACTACTATATAAGAAAAGCATCAGTAAAAGTAGAATATGTAGATAAAGAAACTGGAGAAATACTAAAAGGAAAGAATATAGAAACTGGAGAATTAGAAGATAGTACAGAATATATGTATGGACATGAAGGAGACAAATATGAGACAAAAGAAAAAGGATTTGAAGGATATGAAATAGTAGAAGTACCAGAAAATTGGAAAGGCGAAATGAAAGTTGAAAGAAAAGAAGATGGAACAGTAGAGACAGAACTAGTAGTAACATATTATTATTCAATAAAAATGCAAGTGAAAGTAGAGTATGTAGAAAAAGAAACTGGAGAAACACTAAAAGGAAAAAATACGGAAACCGGAGAATTAGAAGATAGTACAGAATATATATATGGACATGAAGGAGACCAATATGAAACAAAAGAAAAAGAATTTGAAGGATACAAACTATTAGAAAAACCAGAAAATTGGAAAGGCGAAATGAAAGCAGAAAGAAAAGAAGATGGAACAGTAGAAACAGAAATAGTTGTAAAATACTATTATGAAAAAGAAGAAGAAAAAACTGAACCAGTAGAGCCAAATAAAGATAATAAGCCTGAAAATAAACCAGAAAAACCTTCTAAAGAGCCTTCAAATGTACCTTCACAAGAACAAGTAAAAGAAGAAAAACGTGAAGAACAAGTAATACAAGCAAATACAGGAGAAAGTACTGAAAAAACTCAAAATAATAATAGTGATAATACAAAAGAAGAAGAAAAGAGAACAACAGAAAAACCAAATATAGCACCATATACAGGAGATAAAACTCCAATAATCGCTGGTGGAACAATAATAGTTGTAATAATATCAAATATAATAGCACAATTTATATTATGGCTAAAAGGAAAAAAGAAAATATATAAATAATATATGTATTTGCTATAAAAATTAAAAAATAGAGATTTGCGTAAAATCCATTCAAATCTCTATTTTTATTTTATTATAACTTACGCTTACTTACTTTTTATGAGATTCTAACTTAAATGTTAAAAAAATGTAACATTTAAGTTAAAAATATGTTAAAAAGAATAAAAAGTATTTAAAAATAAAGTTTTATATATTATACTGTTTGTGTATTATACTATAAATATAATTTAATTAACATTTAGATATTAAATTTGTAAAATAAGGGGTACACAAATGATAATAAGCAATGCAATTCTTGCAACTGTGCACACACGTAGATGTAATTTAAATGAAAATAAAAGGGTAGCAAATAATAGCTATTCTTTAAATGTTGTAATTAAATTTTTAAATAACATATTGATAAATATAAATGAACCTTTTATATGAAATGTTACCACTTTATATAAAGGTTTATTTTTCTTTAAAAAAATGTAAATAGAACAAAGGTATTGAAAAAAATTATTTTTTAAAGAATAAGTATTGTAACAATAAAGAAAGGAGGGATATCCTTAATGCAAAAGAAAAATATTAGATTTTTTGGAATTTTAATTATTCTTATTTTATTATCAATAAGTACATATTCTTATGCAAAATATATATTTAATAAAAAAATAGATATATCAATAGGAACTGCTCCTTTTTATTTTGATGCTACATCAACTGATACAGTTGTTTTTCCAAGAACAGCTGATGTAAATGATCATGAAACTATATTAACAACAACATCAGAGAATGTAAATTTAGTTATAAAAAATAATGATGGAACAAATTTTAATACATTTGAAACAACTTATGAAGTTGAAATTGTTGATTCGCCTAAGTTTTCAATTGAAGGTGGTAAAATTACTAAAACAATAGGTGGAAATAGTAAAATAGATAACACAATTTCTTTTAAGGTAAATATAAATAATTTAGAAAATCCTTCTAAAACCTTAAAATTAAGAGTAACTTCAACAAAACCTTATAAAAAATCAATAGATATTACATTAAAAGTTGACCAAAAAGGAGCTATTCAATCAATTGAAGATTTACTTGATTTAAGTTTAGCATTAAGAGATAGCTCAACTAGTGGTAGTGTAATAAAAGAAAGATTTAAATTAACGAGAGATATAAATTTTAAAGATAAAAACTCTTATGATAATGCTGATAGAACAGATTATAATGATGCAAATCAAGATGGAAAAACAAAAGGAAGCTTATATGTAGAGTTAACAGAAGAACCAGGTTGGCTACCAATTGGAGAATTAGAACATAAATTTGCAGGCACATTTAATGGTGGAAATCATGAAATATCTAACTTATATATGCATAAATCTTTACAAATAAATATAGGTTTATTTGGAACTACTAATGGAGCAGATATTAGAAGATTTACTATAACTAATGGAGTTATTTTAAATGATAATGAAACAGCAGGAATGGTAGCAGGAAGAATGCAAGGTGGAAAAATAGAATATGTAACCATAGATGGAACATCAGTAATGTCAACAGATAAAAGTACTCCAGATAGAGATACTTATGCAGGTGGTATTGTAGGTTATGTTCAAAGAAATGCTGTAATAAGCAATTGTGTAAATAAAGCTATAATAACATCACAGTTTACAGGAGATACAAACGCGTTTTCTGGTGTTGCTGGAGGAATTGCTGCATGGATGTCTCATTCTACAATAGAGGATTGTAAAAATTATGGTTTAGTTACTGGACAGAAATATTCGGGAGGAATTGTAGGATTTGCTGCTATGCAAGATCAAGATGATAAAAATAATAATGTTGGAACAGATGGCGGTGGAACTGTTAGAAATTGTGAAAATTATGCTAATGTAACTACATATATAACTAGTGGAACAAGTGGTCCAGGTACAGATGTTGGAGGTATAGCAGGATATAATAAACTAGGTGGATCTATTATAAATTGCAAAAATCATTCTACAGCCACTATAACAGGAATTAACTATATTGGAGGAATAGTAGGATATAATTATGGATCAATTACTGGTTGTATAAATTATTCTACAAATATTAGAAGTACAGCAGGACAATCAAATGTAGGAAGAATAGTAGGATATAATAATAAAGGTACTTTGTCAGGAAATACAGAATTAGGAACAGGAGAAGTTATATCAAACGAAGTAAATGAAGATCCAATACTTGTAAATAGAATATTATCTAATTATCATCCTTTAACAGGAGAACAAGTAAAAATAGAACTAAATAAAGCAGGTGCTATACCAGCTGATGGAACTGTTGGCGATCCTGCAAACGAAAATGGAGTAGATAGTGAGATTTCTGAAAATACAAAAGAACTAGTTAATAATTAAATTGGCAATTAATAAAAGAGGTGTAAAAACTTGAGCAGAGCAAGAAAAATTAAAGAAGAAAAAAGATTAGATGTATTTAATTTTGTAAAAATATTATTTTTTATAATTATAATTCCAGTATTAATTATTTCAATAGTAATTATATATAAAGCATATAAGTATCCAGATAAAATACCAGATATATTTGGCTATAAACCAATGATAGTGCTATCAGGATCAATGGAAGGCACAATAAATACAGGAGATTTAGTATTCGTAAAAATTGTTGATACAAATATTCTAAAAAAAGGTGATATCATTGCATTTAGAAACGAAAAAAATACAGTTACAACTCACAGAATAGTAGAAGTAATGGAAGCAAATGGAAGTAAAATTTTTACAACTAAAGGTGATGCTAATAATGCAGAAGATGCTAACATAGTAAAAAGTTCTGATGTGGAAGGTATTTATGTATCAAGAATAGGAAGACTTGGAAATTTTCTAATGTTTGTACAACAACCAATAGGATTAGTTGTAATATTATTAGTAATATTAGTAGTAGGATTAATTTGTTTGCAAATAGTAAATAAATTAGAAGATAAAAAGTTATCAAAAGAAGAAGAAATAGAAAGAAAAGAATTTTTAGAGTACAAGAAAATGAAAGAAGAACAAGAAAAACAAAACAAAAATTCATAATTTATTAGTTTATAATAAGTTTTTACTTTTTATAAAATAGATATTTATAAAAGAGAAAGGAGGACAAAATGGCCAAAAGAACAATAAAACAAATAATGTTTATACTTGTAGTTTTGGTAGTAGCTCTATATTGTGTTTCAGGTACTTATGCAAGATATGCAGGTACAGCTTCAGGAGTTGGAGAAGTACAAGTTGCTAAATGGCATATTGAGGTTGGAGGCGTACATAATAACCAGAAAATGACAATTGAGTTTAAACAAGTAGAAAATGATCATGTTGTTGATGGAAAAATAGCTCCAAATACAGAAATGTATGCAGATATATTAATTGATCCAACAGACACAGAAGTTTCTATTGATTATTGGTTTACACTTGGAGCCATTACAGGAACAGAAGGCGAAGCAAAACCTCAAGATATGTCTGTTACAAAGGTATGTTATTTAGAAGATGGACATGATGGAGAAACTTTACTTAAAAAAGGTGATAAATATACTGGAAGTATATTGTTAAAAAATGGTGCAACAGAAGCATTTACAAAAGATGATCAAGTTACAGTTAGAGTATATGCAAAATGGGTAAATAATGATGATCATAACGTAAATGATTCAGAAATTGCAAGAAAAACATTAGAACAAGAAACACCAAAATATAAAGTTGAAGTAACGGCACATTGTGAACAACATATAGAAGTGTAATTAATATAAATAACCTAAATGAAAGAATAAAACTTTCATTTAGGTATGTAGATTTGAGTTTAAAAATCTATAGACCTAAGTGAAAGTAGATAAGGAGGAAAATTATGAAAGAAGAAGATGTAGATGTAGATATTGAAAAAGATTTAGAAGAAAATATCGAAGAAGATTATCAAGAAAATTATAAAAATGATAAAAAGAAAAAGCATATTATATTAACAACAATAATTATTATACTTTTAGTTATAATTATTTTTCTACTTATTAGATGTTTAGGACGAATTGAAAATAAATATAGAATTCCAACAGGAAATATAGATATATTTGATATTGTCTTTGGAAATAATTCAAATTGTACTTGTGGTTGTAGTTGTAATAATCAAAATAACGTTGTTTGTAATTGTAACGTAGAAGGATGTATATGCAATGGAAATAATAATGTTCTACCACTAACTGGAGAAACTAGTAGTAATAGTAAAAAGAAAAGACGTCTATTAGGAAAAGTATCTACCACAACAGAACAAAATTCTACTCCAGTGGGAAATGGACAGAGTACTGGAAATGAAGATAATACACAAGGAAGTTTAGATGTATATGATGAGGATGATGTTACAGTAGAGCATAATACAAAATTAAATATATTTAAACAAGCAACATATCATGTTTTGAACGATAAAATAGCACCATCTAGTGAGAATTCATATCAATTTGTTGTAAGAAATAATAATAATTTTAATTTAAATTATGATTTAGAGATGTTTGAAAAAAATACTCATGATATAAATATGAAATTTAGATTAAAATTAAATGGCAAATATATTATTGGAAATGATAAACAATATGTTGATGCTGAAGAATTAAGTAAATATGATTTAAATCTTCCAGCAAAAACTTATGATGTTTATACTTTAGATTGGAAATGGGTTGAAAGCGATAATGACACAGATATAGGAACTTCTATTGATGCAGCTTATCAATTATATATGAAAGTGTATGCAGAACAAATTTAAAACTAAGAAAGGTGGAAAGGGCAATGTCTGAGGGAAAAAGATTCAAGAAGAAACAAAAACGATATATTAATTTTTTCTTGTTTTATATAGCTCTAGTTATATTAATTTTTGTTAATTATACATTCTCAAGATATACAGAAACAACAGAAACTGCTTTAACAGTAAGCCCAGCAAAATTTACTGCAAAAGTAAATGGAATAGAAGTAGGATCAGATGAACCTTTTGCTTTAAATTTAAGTTCAACTAATAATAATACATATAATAATAAAATAGCTCCAAGTTTAAAAGAGGAATATTTTGAAATAGAAATAGATCCTACTGGAGCTGAGGTAAGTATAGAATATAAACTTGTATTTGATTTAGCAAATCACCCAGACATAAAATTAACTAAATATACAAAAGATAATGATTTAACATTTACAGAAATTACAGATAATACAATAAGAGATGGAAAAGATTTATTAAATCAAACAACAGGATTTACAGAAGATGACAAAATAAATTTAAAAATATATTGGGAATGGAATACTGATATTACAAACCCAAATCCTCAATCAATTGAAACAGATATACCAGTTATTGCAGTAGTAAGTCAAAAAATAAGTTAGATTGGAGTCTGATAGAATGAAAAAAAATATAAATAAATTTAATATTACATGTATAGGCATATTTATAGTAACTGTTTTATTTATATCTACATTTGATTTAACTACTAGTAGGTACATGGAACAAGCACAAGCAACAGGGGAAGATGTTATTGCTGTACCAGTATTAAATTTAACTAATGACAATAGTACATATAATGTTACTAATATGCTACCACGGTGAAGAAAGAAGTTTTGATTTTAAAGTTTCTAATACTGAAAGTGATTTGGTCAACGAAGTATTATTAAACTATACTCTAAGTATTAATTTAAATACTATTGTACCAGTAAAAGTAACTTTATATGATATAACTTCTGGTAGTGAACAAGAAGTAAAATTGTCAGATAATAAAACAGAAAATTTATCTATGAGCTATGGAACACAAGAAATAAGAACATATAGATTAAAATTAAATTGGAGTAACACTGATAATGATGTAAAATATGCAGGGCAACAAATATTATGTACTATACAACTAGATGGTGAGCAAGTAATAAATTAAGACATGGGGTTTGATAAATATAATGAAACTAATGAGAAGAAGTAAAGATTCTAAAATAAAAAGAATTATTAGAGTTTTAGTGATAATCCTTGTGTTGTATAGTGTGATTATAATGTTGCAAAAGATAATATGGAGAGATAAAATTCCTAATATATTTGGTTTTAAAAATTTTATTGTACTTTCTGGGAGTATGGAACCAAAATTAAAGATAGGAGATATAATAATAGTAAAAGAAACATCAAAAATAAAAGAAGGAGATATAATATCATTTAAAGAAAAAAATTCAATAGTAACACATAGAATAACAAAAATAATAAATGAAGATGGAGAAGAATTTTTGCAGACAAAGGGCGATGCTAACTCAGCAATAGATATAGACTTGGTAAGAAAAGATGCAGTAGAAGGAAAGTATTGCTTTAAAATACCTTTTTTAGGAAATTTAATACTACTTCTAAAAAATAGAATAGTAATATGTATTTTGGGAATTTTGATGGTGATATTTTTAATTGTTGCAAATGTTAGACCACTAGTAATTAAAGGTAGACATGGATAGTTTAATTTATATATAAAACAAGAATAATTTGTAAAAGGTAACCTTTTACAAATTATTTTTTTAT
>CANRPX010000004.1 GCA_947632605.1 uncultured Clostridia bacterium | reverse complement strand
TTAAAAATTAAAAATTGTATATAAATATCTTATAATATTGAGAATGTTTTTCTTTTATAGTATAATTCTAATAATTAAAGAAGTTTTATGTCATTTATGACAAATAAAGGAGTTATTATGGAAGAAGCAGAAAAACAATTATCAGAATATATAAACAATAAATTATATAACTATGCTTTCTTAATTAAAGGACAGTGGGGAGCTGGAAAAAGTTATTTTTTGAAAGAGTTTATCAAAAAAAACGAAAATTCAAAAATTTTTATAAATGTTTCACTTAATGGTCTTTGTAGTATTAATGATATTGATATAAAAATAATACAACATATAAATACTAAAATAGGAAAAGAAATGTTAAAAGATGTTACTTTCAAAGATTTGAAGAAACAAGTTAATACTAAAAATATTTCTAAGCTTTTTAATAAGGATATTCCTAGCCTTATTGTAGATTCTATTTTGGATGTTATTACCGATAAACTAAACAAAAATGACATAGTATTAATTTTTGATGATGTAGAAAGATGTAATATAAAGTTTAAGACTCTTTTTGCATATATAAATTATTATGTCGAAATTCAAGAAATGAAAGTAATATTATTGATAAATGAATCCGCTATTAAAAAAAATAAAGAAGAGTATAATAAAATAAAAGAAAAAATCATAGGTCATTCTATTGAATATATTCCAGATGTAAAATCTATATATCTTAATATAATAAATAATATTGAAGATATAAATTTAAAAAATTTTTTTGAAAATAGTGTAGAAACTTTTTTATTAGAAGTAAATAGTCAAAATCATTTAAATATTAGAACATTACAATTTATAATTGACAAATTCTTAAACTTCTATAATATTGTTCTTAAAAATTCTGAATTCACAAATGATACAGAAATCATAGAAGAAATATATGCGTATTTAATATATGTTTGTATTAGTTATAAAGAAGGTAAAAGTTTATATAATTGGAAAGAGTTAGAGTATGGATATATAAGTATAAAGGAAAAACCATCTTTTTCTGATTATAAATTGGGATTTAAATTTATAGATGAATATGTAGATAAAGGTTTTATAGATTCTAATTTAATTTTAAATACATTGCGCATATACAAGGAATCTAGATTACCTAATAATGACTCTTTTAAAATTTTAAAAAACAATTATTGGGAATTTGAAGATATTACAGTATATAATTATATTAATAACATAAAACAAAAATTAATAGACAAAAACTATAAATCTAGCAATATATTAGATATATTATTATTACTTTTAAAATTAAAAGAATATGGATATAACATAAATATTAATGAATACTTGGATTATTTTAAAGAAATTATTACTTTTGATGTAAATAATAATAAAATACAATTTAATAGTGATATGGAATTATTTGCATCTACTTCTGAAGATATAAAAGAACAATATTTTAAAATTTCCAATGATTTAAAAATATATTATGCAAAAGCTAGATTTACAAGAATAGATTCATTAATAAACAATGGAAATTTTAAAATACTTTTTGAAGAGATAAAAAACAATACAAATAACTTGTTAGACTTTATTGTTAATAATGGATTTTTTTGTAACATTAATATGGAAAATCTTATAAATAGGTTAAAATCTAAAAATGATACTGCTTTAGAATTAATGAATTTTAAATATATTTTTGATAAATTAATTTATGAGCCTATATACATTAAAAATTTTAACAATGAGATTCCTTCTATAAAGGATTTTTTAAAATTTTCCAAATCAATTCATATAGAGGATAGTATAAGTAGAAAAAGAGCTTTAGAAAATATTATTACTAATATTGAAAATAATACAGAAGCTCTTGAAACAAATACAAATAATAACTAAATTTATCATTTATACAATTGCGAAAATAAGAGAAGTTAATTGTACCTTTGCAAAACAAAATTATTTAAAATAAAACCAATAATTATAATAAAATATAGAAAAAATTATGTATTAAAAAGAAACCATTGAAATAACTACATTTCAACGGTTTTTATTTTTATTCAAAATTATTCAATGTTACAAGTTATTTTTCAAAAAGCGTCTTTTCCTTTAAATTATGTAAATATTAAAATACAAGTAAAATTTATATAAGGTATTAAACGAACTAAAATTAGTCCACTCTTTTTTATCTACAACAGTAGAAATTTATATAAGGTATTAAACTTTAGAGCTTTTAAAATCTCTTGTTGATCTACAACAGTAGAAATTTATATTTGGAGCTCTTTTATTTCTGTAAAATATGAAAAATTTATCAATGATATTTTTTCATTATTATTTAACTCTATAAATAGATTTTTATTTATGTTATTGAGATAATATCTTATACTAATTTCATCAACAGGATTATTTATTATAATATTAACCATTTTTTTATTTTTTTCTACTGTTAATTTTACTTCTTTATCAAATAATTCTATAATTTCTTCATTTTTAAGTTTTGCTGTAAAAATTATTTAAACTCCTCCATCTCTATGTTTAAATATTTTCAAATACATTTCCTAAACTTTCATTTATAACTAAATTTGCTTTGTAATCAAATGATGTTGCATCTCTATTTATTAGAACTAATTTATTCCCTAAATAGTAATTTATTAAACCACTTGCTGGATATACTGTAAGAGAAGTTCCTGCTACAATTAACATATCCGCATTTATTATAGCATTTATTGAATTTGTTAAAATAGAATCGTTAAGTCCTTCTTCATATAATACCACATCTGGTTTTATTATTCCGCCACAATAGCATTTTGGTATTCCTTTACTTTCAAAAACATAGTTTGCATCATAAAATTTTTTACAATTTATACAATAATTTCTAAGTACACTTCCGATGTAATTCGAAAACATTTTTAGAACCAGCTTTTTGATGAAGCCCATCTATATTCTGTGTTATTATCGCTTTTAATTTTCCCTTATTTTCAAGTTCAGTTAATTTTTTATGTGTTATGTTTGGTTCATATTTTAGTGAATTTAGTTTATCTTTATAAAATTTATAAAATTCTTCTGTATGATTAACAAAAAAAGTATGACTCAATATTTCTTCTGGTGGGTAATCATATTTTTGATTATAAAGTCCATCTTTACTTCTAAAATCTGGTATTCCACTTTCAGTAGAAACTCCTGCTCCTCCAAAGAAAACTATATTATTACTTTCATCTATCATTTTCTTAAATTGTTCTATTTTATTTTCCATGTTTAGCTCCTTTATTTTTATAAGAAAAAGCTTCACCTTTAAATAAATCAAATGTGAAGCCTTTGCATTAATCTAAATAATATACATATTTTTCTTTTCTTGGTTTAGCTTGTGGCTCTTCTCCATCAGCATATCCTAATATACAATGTCCTACTCCCTCATAATTTTCTTCTATTCCTAAAGATTTTAATAAATCTTTTCCTTCTTCTGTTTCGAATTCTTCTTTAGCTCTATGAATCCAGCAACTTCCAATACCTAAAGAATGAGCAGCATTCATTAAATTTCCCATAACTAAACTTCCATCATAAACAGATGTAGCACAATTTTTATCAACTAAAACTATTAGTACAACTGGTGCTCCATAAAAAGGATCTATTCCTTCTTTCCCCATAATTTTAGCATTTAATTTTGATAGATTATCTCTTACTTCTTTATTTGTAACTGCAATAATAATTGGCGATTGCATATTCATACCAGTAGGAGCATACATTCCAGCTTTTACAATTTCTTCTAATATATTTTTAGGAATCATATCGCTTTTATATTTTCTTACACTTCTTCTAGTAATTATATTTTCAATTACATTATTCATAAATCTAACTCTCCTTTATAAAAACTATTTTACATCTTCCTTTGTTTTTTCCAATTCTGATGTACAATGTGGACATCTTGTAGCTTTATAACTTATTTCAGTAAAACAATATGGGCAAACTTTAACAGTTGGTTCTGGTGTTGGTTTTTCTTTTTTCCCTAACTTTTTATTTATTTTTTCTATTTGTCCTAAATTAATTGCTTCCATTTTTTTATTCAATTTATTTAAATATGTAATAACAAGAAAAATTGAAAATGCAATAATTAGAAAATTAACAACAGCTGTTATAAAATTTCCATATTTTATTGAAGCATTTCCTACTGTAAATACCATATCTGAAAAATCAACTTTTCCTGTAATGATAGAAACTGCTGGCATTATAATATCTGATACTAATGAATTAATTATTGATTGAAAAGCTCCACCTATTACAACACCTACTGCTAAATCCATTATATTTCCTCTTGTAGCAAATTCTTTAAATTCTTTTAACATAAAAACCTCCTTAAAAAGAATAATCTATATATTTTTTATATAACATTTTACATAGAAAAACAATATATTTTGTCGAATAATTTTATATTCAAAATCTTGTAAAAGTGTTATAATATTTTTGTAATTAATAATTTTTAGGAGGTATCTTATGAAAAAAGTAGCTATTTTATTAGCAGATGGTTTTGAAGAAATAGAAGCCTTAACAGTTGTTGATGTTTTGAGAAGAGCAAATATTTTTTGTGATACAGTAAGTATTTCAGAAGAAATAGTTATTGGTGCTCATAAAATTCCAGTCAAAGCAGATAAATTATTAACAGATGATATTGAAAACTATGATATGATTGTTTGTCCAGGTGGTTTACCAGGAGCAAAATATCTATCTGAAAATCAGAAAGTTTTAGAAACAATTAGAAAATTTAATAAAATGGAAAATAAATATATTGGAGCAATTTGTGCAGCTCCTGCAATGGTTTTAAGTTCTGCAGGTATAGAAAAAGATAGATATATAACTTCTTATCCTGGAGAAGATTTTGAAAATCTTCTAGAAGATTCAAATTATGTAGATGAATTAGTTGTTGTTGATGGAAATTTAATAACAAGTCGTGGTCCTGCTACTGCTCTACTTTTTGCTTACAAATTAGTAGATATTTTAGGTGGAAATAGTTCATCTTTAAAAGATGGAATGCTTTGGAATATGGTAGAAGAAGAAAAGGAATAAATGTTAAATAAATTATAAAAAGTAAACACTTTTCAATATAGTAATTGAGAGTGTTTACTTTTTTTCTAAAAAACTTATCTACATAATTTTATTGCTTATATCCTAAAATTATTTCTGTTTCAAATTCTTTATCTTTCCTTCTAATAGTTAATTTAACTTTTTCTTTTGGATTTTTTGTATAAATATATTTTTTTAAGTCATTCATTTTATTTATTTCATTTCCATCTATTTTTGTAATTATATCTCCAACAATTATTCCTTTATTAAATAATGCACCATCTTTTAAAATAGTTGCAATAAAAACACCACTATCAATATTTAAATTTGATTCTAAATAAGGAATTACTTCTTTATCATATCCATATATTCCTAAATAAGCCTCTTCAAATTTTCCAGTCGTATTTAATTTTTCTAATATTGGTTTTATAATATTTATTGGAACAGCAAAACCTATTCCTTCTGCATCACTTATTTTAACAGTATTTATTCCTATAAGTTCACCTTTTTTATTTATAAGTGCTCCTCCACTATTTCCTTCGTTTATTGTTGCATCTGTTTGAATTAAGTCTTCCATATAATTTTCATTATCCACCTTTATTGTTCTATTAATTCCACTTATTATTCCTTTTGTAACAGTTCTTTGAAATTCTAATCCAATTGGATTTCCAATTGCGTATACTTCATCTGCTAAATTTATATTATCAGAATCCGCAAGCTCTATATAATCTAAATTATTAGACAATATTTTTACAATAGCTAAATCTATATTGTTATCTGCCCATACTACATTTCCATTATACGTTGTTCCATCTTCAATAGTTACAAAACAATTACTATATTTATTTCCTGCTACATGTTGATTTGTTAATATATATCCATTGCTACTAATTATTACACCACTACCTAATCCTAACTTTTCTTGAGAATTTTCCAAAAAAATAGAATTTCCAGTTTGCTCTAATTTTGAAATACCAACTATACTTTTAATTACAGAATCTATTGTTTTCTCTTCTATGTTATCAACATTTTCTTCAAGATTTGTTGATAATTTATCTATATTATAATTTGTATCTACTTTGCTATAAGTATTATCATTTAACTTTATTATCAAAATACTTAATAATAAAATTACTGTAATCATAAACATTACTAAAATAAGTTTATCAGTTCGTCTTTCCTTTTTGGTTTCATAATACATACTTTTTCCCTCTTCAAAAATATGTATTTCCATTTTTTTCTTTTTTATTCATTTTATGTAACAATTATTTTTCATAATTTTTAAAATATTGATTTTTAAATTTTAAATATATATAATATACATATATATTTTTTGGGGAGGAAAATAATATGACAATATCTGAATTAAAATTAGATGCAAAATCCAAATTAAAAGGTAAAATTGGTAAATTAATATGCATTCTTTTAGTTTATTCACTTTTCTTTTTGGTATTAGGATTTATTGGTAGTTTTTTAGGCAACAATATATTTTCTACAATTTTTACCTTAGTAGTAGATATTATTACTGTACCACTTTCTTTTGGTTTTTTAGCATCTATGATTAGAATCCATCGTGGCGAAGATGTAAAAGTATTTGATTTTGCTACAACAGGATTCGAGAATTTCTATAATACTTGGAAAGTTGTAGGAAGAACATTTTTAAAGATGATTTTACCAATAGTATTAATGGTAGTAACAAGTGTTATTTTAGTATTTGCTGTTGCTGCTAATATATCTTCAAAAATAGTACTTGATTCATCATCTACTGCATCTTCAGGATTTGGAGCTTTACAACTTATTGCAATAATTTTATTTGTTGCATCATTTGTTTATTACATAATAAAAGCATTATCTTACACACTTTCACAATATGTTCTTTTCGATAATCTTGAATTAACTGGAAAAGAAATTGTTGAAAAAAGTGAAGAGCTAATGAAAGGAAATAAAGGAAAATATGTAAAATTAGTTCTATCTTTCATTGGTTGGTTCTTATTAATTGCATTATTATCTATTATTCCTATAATTGGTATAATATTAGTATTAGTAGGTTACTTATTATTATCTTTATATGTATCATTTACTACAATAAGTTTCTATGAAGATTTAAGTGGTAGAATTTCAACACAACCAACAAACAATAATCCAGTAAACTCTTCATTAAATGAAAATACAGTTGAATAAAAAAATAAAAGGGGGTTTTTTTAAACCCTCTTTTTTTTATTGTACTGGAACTGCCGGTCCCACTCTAATTACTGTTTGCATAGGTCTATAAGTATCATTTGATATAATATCTTTTGAAATTACTTCTCCATTATATCTAACTTCTTTATATGTTGTTACTTTAAGACCACTATGACCTGCTTGAGAAACAACTTGTTGTCCTGGTGCTAAAGTTGGATCTTGAACATAAGAAGTTGAATATGGTATTGAACCTGTTGTAACTGGTAATATTCTTATTTCGTATTCTTTTTCTTCTTGTACACCATGTATTTTAAATTCTGCAACACCGTTTTTTACAGATGCTTCTATTTTAATTGGATATGTTCTTGAATTTTTAAATTTGAAATCTTTTGTTCCCCATACAACAGTAGCATCTCTTCCTGCTGCAACATACGAAGTTGTATATGAATGATTCATTCTTTCTGTTACTTCCAAATTTGCTAATAATACAGCATTATATAGTGTTGAAGATATTTGGCAAATACCTCCTGCTAAACCATCAACTACTTTTCCATCTTGATATATAGCTGCATCTCTATATCCTTCTTCAACAGTTCTTTTTCCTACTACTTGATTATAAGAAAATTCTTCGCCAGGCATAAGTACTTTTCCATTTATTTTATTAGCAGCAATTGCTAGATTTGTACTTCTATTTGTATTACTTGCATCATATCTAGTACTAAATGAAGATACTAAATATGGAAAAGCCTCTGTTCCTAAATCATTAATAGTTTTGGCTGGTTTTGTTATATTTAAATCTAAACTATATTCTTGCTTTTCTTCTGATGAAATTATATTTTTAGCCTCTTCAACAGAAACTTTTAAATCCACACCATCAACTTCTGGATAAATTTTATAAGGATTCATTTCAAAATATGCATCTTTTGGTTCTGTATGAATTTCAGAATAAATTTTATCCATATCAATATTACTTGCTTTTGCTTGTTCCGTTGGTATATCTATTTCTTGCTTATATTCATCTGTTATATTTTCAAATTCTCTTTTATATATTTTTTCTAAAATTTGTTTTTTAAGTTCATCTTTCTTTACTTGTATTCCATCGGTTCCCCTATTAATTATTAACTTTGCCTCTTCAATATAATATGATGGTTCTACAACAACTCCCGGAATTTCTGCTGATACTCCGTCTATAAATTGATTTAATAAATCTTCATTGTATGTATATTCTATTTTTACATTTTTACCAAATAATGATGTAAAAATTAAACTATAATTATTTATTACAACTCCAGAATCTCTTCCAACATCATAAGCTTTTTTTACAGCATCATCTATTTTGTATTTATATTCTATCTGCTCTGCATTAATTGATTTTGTATATTCTCCATATTTCAAAATTATTTCTGGTATAAGTTCTTTATTAGTTGCATCATTTATTTTATTTTTTGCATCTTCACTACTTAATTTTGAGACATCTATTCCTTTAATAGAAACACCGCTTACTATATTTGTATTAGTCAAATTAAATAGTGCAAAAAATGTTGAAAATGCAACTAGTAAAAGAATTAATACAACTATTGCTATAAATATGTACATTTTTATTTTTTTATTTTTAAGCATTTCTTGTACATATTTTGGTATGTCATTTTTTTTGTCTTTTTCTTCTGAATTGCTTTTTTCTTCTTTTTCGCTTTCTTCTTTTACTTGTTCTTCTTTAATTTCTTCCGGCTTTTTTTCTTCTTGAGATAATTCTTCTTTTTCCTTTGATTTGCTTTTTTTCTTTCCACTATTTTTCTTTTCAGTTTCTTTAGCAGAATCTTCATCTTTTTGAACACTATCTTGTGATTTATTAGAAGTTTTATCTTTTTCATTCTCTACTGTTTTATTTTCTTTTTTTGTTTGAGATTTTTTCTTCTTCTTTTTTGGTACTTCTGAAGAAGTTTCTTGAGTTTTTTTCAAATCTTCTTCTTTTTTCTCTTCTTCATTTTTTACTTCTAAATTCTTTTTCTCTACTTTTTGTGTTTGTTTTTTCTTCGTGTTCTTTGTATTCTTTTTTTTCTTCTTAGCAGCAGACATTTTAAGTACCTTCCTTTCTGATACATGTTCACTTTTATATATTAGCATAAGTTTTTTTATTTATCAACATTTTTCCTACTAGACAATAAAAAAAATTATATATATAATGTCAGTATAAAATACTATTTTATTTTATTCATCAAATTAATTTATATTATAAAATTATGAAAGGGGTTAATAAAATGATTGGAAATGTAATTTCAAAATTAAGAAAAGAAAAGGGAATTACTAAAACAGAATTAGCTAATCAAACTGATATCAACATTGGCCATTTAACTCATATAGAAAAAGGTGAGCGTAATCCTAGTCATAAAGCATTGAAATCAATTTGTAATGCTCTAAATGTACCATATCAACAATTAATGTACACTTATGATAAAACACTTTCAGATGAACAATTAGAATATGGATATATAGATCATATTTCATATAATAAAGTACCAGCTATTTCAAATTTCGATGATTACATTAACTGCCCATCAGATTTTTCTAATGCCTCTTTTGCTTATAAAGTTCCTGATTCTGCAATGGCTCCAATTATAAAAGAAGGATCTTATGCATTTGTAGAAATAGATGGACTTATAGATAATCGTGCTATTGGTCTTTTTAAAGTTAATGACCAATATGTCATTAGAAGACTTTTATATAAAAATGATACTTTTATTTTAAGAGCTGATAATAAAGATTTTAAAGATATTACTATTAATTCTCGTAATCAATTCCAAATAATAGGACGTGTTTATATTTAATATTACAATATTGTTAAATTTTGATAATATTAGAAAACTTTACTTGAATAAACACATTGTTAATACTATAATATTTTTAGTTACTCACAAACAGGAGAATTTTATGGAACTAGTTAAAAATATATTCTTTAATACAGATAGATTAATTGCTGGTAACAGCGTAAAAATTTCTTATACAGGGCTATTTTTTCAAAATGAATCAAAAAAAGCCTTTATTAGATATGGTTTTGGAAAAGATTGGGAAAATTTAGTTGAAACAGAGATGGAAAAAACAGAACTTGGTTTTCAAATTGAAATAGAATTATTAGATAAAGGTTCTTTTAATTTTTGCATAAGAAATGAAAATAATGAATGGGATAATAACGAAGGAGAAAATTACACATTTGAAATTGAAAGTCCTGAAACTTCGCTTGTTGTTGTAAATAATGGAAATTCAATTAGAAGACTTCGTAAAACTTATATATGGTCTAAAAAAGTAAAACTTGCTATATACAAAATATTAACTTATATACCAAGATTAATAACTGGAAATTATAAGAAAAAATTAAATAATAATAACTAAAAAGTGAACTTAAAAATAAGTTCACTTTTTTTACATTACCATTCCACCATCCACAGAAATTACTTGACCTGTTGTAAATTCATCTTCTATAAGCCATTTTACACATCTTGTTATATCTATTGGATACCCTTTTTTCATAAGTGGTGTTTCTTCAACAATTTGTTTCCAATCTTCATCTGTTAAAAATCTATTCATATCTGTATCAATAGCACCAGGAGCTATTGAATTAACTCTTATATTTGATGGCCCTAACTCTTTTGCTAAAGCTTTAGTCATACCATCTATACCTGCTTTTGAGATTGAATAATGAACTTCACAAGATGCTCCTATTTTTCCATACATAGAAGATATGTTTATTATACTTCCATTATGTTCTCTTATCATATATCTTGCAACTTCTTGTGATGCATAAAAAGCAGAATATAAGTTATTTTTTAGCATTTGTTCAAAATCTTCATCTGTTATATCTGTGAATAATTTTGATTGTGCTATTCCCGCATTATTTATTAATACATCTATTTTTCTATATTTTTCAATAACAAAGTTTACTAATCTTTGAACATCACTTCTTTTTGATACATTTGCTTTAAATATATCTATTTCTATTCCTTGATTATTTAATTCTTCTTTAAGTTTTATCGCTTCTTGTTCAGAATTATTATAATTTGCTATTACACTATATCCATTTAATGCTAAATTATAAGCTATATTTCTTCCTATTCCTCGGCTTGCACCAGTTACTATAACAACTTTATTCATAATATTTCCTTTCTAAAATGGTAACCATGGTTCTTCCATAAATTTTACAACTATATTTCCATTTATCATTTTTACTGAGTCTTTATCTGGAAAAATGGTCATTTCTTTAAATTCATCACTTGTAACAACTTCTGCATAAGTTTCAGGTGATACTACTGGAATGTCTAGACCATAAAATACTTTTATAAATTTAAGCCATGTTTCAATTGAACCATTATATGTTCCATGAAATACTGGTGTTCTAAAAGTTGGATCCACAACATAATTATATAAAGCAGATGTTCTTGGATAATTATCATTTCCAACAATTCCTCCAAAAACGATTTTGCATCCATTATAATAACCTTCTGTATTCTCAATTCTATCTATTATTCTCATAGTCGTTGAATATGCTTGATTATATGTCATTTTTAAAGTAGCATAAGAAGTATTAGTTGCAATATAATAAGTTCCCATTATTCCAACACAAGAAATTATTGCTATCCACTTTAATATAATTCCTTTATTTATAAGTTCAAATATTGCAAATGCGAAAGGAATTATTAAAATCATTTGTGCTGTTGTAAGTGTATACATTTTTGTCCCTACTACTAAAATATCAATAATATTTAGTGCTATCGGTATAACTAATATAAATAATGTAGCAAGTAGTATTTTACTTATTTTTATTTTTTTATTTTCTTCTTTTATACTTATTAATGAAATAATTGTTGCTACTGCAAATACTACGAAAAATACTGCATACATAACTTCTCTTCTATAATTACTATTATAAACTATTGTATCTTTTAAGAAGAATGAAAAGAAATCTGTATATGTTTGGAATATTGTTGTTTTTAGTCCTACTAATATTCCTAAAATAGATATATTATTAGCTCCTTTATAACTTGATAATTCTAAATTAGAAAATTTTAATATTACTATTGTTGCAATATAATATAATATTCCTCCTATAATTACACAGCAAACAGTTTTTAAAATGTTTAATAATATTTCTTTTATTGTTTTTTCACCTTTAAGCAAGTCTATTATACTTATCATAACACATAGTCCTATGCTGATACCTATATAACTTTGATATATACTTAATGAAAACATAAAACATAGTGATGCTAATATTAAACCTAACTTTTTATGTTTAAATTTATAAATAAACCAAATTACTAAAGTTGAAATTAAAAAATTAAAACAATATGCAAAAGATGTATATATGTATATTAATGTAACAGTAAGTGTTGGAGTTAAAATCATTATAAGTGATGTAAAAATAATTGACACTTTACTTTTTAAATCAAATAAATCTACTATTAAAACCGCTGTAATTGCTAATATTAATATACATGATATTGTAGAAACTGTTGGTATAGATATAAAATAATTAAATCTTTCTATTATTTCTATTCCCCATCTTCCCAATGTTTTTTCCCAAGCACCTGGTCTTGAATAATCCATTGAATTCCATAATCCATCTTGACTCATAATAGTTTCTGTTATCATTGTTATATGAGCAATAATTCCTATTAAAAGTGTAAGAATAAAAGCTAATCTTTTATTTTTATCAAACCAATCTAAAAATTTATCTAATACTTTTTCTGGTGTAATAAACTCTATTTTTTTTATTTTCATAAGGTTCTCCTTTTTTTATTTCATTAATATTATAAAATCAAGAAAGATTAATGTCAATAAATGATGAAATTATTAATTAATATTTAACTTATCTAAATACAATAATCTTAAAAAATATAACATTTATTGACTTTCGTTAACATAATATGTTATAATAAATTTATCAGATTGAGTAAGCACGAGAAAGGAGACCCTATGTCAAATAAATTGCTTAAAAATGTAACTATCGTGCTTGCAGCAGTCATCGTACTGCTTACTTTGGGAATGGATATTGCTAAAAAGATTTGCGAATGGACCACTTATTTCAACAATCTGAAGTATTCGTGGATCTTAACTGTTCTCCTGCTTATGGTGGCGATTTTCTGCCTCATATTTGCATGTACTACTGGAAAAAAACCCTATGTGTATCTTGGTGTTGCATGTCTGCTTGTTCTAGGCTTGACGATCTTTGCAAACCAAATCGAACTTTTCGTAGCAGAAATTTCTAAGCTCTACGTTTCGAAAATTGTCTCAGCGATCGCTGCGGGTATAATAATCTTTATCCAAGTTTTTCAATTTGGCTCGAGAGAGTGAAAATCAACAGCAGAACAGTAACTAGTAACCAATAGTAAATTCTAAGGTGCTTACTCGTATCCAACTGCACAGCTTATGTGCAATAACCCCCTGCGAACGTTATCGAGGGGGTTTGTTTTTTGTTTTAAATTATTTAAATCTCACTTAAATTAATTGTATATCTTATTTGATTTAAGCCTTCTTGAATTTTATATTTGTATTATAAAAAACAAAAAATCGAGTAAATCTTATGTTTAAAGATTTTACTCGATTTTTTTGGAGCCGCTAGTCAGACTCGAACTGACGACCTACTGATTACAAGTCAGTTGCTCTACCAACTGAGCTAAAGCGGCATCCATTCATAAAATAAATGGTGACCCCTACGGGAATCGAACCCATGTCTCCGCCGTGAAAGGGCGATGTCTTAACCGCTTGACCAAGGGGCCATATATAAAAGAATATCTTAAAAAAGATATTCTTTTGGTGAGCTATCCGCGACTCGAACGCGGGACAACTTGATTAAAAGTCAAGTGCTCTACCACCTGAGCTAATAGCCCATATTTTTTGTATTTTCTTAAAATATAACTGCCTTAATATATTACACTATTTTTTAGTACTTGTCAACACATTTTTTAAAAATAATATTTTTTTTCTGTTCTATCTAAAAGTTCTGCTATTTCAACCTTTTTTATTAAACCATCTTTCAATGTTTGATTCGACACCAACATTGTATCATAAGTTTTAATTATGTGTCTTTTTATTTTATATTATCTCATTGGCATATATTCATCTAATTGTGAAACTTGAATTCTTTTCTTTAATTCTTCTAAAGTAGTAGAATCATCAACTTTAGAGCCATCTAAATTTAAGGTTTCTAATTTATTACAGTCTGTTATGCTTGAAAAACCTTTTACCGTACTTGCTTGAATATATAATTTTTCTATATTATTTCTTCCTTCTAACTCATCAAATCTAAAGTCTTCTTGTCCTATAACTCTTAACACACTTGGTGCTGATATTAAATCATAATCTCCAATGTCACAACAATTTAATGTTAGACATTTTATTGAAGGATTTTTTAATTTCTTTTTAGCAATAAATTTACAAGAAGATAATTGAACTGTATCTAAAAATTCAAATCCATTAAGTATATCTACTATGTTATCATCTATTGTAAAATATTGAAGGCTCATATTTCTTATACCAGGGCATAATGCTAATTCTTGTAAGCTAACTCCAATATCTTCACCAGAAAAGTTTCTATTACTGATATTTACTTCTTCAATGCTACTTAATTCTTTTTCTGAAATTTCTTCACCAGAAAACTTTCCAACTTTGTATGCAAGAATCTTTTCTAACTTTTTATCTTTTAATTTCATTTAATCTCATCCTCTCTATCACTTTCTCTTCTTCCATCATTAGTTCTTCTCGCAATTTTATCTGTTTCTTTAGAAAATTCTGTTCTATCTATCTTCCAATTACTTAAATCCCAACTGTTTTCTTGAGTACTACTTCTTGAAGTACCATCTTCTTGTTCAGCAGTATCATCAATTTGATCATCATCAGAATCATATTGATCATCATAATATTCATCATATTCTTCATCAGATTCATCTAAAAGCAGATTCTTTTCTCTTTTAAATATATTTTGCATTCTTTCTTTAAATTTAAGAAATTTTCTTTTTATACTGCTTCCAAAATCTGCTAAGTCTTCTCTTGTATATCGTAAAACTCCTTTTACATCTCTCATATTTGGTATTTCTACTTTTCCAATACGGAAATGGCTTATATTAAACATTTCTGCTATTTCTTCTCTGTCCACTTTTGTTACACATTCAGGACCTTTAAATTTTATTTTCTTTTCTTTCTTTTGAATTTCTTCATCTGTTCTTAAACAATATGTAGGATTCATTCCTGACCTTACTTTAACAGCATCCCAAGTAACATCTACATTGTACCACTTATCATCTAATTTAACTTTATTCCATGCATGACTGCCTAAAATAAAAACTTTATCTCCTATTTTTTCAAAATTAACATCTTTCTTAAATTTACGTTTATCAAAGTCTTTAGCTGAAATTACTTCATCTATTACATCACCTGAAATATATTTTGCTTCTATTCCAACCATAGCTAATGCATTTCTTAATATGTCTGCATATCCTGCACATACACATTTTCCTTTTAATAATCCATTTTTTAAATTTCTGCAATTTGAAGATTCATTTACAGAATATTGTTTTTCTGTGGCAGTTTCAGGATATACTGCTGGTGTATCATAAACTATACTTTGACAAATTCTTTTATATACTTCTGCAAATCTTTCTTTCTGTGATATGTGTAGTGGTATACCTTCTACTAATTCTTCTAATCTTTCTCTTATTTGTATATATGTTCTAAGATCATAAGGTTGATTTTGAGACTTATTATTTTCTTTCGAAAAGATTTCTATTTTTTTAATTTTATAACCTTGATGTTTATATTCTTCCAATTTTTCTCTTGATAATTGTGATGCATCATCTATAACTACTGTAACTTCTGTATTTTTTAATTGATAAGGTTTTATTTTTGTTAAATCACTTAAATTAATTTTTAATTCTGGGACATCTATTCTTCTATTTCTAATTCTAGCTAAATTAATTAATGATTTTCCATCTGCAGATAATATATATCCAAATAGATTATTTTCTTTTATAAAGTCTCTAACGCTAGTATCTGTGCGTGGAAAATCTAATTTTACGACATCCATATATTTTGACAATGAAAATAATTTTGTTAAATCTTTTCCTAAATCATTTTCAGAGATTATTCCAGTATAAATAACATTTTTTAAACTTGGAAATTTTTCTTGGATTTTATCCCATTCTTTTATATCATAATCTTCTATTTCTATATTTCTTACCAATGTGAAAAAGTCATTATCTAATGATTTAAGTTCTCCTCTTAACACAATTTTATTTAAATCAATGGCAATATTTCCGTTCTCATCTCTAAAAATACCAAAAAATTTATCTAATGTTTCTTTATTTTCTTCAATACAAATAACCTCAATTCTTTTTAATTGAGGGTTTGTTCTTAATGCATATCTAAGTTTTGGAAAACTGCTTTCACTTATAGTAGTGTTCCTTAATATTATACTGGTTAATTTTTCTCTTGTTATTCTATCGATACCAGTATCAAAAATTACTACTCTATCGTCTTTACTCATTTTTTCTTCCTAAAATATAACATCTATATAAATTATATATTTTTATTTCATTTAATTCAATATAAAAGTATTACAATTTATATGTAAATTACAAAAAAAAGAAACTCAAATTACTAAACTTTCATTTAATAATTTGAGTTCATATAATTTTAAGAAACTTTTATTTTTCAGCTAAACTCATCATAGATTTTTTAACTTTATCTAATTTCTTTTCTGCATCATCTAATGAATTTCCTTTAACTCCCATATAGAACTTAACTTTTGGCTCTGTTCCTGATGGTCTTACACAACACCAAGCTACATCTTCTAAATCATAATATAAAACATTTGATGTTGGTAAATCTGTTTTTGATTTCTTTCCAGTTTTTAGATCTAAAATTTCTCCTGATTTATAATCTCTTATTCTAGTTACTTTATATCCTCCAATTTGTTTTGGTGGATTCTTTCTTATAGAATCTAGAAGCTCTTTCATTTTTACAGCTCCATCAGCACCTTTTAATGTAATTGTAGAAATTCCTTCTTTATAGAATCCGTATTTTTCATAAATTTTAATCATTTGATCCCATAAAGTTAATCCTTGTTTTTTGTAATATGCAGCTGCTTCGCAAAGTATCATAACTGCTGTTATTGCATCTTTATCTCTTGCATGAGTTCCTACTAAGCAACCATAACTTTCTTCATATCCAAATAAATATTCATGACTTCCTGTTTCTTCAAATTTTCTAATTTGTTCACCAATATATTTAAATCCTGTTAAAACTTCTATAAAATCAATTTTATATTCTTTAGCTATTGCAATAGCTAAGTTAGAAGAAACTATTGTTGAAATTAATGCACCATTTTTAGGTAACATTTTTTTAGCTTTTTTCTGTGATAATATGTACTCAGCAATTAATAATCCAGACATATTTCCAGTAAATGACATGTATTTTCCTGTTTTGCTATCTTTTGCTAAAACACCTAATCTATCTGCATCTGGGTCTGTTGCTAAAACAACATCTGCATCTTCTTTTTCAGCAAGTTTTAATGCTAGATCAAAAGCTTTAATATCTTCTGGATTTGGATAATCTACTGTTGGAAAACTTCCATTTGGTAATTCTTGTTCTGGAACTACATAAACATTAGAAAATCCTAAATCTGCTAATACTGTTTGAACAGGAATATTTCCTGTGCCATGAAGTGGTGTATAAACAATCTTTAAGTCTTTTTCAACTTCTTTTATAACTTCTGGATTTAATACTTGTTTCTTTATAGCTTTTAAATAAAGTTTATCCATTGCAGGACCAATTACATTATATAATCTTAATTTTTTAGATTCTTCTAAAGTAATAGATCTTATTAATGAATAATCTTTTACTTTATTTACTTCAGCAATTATTTCAGATGCGTGTGGTTCAACTATTTGTGCACCATCATCCCAATATACTTTATAACCATTATATTCTGGTGGATTATGACTTGCTGTAATCATAATTCCTGCTGTGCATCCTAATTCTCTAACTGCAAATGATAATTCTGGAACTGGTCTTAGAGAATCAAATATGTATGTTTTTATTCCATTTGCATTTAAGCAAAGTGCCGTAGCTTTGCTAAATTCAGGAGACATATTTCTTGAATCATAAGCAATAACTACACCTTTATTTTCTGTTCCTTTTCTTAAAATATAATTTGCTAAACCTTGAGTAGCTTTTGTAACAGTATAAATATTCATTCTATTTGTACCATTACCAATAACTCCTCTCATTCCAGCTGTTCCAAACTCTAGGTCTTTATAAAATCTATCTTTTATTTCTTCTTCATTTCCTGCTATTGTTAATAATTCTTTTCTTGTGTCTTCATCAAAAATTGGACTTGTTGACCATTCTTTGTAACGTTTTGTATACTCTACTTTGTTCATATAATCTCTATATAATTTTCTAGCTGTTTCTGGACTATCTTGTCCTTGAGCATTCTTTATTGGAGCAAATTCTTCTTCTCTCTTAACTCTTAAAACAACTACATCATCAAACATTTCATAAGAGTCAAATATAAACATTTCAAATTTATATGCATTTGGTTTATCACCTTCAATTATTTTTCCGTTTTCATCCATATATGTTTGTTTCTTTACTGCTGTATGATATGGAAGACTAAGTTCACTAACTTTTTCTAATCCTTTAATATTGTATAAGTGGAATATTGCGTTTGCATCACCATAAACTAAAGATCTTTCATCATCTCTTAAGTTAGCCATTTCATCAGAAATTTCTGTATATTCTATAACTCCTACTTTCTTATTTTTTCTACAAAATACACCTACTTTTTCTTTTGGGTCTGTTTTCTCTATTGATTTAACTGCTCCTAAAACTTTATTATGTATAGACATACCTATTAATAATGGGTCTACTGGTTTTACTAAAACATTATCAACACCATTTATGAATACCCATTCAATTCCTGCTTTTTTCATTTCATCTATAACATGACTTTTTTCCATTGATTGTAAAGTTCCACCATGTCCATTTGCTGCTTTTTTAACCATTCCGTTTTCATCTAATAAAATTTTTCCATTTAAAGCAACTAATGGTAATTCATCTTGTTTGAAAAATCTTATAGCTTCTTTAGGATATCCAAAATAATTATTTTGTTCGAAAAATTCTACTGTTGCATCATTATTCTCTCTACTTGTCATTATATACCAAGGAATAACTGTATCATAATCTCTCCAAGCATTTTTTATTGTATCACATAATGCTTCAAAAATAGATTTGTTTTCATCAAATATGAATGTACCTTTTGGTCCTTTGTGACCAAGTCTTGTACCTTGCCCTCCAGCCATTGTTACAACTGCAAATTTATTGTATTTAATAGCTTCAATACCTTTCTTTTCATACATTTCTCTTTCAGCTACTGTTAGTTTTGATTTGTCAACATGCTCAATTGGTTCTACTGTAACATTTTCTAACTTAACTGGTTTTGTAGCTTGTTCGTATAATCTTTTCATTAATTCAAAATCTATGGTTTCTATTTGATTTAATAATTCTTCTTTGTGCTCTTTATCCATTTCATTGTATTTTAAAAGCAAATGTTCTTGACCATATTTTTTAAGAATCTTTTTTACTTTTTCTAGTTCTTCTTTCATTATGTTTTTTACTCCTTTCAAAATTAGAAACATATTCGAAGTTCCATTTTGGTATATATTACATCATTTTTACTGTTTCGTCAACCTAAGCTATTAATATAAGATTCTTCATCTTGTTATTTCGAATATCTATCTATTGACAAAAATTTATATAGCAATAATATTTTAAATTTGTGTTTTTATTGTTTTTCTTTTTTGTGCATTTTGTGAAAAATTTTTTGATTCTCTTGTGCCTTCAGTATTTAAAACTTTTTGATGATTTGATAATATTTTATCTATTCTTTCAATCTCATTTACTTTATAACAATTTAAAATTTCTTTTACATCTATGTTTTCTATTTGTTCATTAACTGTTTCAATATATTCTTTATTTCCTATCACTACAACATCTTTTCCTTCCAAATTTTCAATGTTTTTCTCATTACTTTTTTTCCAGCCAATATTTATAATTTTTTCATTGTTTAAATTTAAATTTCTTACATTTTTCAAATAACTTTCAACATTTTCAGAAATATCCTTTTGTAAAATTACTGCAATTTTTCTTTTCTCTATTATTTTTTCATTTATATATGGCAATAAAATTGTTAATAAGTGAAATTCACTTATGTAAAAGCTACAAATCTTTTGCTTATCCATTTAATCGACCTCCATATATTTTTAAATTATTATAATTTTAACATTGCATAATTTCATGGTCAATTTAAATCGTACTCTATTTTTCGACACCAAATCCCTTACATAATTAAATATTAACGATTTTTCTTTTTTTAATTTTTGGTTGACAACTTTTTTGAATATTTTTTTCTTTTTTTGCAAATACTTACAAATAAATAATAAATGTGGAATTTAATTTATATTTTTCTATATATGTTAGAATTCTATAAAACTACAATATTTCACTAAATTAAATTTAAAGGAGAATATTAATGAGAACTTTAAAACAACTTGCTTTATTAGTATTACTTTTTTTAGCTTTTTTATTTTTTACAATTTCATCTTACGCAAAAAGTGTTTCTTCAGATATTTCAGATAATTTTTTTAGACTTCATATTTTAGCAAACAGTAATTCAGAAGAAGATCAAAAATTAAAATTAAAAGTTAGAAATGAAATTTTAAAATATATGGAAACTCTTTCTTATGATGGATTACAAAAAAGTGATGCAATTAATCTTACAATAGACAATCTAGAAAATTTTAAAGAAATAGCAATAAACACAATAAAATCAGAAGGTTATGATTATCCTGTAAATTTAGAAATTGGTAATTTTTATTTTCCAACAAAAGAATATGGCAATATTTCTTTGCCTGCTGGATATTATGATGCATTAAAAATTAATATAGGCAAAGCCGAAGGAAATAATTGGTGGTGCTCTCTTTTCCCACCACTTTGTTTTGTTGATATTTCTTCAGGTGTAATAGATGAATCTTCAAAAGAAACTTTAAATGAAAATTTAACTGATGATGAATTTGATATTATTACTAATGATAATCAAACTGTAAAACTAAAATTTAAATTAGTCGAAATGTTCTCTAAATAAATGAATTTCTTCCTTATATTACAATCATCTTTCGATTTAGTTATATCTTTTAAAAAAGTGTTGTAAATCTTTAATTTTTGTGATATATTTCCTTGTGAGTAATTTTTGCTCATAATATAAAGCAAAATATTGGGGGTATATATTTTGGAAAAATTAGTTATTACTGGAAAAACACCTCTAAAAGGTGAAGTAGTAATAAGCGGTGCTAAAAATGCCGCTGTTGCAATAATACCAGCTACCTTATTAATAAATGGAATTTGTACAATAGAAAATTTACCAAATATAAGTGATGTAAGATTATATTGTGATATATTAAAAGAAATTGGTGCCAAAGTAACTTGGAACAATGAACATGAAATAACAGTCGATACTCGCAACATAAATTCTAATAAAATACCTTTAGAAACAACTAGAAAATTTAGAGCTTCTTATTATTTATTAGGCGCTCTACTTGGAAGAACAAAAAGTGCACAAGTTGGTATTCCAGGTGGTTGTAATATAGGTGCAAGACCTATCGACCAACATATAAAAACTTTTGAAGCACTTGGTGCTACTGTTGATGTTTCAAATGGAAATATCACAGCTAAAGCAAAAAAATTAAAAGGTACTTCTATATATATGGATGTTGTTTCTGTTGGAGCAACAATTAATGCAATGCTTGCTTCTGTTTTAGCAGAAGGTATTACAGTTATTGATAATGCTGCTAAAGAACCACACATTGTTGATGTTGCTAACTTTTTAAATACAATGGGTGCAGATATTAGAGGTGCTGGAACTGATGTTATAAAAGTAAATGGTGTAAAAGAATTAAAAGGAGATGCTACATATTCAGTAGTTCCAGATCAAATTGAAGCTGGTACTTTTATGCTTGCTGCTATTGCTTCAAAAGGAGATATAATAATTAAAAACTGTATTACAAAACACTTAGAATCAATAATAGCTAAAGTAGTAGAAATGGGTGGAAATGTAGATGCAAATGGAGATCATTTAAGAGTTTGGTACTCAAAAAGAACTCATAAAGCAAATATTAAAACACTTCCATATCCTGGATTTCCTACTGATTTACAACCTCAAATGGGAGTTCTTCTTTCTCTTTCAGAAGGAACTAGCATTATAAATGAAAGTATTTGGGAATCAAGATTTCAATATACAGCAGAATTAAATAAAATGGGTGCTAAAATCACTGCTCAAGGAAAAACAGCTATTTTTGAAGGTGTTAATGAACTTGTTGCAGCTCCAGTATATGCAACAGACTTAAGAGCTGGTGCAGCTCTTATAATTGCTGGTATTGTAGCAAAAGGAAAAACTGAAATATATAACTTAAATTATATAGATCGTGGATATGAAAATATAGAACAAAAATTTAGAAACTTAGGTGCTAAAATAGAAAGAATTAATGAAGAATAAAACAAGGGGCTAAGAATAAAATATGTTAAAATTTTGTAGCTTGTATAGTGGAAGTTCTGGTAATTGTTTATTTGTAAGCTCAAAAAACACTAAAATTTTAATAGACTGCGGAGCTAGTTGCAAAAAAATTTGTGAAGGTTTAGCATCAATATCTTCATCAATAGAAGAAATTGATGCTATTTTAATTACTCATGAACATTCAGATCATATACAAAGTTTAGGAATGGTATCTGAAAAATTTAATATTCCTGTTTATGCTAATTTAGAAACTTGGAATGCAATGGAGAAAACAAAGCAAAAAATTTCTCCTTCAAATATAAATGTCTTTAATAATAATGAAGATTTTTCTTTAAATGATTTAAATATTCATCCTTTTTCTATACCACATGATGCTGCAAATCCTTGCGGATTTAATATACATAATGGAAAAAGAAAATTGAGTATTGCTACTGATTTAGGTCATATTGATACAAATCTACTTCAAGAATTAGAACATAGTTCTTTTATATTACTAGAATCAAATTATGAACCTGAAATGTTAAATGCTTCTAGATATCCTTTTCTTTTAAAGCAAAGAATTAAAGGGCCTTATGGCCATTTATCAAATGAAGAAGCTGGAAAAACTATTTCCTTCTTAATGAAAAAAGATTTAAAACAAGTTATGTTAGGACATTTAAGTAAAGAAAATAACTTTCCAGAACTTGCTTATAAAACAGTAGCTGAAGAACTTATGACTAACAATTCAGATATAAATACTATTAAATTAAATGTTGCAAGTAGAACTGAACCAGGAAAACTTATAACTATATAATTTAATATTTTAAATTTTTATAAAAATAGACACGGGCACTGCTCTTGCAGTGCCCGTTTGTTGTGGGTTTGGTGACTCATTCAGCATTTTTTGATTAACACCCTCGTCACCGAGTGCTTTCTTTTAATTGGAACATTCTGGCGTCAACAAATGCATGGCACCTGCCAGTTTCCAGAGCTTGTTCGCACGGCTCGTACGAGATTTTCCTTCGAAGATGGCCTTCCGTGCACGAATATAGTCCTTAGACATCTCGTGCGCCCTCTGGTAGTCGTCCTTTTCCATTCCGTGATGGAATGCTTTGGTACGTTTACCCTCCTGGGTATCCTTCTCGGCCCGCTTCACGTAACTTTTATCGGCCACGATGGCCTTTTTGCGGAGTTTAGCCTTGTGGTGGGCAGCCTGCTTCCTGCGATTAGCCCTCTTGTTCTTGCCGCTCATTCTGTCGGCATAGGGGTCCGCACACTCGGAATCGACTTCCTGCTGGATATCATACTCGACGGCGAGCTCGGAAGAATGCTCCTCTTCATGCTCGCTCTCTTTCAAGTAGTCCTCCCAGCACTGATCTTCCTCATGAGTGATGCTCTCGGCTACTTCTTCGGCTCTCCGATCTTCTTCATACATAGCGCTTACCTCCATGTTGTCGTTCTGGTTAACCTGTGCTGCTGTGACGTGTTTCATGAAAACACTCCCTTCGATGAATTTAGCTAGAGCAAAGCCTAGCCATGTTGTTTATTATACTATCTTTTAGTCAGAAAGTCAATTAATTCTTTATACCTTGCTTATTTTCAGCAATAAAATAAAAAATAGCCAAATCTTATAAAATTTAGCTATTTTTTTATTTTATTTTACTTTCATACTTAAACTTACTTTTTGTTTTTCTCTATCTATTCCTATAACTTTTACTTTTACTATGTCTCCTACTGATACTATTTCTGATGGATTTCTCACATATTTATCTGCCATTTCAGAAATATGAACTAATCCATCATGTTTAACACCAATATCTATAAAAGCACCAAAATCGATAACATTTCTAACCGTTCCAGTAAGTTCCATTCCTTCTTGTAAATCTTCAAATTTCAAAACATCACTTCTCAAAATTGGTTTTGGTAAGTCTTCTCTTGGATCTCTACCTGGCTTTGAAAGCTCTTCTATAATATCTTTTAAAGTAAGAGCTCCTACATTTAATTCACTTGCTAATTTTTCACAATCTACTTTACTTAAATCATTTTTTAAATCTTCTAATTTATCTTTTTGAGTTAAGTTTTCCACAGAATATCCTAATTTTGTTAATAACTTTTCTGCAACATCATAACTTTCTGGATGAACTGCTGTTACTTCTAATGGATTTTTTCCATTAAATATCCTAATAAATCCAGCACACTGTTTATATGCAGTAGGTCCTAATTTTGGAACTTTAAGTAAATCTTTTCTTTGTTTTATTTCACCATTTTCATCTCTATATTTAACAATGTTTTTAGCAATTGAACCATTTATTCCAGATACATAAGAAAGTAGTGATGGTGTAGCAGTGTTTACATCAACACCTACTGAATTAACAGCATCTTCTACAACTCCTGTTAAACTTTCAGATAATTTTTTTTGATTTACATCATGTTGATATTGACCAACTCCTATTGCTTTTGGATCTATTTTTACAAGCTCTGAAAGTGGATCTTGAAGTCTTCTAGCAATTGATATTGCTCCTCTTAAAGAAACATTTATATCTGGATATTCTTCTGTTGCAAGTTTAGATGCTGAATATACAGATGCACCAGCTTCACTAACTATTGCATAATAAATATCTCCTGTAATTTCTTTTATCATATTAGATACAAAAGTTTCAGATTCACGAGATGCTGTTCCATTTCCTATTGCTATCATATTTACATTATATTTCAAAATAAGTGCTTTTAATGTATTTTTAGCACCTTCCGTATCGTTTTGTGGTTCTGTTGGATAAACTGTTGTAGTATCTAAAAGTTTTCCGGTTTTATCTATAATTGCTATTTTACAACCAGTTCTATATGCAGGGTCAAATCCCATAACTGTCATATCTTTAATTGGTGGTTGTAATAAAAGTTGTTTTGCATTTTTACCAAATACTTTTATCGCTTTTTCTTCTGAACGTTCTGTTAAATCTGCACGTATTTCTCTTTCAATTGATGGTTCAATTAATCTTTTATATGAGTCTTCTATAACATTTGAAAGTGGTTCATTAAATTGACTTTTATAATCTCTTATTATTTGTTTTTTCAAATAATCTAAAATTTTTTCATCAGGTTTTTCAATTTTTACTTTTAAAAACTCTTCTTTTTCTCCTCTATTTATAGCCAAAATTCTATGACTTGGTATTTTTAAAATTCCCTCTTTAAAATCATAATACATTTCATAAGGAGATTTTTTATCTTCATCTACTGCCTTACTTGTAATAACTGCTTCTCTAAAACATAATGATTTTATTTTTTTTCTATAATCAGCATCATCTGCAATATTTTCAGCAATTATATCTAATGCTCCTTGTAAAGCTTCTTCTTCATTTGCTACACCTTTTTCTTCATTAACATACTCTTTTGCAACTTCATATAAATTTCTTTTTTCTAGTTGTAAATAAATAATATTAGCTAAAGGTTCTAATCCTTTCTCTTTAGCTATTGTAGCTCTTGTCCTTTTTTTAGGTCTAAATGGTCTATATATATCTTCAAGTTCTGATAAAACCATAGTACTTGCAATTTTAATTGTTAATTCATCTGTAAGTTTTCCTTGCTCATCAATAAGTCTTATTATTTCTTCTTTTCTGTTTTCCAAATTTCTTAAATATGTGAGTCTTTCTCCTAAATCTCTTAATATTTCATCACTTAAATTTCCTGTAACTTCTTTTCTATAACGTGCTATAAAAGGAATTGTATTTCCTTCATCAATTAGTTTTACTGTTGCCTCAACTTGAGATTCTCTAATATTAAGCTCTTCAGCAATTTTATTAAATATTTTATTCACTTTTTACCTCTTTCTATCTGTCTTGTTCTTCTAAATACTCATCATAAGTACATTCTCTAACTATTACTTTATTTCCTGTTATATCTATAATTTTATTTGCAACTGTTTGTGTTAATTGGTGGTCATGTGATGTGAATATCATTATTCCTTTATATTTTTGCATTCCATCATTTAAAGCTGTAATTGACTCCATATCTAGATGATTTGTTGGTTCATCAAAAATTAAGAAGTTAGCACCTGAAAGCATTAATTTAGACAAAACACATCTTACTTTTTCTCCTCCTGAAAGAACATTTACTTTCTTTAATGCCTCTTCTCCAGAAAAAAGCATTCTTCCCAAAAAGCTTCTTACATAAGTTTCATCTGGATCTTTTGAATATTGTCGAAGCCAATCTGTTAATGTTAAATCTGAATTAAATAAATAATTATTATCTTTTGGAAAATAATCTTTTGTAATAGTAGTTCCCCAAACAAGTTCACCTTCATCTGGTTCTATTTCACCTGCAATAATTTGAAATAATACAGTTTTAGCAATTTCATTATCTGATAAAAGTGCTATTTTATCTTCTCTTTTTACTGTAAAACTAATATTATCTAATATTTTTTCTCCATTTATAGTTTTAGATATATTTTTTACTTCTAAAACTTCTTTTCCTTGCTCTCTATCTAGTTTAAAATCTATATATGGATATTTTCTATTTGAAGGTTTTATTTCTTCTAATTCTATTTTTTCCAAAGATTTTTTTCTAGATGTTGCTTGTTTTGATTTTGAAGCATTTGCACTAAATCTAGCAATAAATTCTTGTAATTCTTTTATTCTTTCTTCTTTCTTTTTATTTGCTTCTCTCATTTGTTTTAGAGCAAGCTGACTTGATTCATACCAGAAATCATAATTTCCTGGATATACTTTAATTTTTCCAAAATCTACATCAGCAATATGTGTGCAAACTTTATTTAAAAAATATCTATCGTGTGATACAACTATTACAGTATTTTCAAAATCTATTAAAAAGTCTTGTAACCAATTTATTGTTTTTATATCTAAGTCATTAGTAGGCTCGTCTAACAAAAGAACATCTGGATTACCAAATAAAGCTTGTGCTAAAAGCACTTTTACTTTATCTTTTGCTTCTATTTCACTCATATATTTATAATGTAAATCACTATCAATTCCTAAATCATTTAAAAGTTTTGCACTATCTGTTTCAGCATTCCATCCATCTAATTCTGCAAATCTTTCTTCTAATTTTGCAGCTTTCATACCATCTTCTTCAGAAAAATCTGGCTTACTATAAATGCTATCTTTTTCTTTCATAATTCTATAAAGTTCACTATTTCCCATCATAACAGTATCAATAACAGTATATCCTTCAAAAGCATAGTGATCTTGTTTTAACACAGATAATCTTTCACCTTTATCTAAAATAACTTCACCTTTATTAGGCTCAATTTCTCCTGATAATATTTTTAAAAACGTAGATTTTCCAGCACCATTTGCACCGATTAATCCATAACAATTTCCTTTTGTAAATTTAATTGTAACATCTTCAAAAAGTACTCTTTTTCCGAATCTTAAAGTTACACCATTTGATAAAAGCATTTGTTTAACCTCCTAACATTTTTAAGACTTTAATATTATACAGTATTTTTATATATATTTCAAATTTTTTTGTTAGATTGTAACATTTAGATTAAGTTTTGTTTAAATTTATTGTTTTTTTTAAATTTTAGTATAAAATAAACTTAAATTTAATATGGGAGAGATGGTTATGAATGATATTAATTTAAAAAATCAAAATAATAACATTCAAGATGAATCTGCTATAAAAAATTACGAAATTGAAGTAGTAAAAAAAATAAGTTTTTGGGCAAATCTCATATATAAGATAAAAAATGGCAAAGCTCAAAAATTGCTTCCTGCGGCAGAATTAAAACCTCAAAAAACATATAAAAGTATTTCTTATATGTGGAATATGGGAAATATTAGAGCATCACTTTTTAATACTTTAGACACAGTACGAAATTTCTTTTTCAATCCTTTTGAAAAAAATCCTATTAATTCAATAGAAGCTCAAATTATTGGAAAAGGAGATACTTCAGTTGTAGCATTAAAAGAAAATCAAATAAACTTTATAATACCAAAACCAATAAATATTAAAAAGAATAATCAATAATAAAGAAAATCACTTCATTTTTGAAGTGATTTTTTTATTCAAGTTGTTGTTCATTTTGCTTTTTTAAACTATTTTCTAAATATTCTTTTAAGTTCTTTTTTTGTACCGTTATAGAAGTACCTTTTTTTATATAATATTTTGTTTGATAATATGATGGTATTTGGCGTACTGCATCTAGTTGTGTTTCTAGCAAAACATCTATCCCTGATGCATCTCCTTCTGTATAAGAAATTAATTCTATTGGTTGATTTTTAAGTTCTGTTCTTCCTTTTAAAGAATTTCTTAAAAATGCTATATATTGTGGTGTTATATGTTTATCTTTTTTATCAGTAATTTGATATCTTAAATACTCTGTATCTTCTATCTCTGCATCATATCCAAATTCTTGTAAAATCAATTTTATTCTTTTTTTATTTTCATCAGACATTATTGCTAAATCTGCTATATTACCATTTTCATCTATTCTAAAAGAACCGTATCCTCCTAATGCTCCTTCTACCATTCTTGGCATTCCTTTTTCTTTAGCAAGTTGTCGTAATTTATTAAACCTTTGCAAAGTAACTTCTTTGCTAGCATTTGTTATTAAATACAAACTTGCTCTAGCTTTTGATTTAATCTCTGCAGTACGTATTCTTTCAAAGAATTTAGAAATTTGACTATAATCTCTATCTTCTCTTTCCAACCACATAAATACTACTGGTATAACTATTTCTTTTGCTAAAGGAGTTTTAGATATTTCATCTATTCTTCCTTCTAATTCTTTTGTATAATCGCCATCTAGAATTTCTACTGTTCTATCTCTTTTATATTTTTCTCGTTCTTCAATTCTTTTTTTTTCCGCTTCTCTTCTTCTTTTTTCATTTTCTAATTCTATTCTGCGTTTTTCTTCTGCTTCTTTATGTTTTTTTTCCTCTTCTTCTTGTATAGCTAATCTTTTAATTTCTGCCATTCTCTGATACTTTTCTTGCAATTTCTGAAAATCTGCATATTCACTTGATAAATAATATTTCTCTGCTTCTCCTTCAGAAATTTCTGAAAGTATTGGCATGATATCAGAAAGTGGCATATTTAAAGTTTCTTGAATTAAGCTTAATACTTCTGAAATATCTTTTATCTCATCTATTTCAAATAATTTCTCTATTTCTTCATAAGATTTACTTACTTTTTTACCTTTTGACTTAATAAAATCTTCTAATTTAACATTTTTCTTTTTCTTAGAACTTCTATATTCCACTAAAGCTGAAACAAGCTTTGGATGTGCACTTAAATTGTATAATTCGCTTTTAGCTAAATCACTTTCTATTCCATCATACATTATTCTAATAAATTGTATTTTTCTTATAGTTTCATCATCTAAATCATCTTTTCCTAAAGCTGATCTAATATCAGCTATTTGTTGAATATCTAAAAATTCACTATATTTTCTATTCAAATTTAAAAAAAGTTCGAATTTTTTATTTATTGGTAATTTTTTATAAATTTCTTCATTTGGTGCTTTTGAATTAAGCCCAACATATTTCCAAGCTTTTGTACTTTTTATTGAATCTAATAATAGAGAATAATAATAATTTAACTGACTGCTACAATTTCTTGCAAAAGAATCAAATTTACTTTCTGTTTCTGGTGTAGATAAAATATTATGCATATCTAAACTAGAAAAGAATCTTACTTGCAACATTGATAAAGCTCTGTATTTTTGACGTCCTTTTAAAGGCTTAGCCTCTTCTAATTTTGATTTAAAATCAGAGATATCTAAACTATTATTTTGATATGCAGTTATAACTTCTCTATATTCCATTATATACATACCTTTTTATTTGATATATCTTATATTAGTTATTATATCTATTTAATTTAAAATTGTCAAAATTAAAGAGTATTAATGGAAATTATTGTTCCTTAATACTCTTTTTATTTTTTTATTCAAGTATTTGTAATCCTGCAAATCGAGCCATTAACCTTTTGTGCCCTACTTTATCAAAATTTATATCTACTTTTAAATCTTCTCCTTCTTTTTCTACTGAATTAATAATGCCTTCTCCAAATTTTTTATGTAATACTCTTACACCTGCTTTATATACTGATAAATCTATATCTTCTGATTTATTTTTATTTAAACTATTTAAAAAGCTTTCTGCACTTCTAAATTGATATGTTGTTTGTGTACCTCTAGAAGATGCTGCTGCAATATCTTTATATGTAGAAATAGATTCTTCTCTTGAATAGTCTGAATAATAAGAAGGTCTTCTTCTTTCCCCATAACTCCATTCATTATCTGAATCATATAAATTTTGTCTTTTATCTTCTATATCTTCATATCCTTCTAACATATTTGAAGGAATTTCTTTAACAAATCTTGATACTGGATTACAGCTTGTAGAACCAAATATTGTTCTTTGTCTACTACAAGTTAAAAACAAATTTTCTTTTGCTCTTGTAATTCCAACATAACAAAGTCTTCTTTCTTCTTCAAGTTCTTTTTCCTCTCCAATAGATTTATATCCTGGAAAAATTCCTTCTTCCATTCCAACTAAAAATACAACTGGAAATTCTAGTCCTTTTGCACTGTGTAAAGTCATTAATGTAACAGAATCTTCTGAATCTTCCATTCCATCTAAATCTGAACTTAAAGTTATTCCTTCTAAAAATTCACTAAGTGAATTATCAGCTGATTCTTCTTCAAATTCAATTGCTACTGTCAAAAATTCATCTAAGTTTTGTATTCTCGTTTCTGCTTCAACAGTGTTTTCAAGCTCCAATGCTCTTGTATATCCCGTTTTATTTAAAGTTTCTTTTATTAAATCTGATATTTTTATATTATCTTTTTTACTTTTTAATTCTTCTATTACACTTATAAATTCTCTAGTGTTTGCAAAAATTCTATTTAATCCAAATTCATCTGCTCTTTTTATTATTTCAAACATAGATATTCCATTACTTGCTGAAAGATCCTCAATGTTATCTAAACTTGTTTTTCCAATACCTCTTTTAGGCTCATTTATAATTCTTGTTAAACTCAAATTATCTGATGTATTTTGAATTAACCTTAAATATGCAATAATATCTTTTATTTCTTTTCTTTCATAGAACTTTAAACCGCCAACAATTTTGTATGGTATATCTTCTCTTCTTAAAATGTCTTCTATACTACGAGATTGTGAGTTCATTCTATAAAGAATAGCAAAGTCTGAATATTTATAATATTCTTCAATTTTTAGAGAATTAATTTGTCTTACAATGTAATTTGCTTCATCATATTCATTATCTCCTCTAAAAATTTTAGGTTTATTTCCTAAATCATTGTCAGTCCATAATTTTTTCTCATATTTTGTTTCATTATTTTTAATTACTTCATTTGCAATATTTAAAATGTTTTGGGTACATCTATAATTTTGCTCTAACTTAATTATTCGTGTTCCTGGAAAATCTTTTTCAAAATTCAAAATGTTTGTTATATCAGCTCCTCTAAAACTATAAATTCCTTGGTCATTATCTCCAACAACAGTAATATTTCCATATTTTGAAGCAAGTAAAGATACTAAAGTGAATTGAGCTTTATTTGTATCTTGATATTCATCTACTAAAACATATTTAAACTTTCCTGAATAATATTCTAATAAATCTGGATTATCCATTAAAATTTTAATAGTAAAATTGATTATATCATCAAAATCAATAGCATTATTTTCTTTTAATTTTTTTTGATAAATATGATAAATTTCAGCTATTTTTTCTTTTCTAAAATCTCCTTTTACTTTTGCTCTATAACTATCTGGCTCTAACATATCATTTTTTGCATTACTAATTTCATACTGTATAGATTTATCTGAATAAAGTTTGTCATCTAAATTTTGTGATTTTATTATTTGTTTTATTAAAGTTTTTTGATCAGATGTATCAAATATAATAAAAGAAGAATCAAAACCTAATCTATCTATTTGTTTTCTTAAAATTCTAACACAAATAGAATGAAATGTTCCTATCCACATATCTTTTGCAATATCTCCAACTAGATTTTCAACTCTTGTTTTCATTTCATTTGCAGCTTTATTTGTAAAAGTTATTGCTAAAATATCCCATGGTTTTACATTTTTTTCTCCTATCAAATACGCAATTTTATGTGTTAAAACTTTAGTCTTTCCACTTCCAGCACCAGCTATAACTAAGCATGGACCTTCTGTATTTACAACTGCCTCATATTGTTTATCATTTAAATTTTCTAATATGTCCATTAAATTCTCCCACTTTTTACCAAACTTGTGTTTGTATTATATTATTTTTAAAAACGACTGTCAATATTATATATTAATTTATTTTAAAAAAAAAGAATATTGATATTTTTTATCAATATTCTTTAAGTTTTTTATTTTTGAAAAAACTTATTTATTTAATTCTTTTACTAATTCATCTACATCAATTCCATGAACTGAACAAGCCTCTTCTAATGTTTCAGCTTGTGATGCAGGGCATCCTAAACAATGCATTCCAGCATCTAATAATATATCTGCTTTTTCTGGAGCCATTTCTAGTAATTCGCCTATTTTTGTATTTTTATCTATCATTTTATATTCCTCCTTAAATATTATTATTTATATTTTTTGATTTTTTTATTGTAGTGATAAATATTTTACCACATTTTTTTAAAAAAGTATAGACAAACCAAAAAAATTATTGTATTATATTGCAAATTTTAAAAAAGAGGTGATTTAAAATGGAAATACTTTTTAACCTCTTTTTCATAAGTTTTGGTATCAATATATTTATAATTATTTATTCAATGTATTCTTTAGTAGAAATCTTTTTACTTCAAAGTTTGCAAGGCTCTAAATTAAAAATCAAAAAAAATCAATTATTTTAAGGTTTAATATTGAAGAAATTTTTTTATAAAATATTATTTTTTATAATTTCTTTTCCTTTTGTTTTGTTTTTTATTTATCTTATATTTAACCCTATTTTTAATGCTAATCATTTGATTTTTCCTTACGCAGTGCATCCTTTTGATATAGTTTCAGTTTATCCAAATACATGGATTTTATTAAAGAAAATTTATCTTTTTAGTTTTTTATTTTCATATTTCATTTTATATAATAAAATTTTTAATTTCATATTCTCAAAAATTCCACTAAATACTAAAAATAAAATTAATTTTAAAAACTTTAATAATCATAATAATCAAAATAGTAATCTTTCACTTTTTGTTGGTTTGAATGATAATTTGCCTATTTATATTGATGAAAAAGGTCTTTATCAAAACATTTTAATAACTGGAACTATTGGAACTGGAAAAACTTCTTCTGCAATGTATCCATTAACTCGGTCAATTAATAGATTACATGGCAAATAATTCAAATGAAAAATTAGCTATGCTAATTTTAGATGTAAAAGGAAATTATTTTAAACAAGTACTTAAATATGCAAATGAAAGTAATAGATTAGAAGATATTATAGTAATAGATTTATCTGGAAATTTTAAATATAACCCACTAGATAAACCAAATTTAAAACCTATTGTTCTTGCAAATAGATTAAAAACAATTCTAACATTATTTAGCCCAAATAACTCTGAATCATATTGGCTTGATAAAGTTGAACAAATTTTAGCAGAATGTATTAAATTTTGTAGATTATATAATAACGGATATGTTTCTTTTTCTGAAATTCATAAACTCGTAATGTTTTCTGATTATTATTCAGAAAAGCTCGGCATTTTAAAAGAGTTATTCAAAAATGGTAAGCTTTCTGATTCAGATATTTATAATCTTTTATCTTGTATAGATTTTTTTGAAAAAGAATTTTTTTCATTAGATAATAGAACTTTATCAATTTTAAAATCGGAAATTAGTAGAATTACAAACATTTTTATTTCTGATTTTAATGTGTTACAAACTTTTTGTCCATCAAAAGAAGAAATTAATTTTTATGGTTTTAAAGAAGTTTTAGAAAAAGGAAAAATAGTTGTTTTAAATATGAATATCGCAGAATATAAAAATCTTTCAAAAATTATTGCTACATATCTAAAATTAGATTTTCAAACAGAAGTTATGTCTAGACTTGGAAACAATTCTAAAATTAGAAAAAGTGCTTTTATAAGTGATGAATTTCATGAATATGTTACAACTACTGATGGTGACTTTTTTTCTGGATGTAGAGAAGCCAAATGCATAAACATTGTTGCAACTCAAAGCTATTCTTCTATAAAAAATACTTTAAAAGATGAAGCTTCTACTAAAGTTATTTTGCAAAGCTTAATTAATAAACTTTGGTTTAGAACTGATGATATTTTTACAATTGAAGAAGCACAAAAACAAATTGGAAAAGAAGAAAAAGAAAAGATTTCAACTACTATTTCTGAAAATGCGAAAGAAACGAAGTTTAATTTAATAACAAATACTCTTATGTCTAGAGATTCGAATTTATCAGAAAGTTATAATAAATATACACAAAATGATTATATTTTTGATACAAAATTTTTTTCTCAAAGCTTGGAAACATTTAACTGTTTAAGTTTTATTTCTGATGGCTTAAGAATTTTAAAACCTAAAAAATTACAAATGATACCATATTATGAAAAAGAAAAATTTATGAAAGGATTAAAACAATATGAAAAATAAAAAAATAACAATTATTTATACATGTATGCTTTCTTTTTTATTTATTTGTACTTTTAATACAAGTGTATCTGCAGCAGATCCAAAATTAGTTACTACTATTGATTCTGCCTTTGAAAAAATTGAAAGCTATATTGTAAAAATTTCAACACCAGCAGCTGCTGTTGCAGTTGGAACTGGAGTACTTATGAAAAAATTTAGTTTTGGAGATGAAGAGAAAATTCGTACAGCAAATAAACTTATTAGAGGTAGTCTTTTTTCTTATGGTTTTATACTTTGTATAGATTTAGTTCTATCTCTATTCCAAACTTTATTAACTTAAATTTTATAGAAATGGAAATATTATGGAAGAACAAACAACAATTAATTTAACAAATGTAATTTTTGAATCTTTAAATCAATTATTTTCTAAACTATTTTCATCTATTGATAATACCATTTACAGTGTTTTAGATGATATTATTTTTATAAAACCAAGTATTTTGAATAATTCTAAATTTGAGCAAATTATTGGAACTTCAAGTTCAAATGGAATATTATTAATTGCAAATAGTTTAGTTCTGGGATTCATAATTTATTATTCAATAAACTATTTAATTTCACATTTAACATATTCTAGAATAGATTCACCAAAACAATTTATTTTTAAAGCTATTATATTTATTGCTATTATGAATTCTTCCCTTTGGATTTGTGAACAAATAATAAATATTATTTATTTAATAAGCAACAGTATTTCAAAACTTGGAGAGAATCTTTTTAATACAAGTATTAATTTTTCAAATTTTATCGAAAATATTAACAAAACAATATACTTACAAAATAACGAGTTTAATATTTTCTCTTTTGATGGAATTATAAAATCATTTACAAGTTTTGGCCTTATAAATTTAATATTTACGTATTCACTTAGATATATAATGATTCAAATTTTTGTACTTATTAGCCCATTTGCTTTTTTAAGTCTTATAACTAATTCTTCTGAATGGTTTTTCAAAGTTTGGATTAAAACTTTTATATCTTTATTATTAGTTCAAATATTAGTATTACTTATTTTATTACTTTCATTTACAATAAATATAACTCAGAATTCTTCAATTTCTAAGCTTTTATTTATTGGTATTATTTTTGCTTTAAGTAGATCAAATAATTATATGAAAGAAATTTTTGGTGGAATTTCTACTACAGTTCAAGCAAACATTTCCTCTTTTACTAATAATTAAAAATTAATTTTAAAAGGAGTCTTTATGCATTTTATTTTTCCAAAAAATTATAATTTCAAGCCAAAATTATTAGGATTTATAGAATATTCTACTGCTATTTTAGATGTAACACTTGGTGTTATTTTGTATTTTCTAGTAAATTTAATTTTTAAAAATATTAATTTAAAAATTTATGTTTTTATTTCACTTTTCTTTCCTATTTTGCTTATAAGTATTTTAGGAATAAATAAAGAAAGTATAATTTCTGTTTTTAAGTATGTTTTTAAATTTATTAAGAACCAAAAAATATATCTTTATGATAAAAATAATAAAATGAATTTATGATTAAAACATTTTTTTATTTGTATATTTTTTATAAAATTCCTCTTGATTTTTCATATAAATTTTATTATATTTTTTATTGTATTTAAGCTTTTTAAATGATATAATCTTTTTACATTGTACTAAAGAAAATATATTAAAGTTTATTATAAAGGGGCGCTTTTAATATGAAATTATCACTTAACGAAAAATCTCTATTATTTTCTAGTACAGATGTACCAGATATATTTTTTACCGAATATTTACCAGAAGCTAATGGTAATTATATTAAGGTATATTTCTATATGTTATTTTTGTCAAAATATGATAAAGAAATCAAAGTTAATGATATTTCAAAAACGCTATCTCTAGACTTCCCAACTGTTAAAGATGCAATTAAATATTGGGAAGATAAAGGTATTTTAGTAAAGAAAACAGATGGCTATTCTCTAGTTGATATTCAAGAATTAGAATTTTCAAAATTATATAGTCCTAAAGTAACATCTTCACCTGAAGATGCTATTAAAAATTCACAAAATCAATATAGAGCAAAAGCAGTTGAAAATATTAATGCACAATTTTTCCAAGGAGTAATGTCTCCTTCTTGGTATAATGATATTGATTTATGGTTTAGCAAATATGGATTTGATGAACAAGTTATGCTTGCTTTATTTAGTTATGCTTATGATAAACGAGCTTTACACAGAAATTACATTCAAGCAACAGCAGATGCTTGGAGCAAAAATAATATAAAAACTTTTAATGATTTAGAGGCATACTTTGAAAAACAAGAAAAAAGAAATGTAATAAATAATGAAATATCTAAAAAGTTAAAATTATATCGAAAACTTACTACTTATGAAGAAGAAGATATTGTAAAATGGACTGAAAATTATGGATATAATATGGAAATTATAGAAATTGCATTAAAAAAGGCTTCTTCTAATAATAAAGTAAGATTTGATTACATAGATACTCTTTTAACTGATTGGCATAAAAAAGAATTTAGCACAGCAGATGAAATAAATACATACTTAAATTCTTTAAAAGATAAAGAAAAGAAAAATAAACAAATTGAAAAAGTAGCTTATGAATACACTCAGAGCACTTTTGATAATTTAGATTCATTATATGATAATTAATTTATAAAATTTAATATACAAATAAATTAAACATTATTATTTTTTTACAATCTTACTTTTATAGGTATTTTTTAAAACCTAAATATATTTAAAAGGTATAAAAAATGGATAATTCTTTGTTAAAACAATTATTACATGAATATGAAGATAAAAGAAATAAAGCTATTTTAGAAGCAGAAAATAGAAAAAAAGAATTAATGGAAATTAACCCTAGACTTTCAGAAATAGAAGAAGAACTTTCAAAAAATTCTATAAAAATTTCTAAAGCAATTCTTTTATCTAATAAAAAAGAGCAAGAAAAGTTATTATCTGATTTGAAAAAACAAAATTCTGCACTTATAAAAGAAAAAAATGAGTTTATAAAAAAATTATCTAAAGAAAATAACTATCTTAATCCACATTTTGATTGCAAATTGTGTAAAGATACTGGATATATTTCTAAAGATGATTCTGTTCAAATGTGTTCTTGTTTAAAACAAAAAATTTTTGATATAGCATATAACAAGTCTAATATGGGAAATCTTGAAAGAGAAAATTTTTCTAGTTTTAATTTAAGAATTTTTTCAGATAAGCCAGATAAAGAAAAATATAAATCAGACATTTCTCCAAGAGAAAATATGCAAATTATAAAAGAAAAAGTAAAAGCATTTATTGAAAATTTTGATAATCCAGATGAAAAAAATTTAATTTTTACTGGAAATACAGGTGTAGGAAAAACTTTTTTAAGTAATTGCATTGCAAATGAAATATTAAAACTTGGAAAAACTGTTCTTTATCAAACAGCACCTGTTATGTTTGATGAAATAAATGAAGCAAAATTTGGAAAAGAGAATTCAAAATTTGATTTATATGAAAACATTTTAAATGTTGATTTACTTATAATAGATGATTTAGGAACAGAAAAAATTACAGATTCAAAAATAACAGAATTATTTACAATAATAAATACTCGTCTTTTAAATCAAAACCATAAAATTACAAAAACTATAATATCTACTAATTTAACTCTTGATGAATTGTTTAAAACTTACACAACAAGAATTGGTTCTAGACTTGCTGGTACTTATAGATTTCTTAGATTTTTTGGTGAAGATTTACGTTTTAAGAAAAATAAAAAAGAAATATAATAAAAAACAAAAAACCTAATTAAAAATAATTAGGTTTTTTTATTTTACAATATCTATTACTGTTTTTATATTATTTCTCATTTGATTTTTTAAATTTACTTTTTTAAAATCATAATTTTCAAATAGTATTTCATAACATTCTTCTAATTTTTCTTTTGATATGTTTTCTAATTTAGGCTGTATGTATTCTAAAAACTCTATCCATTCCATACAAATTTTTTTATTTTTGCTATAAATATTATTATTTCCATTTAGCCATTTTTTGACTTTTATTTCTTTAAATTCTTCCATTTTGCATTCACCAGAATTATAAAAATAATCTCTTTTTAAATTTTCTGGAACAAGTGGAAACATTACACATTGCATTGGTTTTACTGGATGAATTCCGCATTTTTTGTTTTTTTCATCATAAAGAATACATTGTTTTAGATTTCCTTTTGTTTTAAGTACTAATTCTAATTTATTATTTTCTAATCTATCTGTATACTCTTTTAAAAATTCCTTTATGCTTAAATTTAAAAACTTACTTATTTTACATACATTAAGAGGGGTTAATCTTATATCCCCTCTATATATGCAACATTTATCACACATTATACATCCTAATTTTTCCTTAGAATTCAATGTTAATATATCCAAAATAGTAACTTTCTCCTTTTGTATTTTTAAATTACATAATCTGAATCTTCTTCAACTATTTTTTCTATACTTACAACTTTTCCTTCATTTGTTCTCATTAATGTAACACCTTGTGTTGATCTTCCAAGAACACTAATTTCTCCAGTATTTAATCTTATAATTGTTCCTGTATCTGTTATAAGTATAACATCTTCTGTTCCACCTACAATTTTAATTCCAACAAGTTCTCCAGTTTTTGGTGTTATTTTATAAGTTATAACTCCTCTTCCACCTCTGTTTTGAACTCTGTATTCATCAAGTTCTGTTCTCTTTCCAAAACCATTTTCTGTAATTGCAAGTAGTGTTGCTTTACTTCCAGCTATAATTGGTTCCATTCCAACAACATAGTCATCTTCATCAACTCTCATTCCAATTACACCTTGAGCTGTTCTTCCAACAGGTCTAACATCTTTCTCATCAAATGTTATACTCATACCTTTTCTAGTAACTAATACAACATTATCTTGTCCATCTGTCATTCTAACATCTATAAGTTCATCATCTTCTTTTAATGTTATTCCCATTAAACCTGTTCTTCTATTTGAATCATATTCTTTTAATGGTGTTTTCTTAATTAATCCAGATTTTGTTCCCATAAGTAGATATTTTCCATCAGCAAAATTTTGAATTGGAATAATTGCTGAAATTTTTTCTCCTGGTTCTAGATTTAATAAGTTTACTATTGCTGTTCCTTTTGCTGTTCTTCCAGCTTCTGGAACTTCAAATCCTCTTAATCTATACATTTTTCCTTTATTACTAAAGAATAATATTGTATCATGAGTAGATGCTGTAAATATTTCTTTAACAAAGTCATCTTCTCTTGTTGAGATTCCAGTAATTCCTTTTCCACCTCTTCTTTGGCTCTTATAAGTATCAATTGGCATTCTTTTAATATATCCAAAATGTGTTAATGCAATTACTGTTTGTTCTTCTTTAATTAAATCTTCTTCTTCAAATTCGCCTTCAGCTGCTGCTATCTTTGTTAATCTTTCATCTCCGAATTTATCTCTAATTTCAAGAAGTTCTGTTTTTATAATGTCAAATACTAATGTTTCACTTGATAAAACTTCTTTATAATATGCTATTAATTTCATTAATTCAGCATATTCTTCTTCTAGTTTTTCTCTTTGTAAACCAGATAATCTCTTAAGTTGCATATCAAGAATTGCTTGTGCTTGTATATCTGAAAGTTTAAATCTTTCCATTAATCTTTCTTTTGCATCATCATAAGATTCACGAATTATCTTGATTACTTCATCAATATTATCAATAGCTGTAATTAAACCTTCTAATATATGTGCTCTTGCTTCTGCTTTGTCTAATTCAAATTTTGTTCTTCTTAAAACAACTTCTCTTCTATGTTTAATATATTCATCTAAACACTCTTTTAATGTTAATATTTTTGGTTCTCCATTAACTAGAGCAAGCATTATAACACCAAAAGTGTCTTGCATTTGTGTATGTTTAAATAATTGATTTAATATTACTTGAGGTCTTGCATCTCTTTTTAATTCAATAACAATTCTTACTCTTTCATTTCTGTCAGATTCATCTCTTACTTCTGCAATACCTTCTATTCTTTTTTCTTTTACTAATTCATCTATTTTAATAATTAAATTTGCTTTATTTACTTGATAAGGTAAAGATGAAACAATAATTCTTTGTTTTCCTCCAGACATTTCTTCTACTTCAGTTTCTGCTCTTACTGTTATTTTTCCTTTACCTGTTGTATAAGCTTCTTTTATTCCTTCTTTTCCAAGAATCATTGCTCCTGTTGGGAAATCCGGACCTTTAATTATTTTCATTAATTCTTCATTTGTAACATTGTCATCTTCAATTACCTTTATAGCACCATTAATAACTTCTGTTAAATTATGTGGTGGTATATTAGTTGCCATACCTACTGCGATTCCTGAAGAACCATTTATTAATAATGCTGGTATTTTAGATGGAAGTACTGTTGGTTCTTGAAGTCTATCATCATAGTTTGGCATAAAATCTACTGTATTTTTTTCAATATCAACTAACATTTGCTCTGCAATTTTTGACATTCTAGATTCTGTGTACCTCATTGCAGCTGCACCATCACCATCAATTGAACCAAAATTACCATGTCCATCAATTAACATATATCTCATAGAGAAATCTTGTGCTAATCTAACCATAGCATCATAAACAGAAGAATCTCCATGTGGGTGATATCTACCTAAAACAGATCCAACTGTATTAGCACATTTTCTATAAGGTTTATCTGAGGTAATTCCATCTTCATACATAGAATAAAGAATTCTTCTATGAACAGGTTTTAAACCATCTCTAACATCGGGTAAAGCTCTTGAAACTATAACACTCATTGCGTAATCTATATATGCTGTTCTCATTTCAGTTTCAATGTTTCTTTCGATTATTTTTCCATCTTGCCTTTCCATTTATTTCCCTCTTTTCTTATATTTGTTTCTTCTTGCATTATATAATAAAACACTCAAAAAAATCAAGAAAAAAAGGGCAAATTTTCTTTATTTTTGCCCTATAAATTTAATTTTTTTAATTAAATTTTTATAAGATTTTATAAGAATTTTTAATTAGATTTTTATTAAAATATTTATTTTAATTTTTCAGCTAAAAGTTGTTCTTCTTCACTTATATTAAAATTATTTCCATTATTTTTTATTAAATTATGTAAGTTTTCAATAGTTCTTGCTTTATTTATTATATTTTCAATTGGTATTATTTTTTCTAAATTATTTTTAATATTTTTATATGCTTTTTCCATTGCAGTGATATCTTGAGCTGCATATCCTATATTCCAATTACTACAATATTTTTCCACTTTTTCAACAGCTTTTATTTGATTTGTTAAAGTTTCTTCTATTTTTTCTTCTACTGATTTTATTATAGAATTTTTACCATTTTTTATAAGAGAGCTTATATTTTTATCAATTATATTTTTATCTTTCACAAAGTCTATTGTATAATCTAATAAATTTGAAACTTTATCAAGTATTCCTCCATTTTTAATAGCTAATTGTATTTGTGATACATTTTCAAAATTTCCAGTTATAATTCCTATTGCGCTTTTTCCAGTATTTATAGCAGAATTTATTACTTCTTTTATTCCTTCTGAAAATCCATTTTCTAATATTGCATTTTTCACATCTATTATCTGATCTTCTATTAAGTCTGGAAGAACAGCTTTTAATCCTATATCTATTGCTGAATTTATAGCTTTTCCAATATCTGATTTAATAAAATTTTCTTGTAAATCTTTTAATTTATCTCCTAAAGTATTTTGAATTTCTATATTATTTTCTATTTCTACACCTTCCATATTTTCTCCTTTTACAATTTTTCATAGATTTTTTTATATTCATCTTTACAGTTTATAATATTAAAATTTTTATTTATAAATAATGTATATTTTTCTTCATATTCTATATTTCCAATTATTTCAAAATTAGAAAAAATTTCCTTTAATATAAATTCTGGTATTTTATATTTATTTGATTTATTAAATACTATTTTTATTTTATTAAAATCAATTTTATAATCTTCTAAATAAATTTCTAAAATATTCTTTGCTTTTTTTATTTCTAATAAATTTGATTCTAATAAAAAAATAATTTTATTTGCTTTTATAAGTACACTTTTTTCTAAATCTTCATTTATTTCATTAGAAAAATCTATTATTATATAATCAAATTTATTTTTTAATTCTTCTAAAAACATATTTATTTTGTATGTTTCAAAATTACTTAAAATTTCTTTTGCTTCATTTAAGATATATAAATTTTTATTAAAAATACTTATATTTTCTTCTATATTTTTCTTTGTTTTTATTCCTAATAAAGTATTAATTGATTTATTTTTAAAATCAAAATCTATTAATAAAACTTTTTTATTTTGTTTTTCTATATATTTTGATAAAAGAATTGATACTATTGTTTTTCCAGAACCAGAATTTCCGGAAATTACTATTATTTTTGAAATTTTATTTTCTTCATTATTTTCATTTTTTAGAATTTTTTCATTTTTTAAATTAATTTCTTTTTTCTTTGAATTATTTAAAATTATTTCTTTAAAATTTTGAATTTCATTTTGTATATTTTGTGGGTTATTTTTATTTGAATTTATTATATTAAAAAAATTTTTATATCCTTCTTCATTTAAATAAAATATTTTATAAATATTTTTGCTATTTAAAAAATTTTCAATATTTTCATCTTTTTCTTTTAAAAAAATAATTATTTCTATTTCTTCTTTTTCTTTAATTATTTTTTCAATTAATTCTTCAAATTTATATTCACCAGGCAAATTATTACTTAATACTAACAAATCTATATTTTTTCTTTCTGTTAATATTTCTAAAATTCCTTCTTGATAAAAAATATCTTTTCCAATAACTTCATATTTTTCTTTTAATTTATTATTTAAATAAGGATCTCCCATAGCTGTAATAATTCTCAAACTATCAACTCCTTTTCATATTCTGAAGCTTCTACTTTAGATAAAATGTGATTATCTCCAATAAACATAAGTGCTTCTCCTCTTTTTAAAGATTTTATTTCTATTTTTTCTTTTTCAGAAATATTTGCATATTTTTCTAAAACTAATATATTTTCTTCTTCTAAAGAAAAAAATGATTTTATACTAGAATTATTCAAAATACTTTTTCCATAAGTTCCATTTTCCAAACTAAATAAATCAGAAACATCTTGTGTAATTGCAACAGCACTTCCTCCATATTTTCTAATTGTTTTAAATATTTTATATATAAAACTTGCTACAAATTTATTTGATGTAACACCAATTAATCTCCAAATTTCATCTAAATAAATAGCTTTATTTTTATTTCTATCTTTTTTTATTTTGTCCCAAAAAAGTTCTGTAAAAATATACATTCCATATTTTAAATTTTCTTCTCCAAGTTCGTATATATCTGCAACAATTAATTTATTTTCAAGTTCAACATTTGTAAAATTATTTAAAAATTTTAGTGAACCATATATAAATGGATATAATTTTCTTTTAAAAAATAATGTTTTTTCATCATTTTCCAAAATTTCATATAAATCTTGCAGAATTGGCATTTGTGAACTTTTCTTAAATTCTTTATTTTCGTTATATAAAGAATTATCATCAAAAGTTATTCCCTTTTCTTTATAAACTTCTATTAATTTTTCTTCTAAAAGTGCAACATTTTCTTCATCTAATTCTCCAAAAACTAAACTAAAAAATATTCTTAATTTACTTAATTTTGATACTAAAAAACCTTTTTCTTCTTCAATTTCTTCTTCTCTAATATCTAAAATATTTATATAAGAATTAGATGTTGGACCAAATTTAATACAAACTCCATCTAAATTTTCACAAATTTTTGTATATTCTCTTTCTGGATCTATTATGTACTGATCTAATCCAAGAAGTCGATATCTTAAAATTAATAACTTTGTATAAAAAGATTTTCCAGCTCCACTTGTTCCAAAAATACACATATTTGCATTTTTATATTTTTCTTTATTAAATCTATCTACTAAAATCATCGAATTATTATAAATATTAGTACCAATAAAAATTCCATTCTCATCACACAAATTTGATGATACGAATGGATATGTTGAAACAAGTCCACTTCCTAAAATATTTCTTCTTGCAACATTTTTTATATCTTTATTATTTTCCATTAAAGGCAGACAAGAATTATAAACTTGTTCTTGTCTAAAATTCCCTTTTCTTGTCATCATTCCAGATGCTTGTAAAATACCTTCTATTTTATTTAAATTTCTTTCCATTTCTTGTTCAGTTTCAGAAATTATTATTATATATGTATATAAAAAATATAATTCTTCATTATTTACTTGCATTTCTTTTCTAATATATTTTGCATCTGTATATGAATATGCTGCAATATCTATATCTTGTCTGTTTTCATTTCCAGATTTTAAATCAACACCAACATTTCCAATAAAATATGTTAAATCTTTTATTGTTTTATATGTATCTTGTTTTTCATAAAATATTGATATATTCATATTTATATTAGTATTTATAATATTTTTTAAAATAATATCATTGTATTCTCTATAATAATCTATTACTAATATTCCACTATAAAAAGTTCCATCAATTTCTAAATATTTTGGATTTTTATTATTTATATAACTTGGTGCCATTTTATCTTTAATATTTAATATTCCATCATAAAAATTTTCTATATTATCAATCCTCCTTTTTTTCACCTTTTTGATTAAAAAATGAATTTAAAATTTCTTCTACTACTTGCTTTTCATTAATATCATATACAGTATTACCACATCTTGATAAAGTTTCTTTTATTTTAAAAAATCCTTCATTTAAAAAATTAATTGCTATATTTTCATCAATATTTTGAATGTTTTTAGCAGATGAATCTAAATCATATTTAATAACTATATAAAAATTTTTTGATGCAGATTTATTTTCTTCATTTTTATTTTTTATAAACTCTATATACTCTTTTGCTATTTCTTTTATTTTTTCATTTTCTTCTTTTTGGGAAATTTGTTTAAGATTAAAAAAATATTTTGATAAATTTTCTTTTTTACTTTGAATAAGTATTTGAATATTAAAATCACATGTTTTTAAAAATAATTTATAAGAATTTAAAATTGCTTCTTTTTCTAAATTTGATTTTAAATCATAATTTATTGGAATTACTTTTATAATTTTTATATAAGAATTTTTTTGTCTTATTATTCCATTTTCTAAAACTTTATCAAATGGTAGCCAGCCTTGAGTTGTTTTTTCTTTTTTTATTTATATCGCCCTCCTTTTTATAAAAAAATAAGAGCACTTTAAAAATAAAGTGCCCCTTTGATTGATAACTATATTACAACAGAATTTTTTATAAGTCAAGATTTTTTTATAAAGTTTTAAATTCTAATTCAACTTTAAATAAATCTCCATCTACAACTAAATTAAATTTTCCTTTTTGAAGTTCTGTTAAGCTTTTTGAAATTGATATTCCAAGTCCGCTTCCTTCTGTTGACCTTGCTTTATCTCCTCTTACAAATCTTTGCATTAATTCATCTGCTGATATATTTAATTTTTCTTTTGAAATATTTTTTATTTCTATTTTTGTTTTTTCTTCATTTTTTGTAATATCTATATAAACTCTAGATGAATCTAATGCATATTTTGCAATATTTGTAAATAAATTTTCAATAATTCTATACATATATCTATTATCTGCATTTATATAAATTTCTTCTTCTGGAATATTTAATATTACATCTAAATTCTTATTTTTAAATTTATCTTCAAATTCTCCTGTTGATTGTTTAATTAATTCACAAATATCTATTTTTTCAATGTTTAATTTTACATTTCCAGAGGATGCTTTTGATGCTTCAACTAAATCTTCTGTTAATTTTTTTAATCTTTGAGATTTATTATCTAAAACTTCTATATATTCTTTAATTTTTTCATTATCAATATTTTCTTTTTTTATTAAATCTACATAATTTATAATAGATGTAAGTGGTGTTTTTATATCATGTGAAACATTTGTAATAAGTTCTGTTTTTAATCTTTCAGATTTTATTCCTTCTTGAATTGCATTTTCAAAACCTTTTGAAATATCATTTATATATTTAACTATATTTTCAAATTCTTTTGTAAATTCTTTTTCATCTAATTTCTTTAAATTGTCTCCCTCATACATTGCTTTTAAATGTTCTTCTATTTTTTGAAAACTTCTTATTTCAAGTAAAATTTTATATAAGATAAATGCTCCTAAAAAAAGTCCTAAGAAAAATCCAAATTCTTCAAACATTAAAATTAATATAAACCAAATTAAAACATATCCCGCTAATAATAAAACTAATTTCCATGTTTTTGGTAAAGCTTCTTTTAAATTTAATATCATTTGAATAAATTTTTTAAATAATTTTTTTATAAGATTAATACATTTTATACAAATTTTTAAAATAATACTGCTTTTTGCAAAAGTTCTTGATTTTATTCTTTTTATGATTGTTACAGCCATTACCATACCTATAATATAACTTGAAAAATATATTGCAAAAAATAAATTTACTGCAAAAACATAATGACTAATATTAAGGTTTGGAATAACTAAAAACATAATGCCAATCATTATTCCATATATTATTCCACCTATTAAAAGTACAATTTCAAGTGGTATTTTATCTATATCATTTAAATCTATTTCTTCTTTATTTTTTGTATGACCTATTGAAATAATTAAATATACTAAAAGTAAAACTGCTCCTATTACTGATACTGGTGTTAAAGTATATAATATGTTTTCATATTTTCCTAATTCTTCTACAAACTTTTCAAATAATTTTTCTGAAGAATTATATATTACTTCTTCTTTATAAGAACTATATATTTGAAAATCATTAATTGTTGTACTAAAATATTCCCTTGTATCTGGCACTTCTTCTATCATTATTGAACTATCTTCTGATATTTCTGCTTCATAATCATTTTCAATGTTTTCTGCAACAACATTCTCTTTGTGCTGTCCTCCCTCTGTTATTGAATAATAATTTATATTAAATAATTCCCAATATTTAATTGCTTTATTTGAAAATATTTCATTATCTGATTCTACAATTCCATTTACAATATTAACTTTTTTATCATTATTTTGTATAAAATTTTTAATTTCTTCAATTGTATTTGTGTTTTCTGTTAATTCAACATTTGTTAATGCTAAATTTTTATAAAGAATTAAAAAATATTTATTTTTTACAGTTACATTATCAAAATATGAAAATGAGCAATCTGGCTTATCTACAACGTTATAGCATATTCTTATATCTCCATCTTTTATACTAGAATATATACTATTTTGATAAATTAGATTTTTTGTTTGATCTGACAACATATACATATAAGCTGATAAAAAATCATCCGTTTTAAAAAATTCATCTTCTCTAAATCGCTGTTTATCTTGCATACTTTCTTTTCCAACTTCCAAAAAACAACTTAAAAAAATAATTAAAATAAATATTGGAAGTAATATGTAACTGGCAATTTTTAAAATTTTACTTTCTTTCATTTTAAAATCCCTCTTTTATTTTTTAATAAAATTAAATTTATTTAATCTAAATTTTCTATTTTATATCCTATTCCCCATATAACTTTTAAATATTTTGGTTCTTTTGGATTTATTTCTATTTTTTCTCTAATATGTCTTATATGCACTGCAATTATATTTTCAGCGGCATATGCTTCATCTTCCCAAACATTTTCATATATTTGTTCAATTGAATAAACTTTTCCTTTATTTTTTGTTAAAAATTTTAAAATATTATATTCTGTTGGTGTCAATTTTACTTCTTGTTCATCAACTTTAACAGTTTTCAAATTATCATCAATTATAAGTTCTCCTGTTTTAAAAACATTTTTATTTTCATTTGTTTCAAAATTTCCAAGTTTTGTATATCTTCTAATTCCAGAATTTACTCTAGCAATTAATTCTAGTGGATTAAATGGTTTTGTAATATAATCATCTGCTCCTAAATTTAATCCATTTATTTTATCTTCATCTTCAGATTTTGCAGATAACATTATAACTGGAATAGATTTATCTTTTCTAATTTCATTTAAAGTTTCAATTCCATCTTTTTTAGGCATCATTATATCTAAAATTATTAAATGTATTGTATTATTTTTTAAAACTTTTAATGCTTCTTCTCCATCAAAAGCTTTTATTACATTATATCCTTCTTTATTTAAGTAAATTTCAATAGCTTTTACTATTTCTTTATCATCATCACAAACTAAAATATTATACATTAAAACCTCCTGATTTTAATATTACTATTTTTGCTAATATTATAACAAATTTTTATTAAGAAAAAATAGAGAAATTATTAAGATATTATTAATATATTTAATTAAAATTTTTATAAGCAAATTTATATTATTTAACATTTTTTCCATTTATTTCATAAATATTTTTATTTTTTTTGCTTATAATATTATTATAAAATTTATATTAGCCTAACTTAAGAAGTAATTATTATTAATTTTTATTAAATAAAATTAGTGGTAATTATTTCGAGTAAAGATGTAATTTATTGGAAGAAAAGCCTTCTAGTAAATTATGTTGGTCACAAAGAATATATTATGTGTTTGATAGTTCTTTTTATATTTTTTAATAAAGGATTTGAAAAATATGTAATATATTTGAAGTTATGATTACTCTTTTATTTTTAAGTGGTTGTTTATAATCCTTTATGGACGAAGATGGCTATTTGAAGTGGATTAGTAGTCTAGCAACTGATTAATATATGTGTTATCAGGCTTGCTTATATAGTAATATATAACAGGTTAAAATAATATGTATATTAGTCTTAGCTGAAAGCTAATATAAGTTTTATAATAATAAAAGCCATAAAGTGAATTCTTTATGGCTTTCTTTTGTTTTATTTATTAAATTCTATATATCTAAATTCTTTACAAATTTTGCATTTTGCTCTATAAATTCTCTTCTAGGATTTACTTCATCTCCCATTAATAAAGAGAATGTTCCATCAGCAGAAATTGCATCATCCATCGTAACTTTTATTAAAATTCTAGTTTCAGGATTCATTGTTGTTTCCCATAATTGTTCTGGATTCATTTCTCCTAAACCTTTGTATCTTTGAATACTAACTTGGTCTCTTTCAACTCCTCTTTCTTCCAAAATTTTAAAAGCACCTGTCATATCATCTTCATACCAATATAAATCTTCCATTCCTTTTTTAGAAAATTTATAAAGTGGTGGTTGAGCAAGATATACGTTTCCATTTTCTATCAAAGGTCTCATATATCTAAAGAAGAATGTTAATAATAATGTTCTAATATGTGCACCATCAACATCTGCATCTGCCATTATTATAACTTTTCCATATCTTATTTTTGTTATATCAAAGTCTGGTCCAATACCAGCTCCTACTGCTAATATAACTGGATTTAATTTATCATTTCCATATATTTTATCAGCTCTTGCTTTTTCAACATTAAGCATTTTACCCCATAATGGAAGTATAGCTTGGAAATTTCTATCTCTTCCTTGTTTTGCACTACCTCCTGCTGAATCTCCCTCAACTATATATACTTCACATTCTTCTGGATTTTTACTACTACAATCTGCTAATTTTCCTGGTAAAGTAGCTGTTTCCAAAGATGTTTTCTTTCTAGCTAATTCTCTCGCTTTTCTTGCTGCTTCTCTTGCTCTTGAAGCACTTATACATTTTTCTAATATTGCTTTTGCTATATTAGGATTTTCCTCTAAAAAGTTAGCTAAATGTTCATTTACTATTGTTTGAACTATTCCTGCTACTTCACTATTTCCTAATTTTGTTTTTGTTTGTCCTTCAAATTGAGGTTCTTTTACTTTTACTGAAATTACAGCTGTTATTCCTTCTCTTATATCATCACCTTGTAAATTAGCATCTTTATCTTTTAAAATATTTTTTGCTCTTGCATAATCATTAAAAACTTTTGTAATAGATCTTTTAAATCCTTCTAGATGTGTTCCACCTTCAACTGTATTTATATTATTTACAAATGTATAAATATTTTCAGAATAACTTGTTGTATATTGTATTGCTATTTCTACTGGAAACTCTCCATCTTTTTCTATATAAATTGGTTGAGGATGTAACTTTTCTTTGCTTTTATTTAAATATTCAACAAAAGAAATTAATCCACCTTCAAAACAGAATTGTGCTTTTCTTGGAACTTCTTCTCTTTGATCTTCTAACTCTATATTTAATCCTTTGGTTAAAAATGCCATTTCTCTAAATCTATTTTCTAAAACTTCATATTCATAATCTAATGTTTCAAAAATAGTATTATCTGCATAAAATCTAACTTTTGTTCCTGTTCTTTTAGAATCTCCTATTCTTTCAAGATGTTTAACAGTTTTTCCTCTTTCAAAGCTCATTTGAAAGATTCCGCCATCTCTTTCTATTGTAACTTCTGTCCATTCTGATAATGCATTAACTACTGAAGCACCTACTCCATGAAGACCTCCAGATACTTTGTATCCACTATCTCCACCAAATTTTCCTCCAGCATGTAATACTGTATATACTGTTTCTGCAGCTGATAATCCTGTTTTTGCATGTTTATCAACAGGGATACCTCTTCCATCATCTTCAACACATATTATATTGCCTGGTTCAATTGTAATATGTATATTTTTACAATATCCTGCTAAAGCTTCATCAACCGCATTATCTACTATTTCATATACTAAATGATGTAAACCTCTAACAGATACACTTCCTATATACATACCTGGTCTTTTTCTTACTGCTTCTAAGCCTTCTAATACTTGAATTTGTTCTGCCTTATACTCATGTTCGTATTTTTCCATTTTTTTCCTCCCTATTTTTACTCTTTTTTGCAAATACCATTTTCTACAAAAAAAGTTGAGCTTTCGTTTTCTATTTTTATTTTATCTGTACAAGTTATTATAACTTGATTTCCTCTTATGTTTTCTAAAAAACTTTTTCTTCTGTCTTCATCTAGTTCAGACATAAAATCATCTAATAATAATATTGGTGTCTCCCCTATTTCTTCTTTTACTATTTGTAGCTCACATAATTTTAATGTTAAAATTGTTGTTCTTTGTTGCCCTTGTGAACCAAAAATAGATACTTGTCTATTATTTATATATATTATAAAGTCATCTCTATGTATACCTGTTGCTGTAAATCCTCTACTTATATCTATTTTTCTAGATTTTTTTAAATTTTCTAAAAATGATTCTTTATCTTTACTATTACTTATGTATTTTATTTTTATTTCTTCTTTTCCACTTTTTGTTATTAAATTGTGGATGTTTTCTATCTTTTCTGAAAATTTTTCTATATATTTTTTTCTATATTCATATATTTTAAAAGAATATTCTGCTAATTGTTCATCCCATATATCTAATATTTTTTCATCTTTTTCTTCATATTTTATTTGTCTTAAATAATTATTTCTTTGCTCTAATATTTTATTATAATTATTTAATAAATGAATATAGTTTGGCTTTAAAGAACTAATCATCATGTCTAAAAAACGTCTTCTTTTTTGTGGACCATCTTTTATTATTTCTATATCATCTGGTGTAAAAATAACTACATTTATTTTTCCTACTATATCACTTACTTTTGTTTGTTTAATTCCATTTAAAAAAAATGTTTTTTTATCATTTAAATTTAATTCTATTTTGCCATCTCTATCTTCTTTTTCATATTCAATTTTTATTTTTGAATTTTCTTCATTAAATTTTATTAATTCTTTATCTTTTTTTGCTCTAAAAGATTTTCCGATAACTACATAAAAATATAGATTCTATTATATTAGTTTTCCCTTGTGCATTTTTTCCATATATTATATTTATATTTTTATTTAATTTTATTTCTTGATTATTATAATTTCTAAAATTTTCTAATAATATATTTTTTATATACATTTTCTATTTTAATAATCTCCACTACTTAGTTTTTGCCATACAATACCTAATATTGCTTTTACAAAAATAAATACAAAGAAAACAAATAATATTATTCCTATTATTAATGCTATATTTATTTTTGTTCCTGTTTGTTCATATAATTTTTCTGATATTTCATCACATTTTTTTATAAATTTCATATATAAATCTGTTAATTTATCATATATTTTTTGTATAATTTCTGGCATTTTATTTTCTATATTAGAATTACTAATATATCCTCCCTCTTTTAATCTTTCATTTTTATTGGTAGTATCATATAAATATAATCTCCATCTTCTATTGGTTTAATTATACAAGGTGATCTATTTGTTCCAAATTCTATATAAACTTCTTCATCATCTATTGCTTTTAATGCATCTAAGAAAAATTTTGGATTAAATCCTATTTCTAATTCTTTTCCTTCTGTTTCTACGTAAATTTCTTCTTTTGCATCTCCTGTTTGATTTGCACAAGAAATTGTTACTTTTCCTACTTCTATATTTATTTTAACAGGATATTTCTTTTCTTTTTCTATTGATGATGCAGAAATTAATGAAATTCTTTCAAAACAATTTTGAATATTATTTTTATCTACTCTTATTCTTGTTTCCCAGTTTTGTGGAATTGTGTTTGCATATTTTAAGAATTCTCCATCTAATAATCTTGTTACAATTTTACAATTTTCCATTTCAAATAGTGCTTGATTTTTTGCTATTCCAATTTTTATTGAATCAAAAGAATCTGCAACAATTTTATTTACTTCATTTAATGTTTTTCCTGGAATAACACAACTAAAATCATTTACATTACTATTTAAATTACTACTTTTAATTGCTAATCTATAACCATCTACTGCAACTACATTTAATTTATTTTGTTCTACTTCAAATAAACATCCTGTAAAAATTGGTCTATTTTCTTCTGTACTTACAGCAAATATTGTTTTTCTTATCATATTTTTTAATATTGTTTGATCTATTTCTATTGAATTATCTATATTTATTTTTGGTAATTCTGGAAATTCATCAGGATTCATTGTTGCTAATTTATATAAAGATCCTTCACATTCTATTTCTAATAAATTATTTTCATTTATATTTAATTTTATATCAGATGATGGTAATCTTCTAATTATTTCACTAAACATTGTAGCATTTACAACTGTACTTCCATGTTCTTTTATAGTTGCTTCAACTATATATTCTATTCCAATTTCTAAATCATAAGAAGTTAATTTTAATTCATTATCATTTGTTTGAATAAGAATACCTTCTAATACAGGCATTGTTGTTTTTGAAGCAACTCCATTTATAACAGAGTTAATTCCTTTTAAAATTTTTTCTTTTTCACAAATAACTTTCATTTTTTTCTCCTTCTATAAAATAATATTAATAGTAGTATTAGTATTAGGTGTTGTGAATTTAGTGGAAATCTCTTGAACTTACCTATTTTTCTAATAAAAACTATGTGAATAAAGTTGTGAATATTTTTTAATATTATCCACTTTATTAAATATCATTTGTGAATAATGAATTATTAACAAAAAATATACAAGTTTTTCACAAGTATTTGTGGAAAGCTTTTGAGCTATTCCGTAAGAGTTAATAGAACATCTTTTGTAAAAAATATGTTTGTAAAACAATTATTTTTATTTTATTTATTTTTTATTTAAATATAAATTAATTTGAGTCTTGAATAATGTTTTTCACACTTTCCACAATTAATTTTGTATTTGTTTTTTCTTTTATTTCTTTTTCTATTTTATTTACAGCATGCATAACAGTTGTATGATCTCTATTTCCAAAATCAGAGCCTATTTTAGGAAAAGACATTCCTCCAACAGTCCTGCATAAATACATAGCTATTTGTCTTGGATAAGCTATATCATTAGATTTTTTTGAAGAAACTAAATCTTTTTTATCTATATTAAAATATTTAGCAACTACTTCTTGTATGTAATCTGAAGAAATAACTTTTTCTTTTTGAAGAACAATATCATTTATTGATTTTTCGGCAATTTCTATTGTTATAGCACTATGTGTTAATGAAGCGTATGCAACAATTTTATTTAAAACACCTTCTAATTCTCTAATATTTGAATCTATTTTTGTTGCAATAACAGATAAAATATAATCATCTATTAAAATTTTATCTGCTTGAACTTTTCTTCTAAGAATAGCTAAACGAGTTTCATAATCAGGCATTGAAATATCTGCAAGTATTCCCCATTCAAATCTAGATTTTAAACGTTCTTCTAATAAAGGAATATCTCTAGGTGGTTTATCACTAGAAATAATTATTTGTTTTCCATTTTGATGTAAGGCATTAAATGTATGGAAAAATTCTTCTTGACCTGTCTTCTTCCCTGCTATAAATTGAATATCATCTATTAATAAAACATCAATATTTCTATATTTATTTCTAAATAATTCATTTTTATAATTTGCATCTTTAATTGAATTTACTAATTCATTAATAAAGTTTTCAGAAGTTACGTATAAAACTTTTGCATTAGGATTTTTTTGAATAATTTTATTTCCAATTGCATGCATTAAATGTGTTTTTCCAAGACCAACTCCTCCATAAATAAATAATGGATTATAAGCTGTTGCTGGAGCTTCTGAAACAGCATAAGCTGCTGCTTGAGCAAATTTATTATTATTCCCTATTACAAAATTATCAAAAGTATATTTTGGATTTAAAAAACTATTAGAATAGTTTTCTGTATTAGTAAAGTTTACTTCTTGAGTCTCTTCAAAATTAGATTCTGTATTTGAATTTTTTTCTATTATTTCTATTTCACAATTTTTGTTAGTAATAAAATTAAATGTATTACAAACTAAGTCAAATAAACGTGTTTCAATAGCATCTTTTTGCATTTTAGAAAAAGCAACTAAAACAATTTTATTATCATTAATAGATTGGATTTCTAAATTTTTAATCCAAGTTGTATATGAAATGGTTGTCATTTCTTCTTTTAAAAGATCTTTTGCTTTTGTAAGTAAATCATTTTTATCAGTAAACATTTTTAAAGAAAACCATCCTTTCTATATATGTTTTATCCACAAGGTTGTCCACATAAAACCGTATATCTCTACTTCCCCAACTAAAACAAAAACAAATAATTTGTGGAAAACCTAAAATTCCTTTTTTATTACGTTCATATAATATCAAAAATATTTTTAAATATCAAGTTAAAATTATTATAAAAATTTAAAAAATAAAAATTTTATAAATTTAGGGAAATAAAGGTTACAAATTTTATTAATTACTTGACTTTTTCTAATATTGTATAGTATAATCTAAATTACTTGTGAATAAATAAAAATTATTTAATTCAAAAATATAGAATAAAAATAAAATATATATAAATTAGGAGGTGCAAAATGAAAAGAACATATCAACCAAAAAAGAGACAAAGAAATAAAGTACATGGTTTTAGAAAAAGAATGCAAACAAGAGCAGGAAGACAAGTATTAAAAGCTAGAAGAAATAAAGGAAGAAAAAAAATCTCAGCTTAATTTAAAAGGGCAGTAAAGCGCCCTTTTTTTAATAATAAATAATATTAAAATAATATAAATTTTATTAATTAAATATTATTTATTTTGAGTAAAATTCCAGAAGAGCTAGCTACTCAAGGAGTAATATTAGTTATGAAAAATACTATAATGCTTAAAAAAAATTATGAATTTAAAAATCTTTTTTCAAAAGGAAAATTTTATTATGGAGATTTTATTTATATGTATATATATAAAAACTCTAAAAATTATAATAAATTAGGAATTGCTATTTCAAAAAAACAGGGAAAAGCTGTAAAAAGAAATAGAATAAAAAGACTTATTAGAGAAAATTACAAAAACTTTGAAAGCAGAATAGAGAAGGGAATAAACATTTTAATAGTTATAAATAAAGAAAAAAATATAGAAGAAATATCTTTTAAAGATATAGAAAAAAATTTTAATAATATTTTAAAAAAAGCAAATGTTTTGGTAAAATAATATGAGAAAAATATTTATTTCATTAATATGCTTTTATCAAAAACATATATCTCCATGGCTTGGAAATAATTGTAAATACGAACCAACGTGTTCAGAATATACAAAGCAGGCAATAGAGAAATATGGCGTGATAAAAGGGACTTTTAAAGGAATAAAAAGAATAATAAAATGTAATCCTTTTTCAAAAGGTGGATATGATCCATTAAAATAAGGGAGGAAAATATGTTTAATTTTTTTGCAAATATATTTGGTTATGTATTAAACATTATTTATAATGTTGTAAATAATTATGGTGTAGCAATAATTATTTTTACTATTTTATTAAAATTAATTATGCTACCAATTTCAATAAAACAACAAAAAACAATGAAAAAAACAGCAAAAATTCAAGTAAAAGTTAAGGAAATACAAGAAAAATATTCTAATGATCAAGTAAGACAAAGCCAAGAAATGATGGATTTATATAAAAGAGAAAATATGAGTCCTTTTAGTGGATGTTTAAGTTCAATTGTTCAATTTATTATTATTCTTTCTGTATTTTATTTAGTTAGTAAACCATTAACATATATGAAACAGGTTGACAAAGATTTATTAAATACTTATACAAAAGAAATTACAGAACAAGAAGGTAGTAGAGCAACTTATACAGAAATTGCAATAATAAAAGAAAAAGGGCAAATAGATGATAAAGTAAATATAAATATGAATTTTTTAGGACTTGATTTAAGTGATATTCCTTATAAAAATTATGCAAATTGGAAAGTTTATGTAATACCAGTTTTATATATATTTACATCTATTATTTCAACTAAAATAACAATGAAAATGACTCAAAAAGATAAGAAAAAAGATGAAATAATAGTAGAAAAAGATAATGAAAAAACAGAAAAAGATCAAGATGCTATGGAAGAAATGAATAAGCAAATGGCAATAATGATGCCTATTATGGCTGTTAGTATTGCTTTAATAGCTCCATTGGGACTAGCGTTATATTGGTTTATTAGTAATCTACTTATGATATGTGAGAGATTAATTATTAATAAAGTTGTAAAAGAAGAAGAGGAGGTTTAAAATGGAACAAAAAACATATATATTCGAAGGAAAAACATCAACAGAAGCAATAGAAGCAGGCTTAAAAGAATTAAATGTTTCAAAAAGTAAAGTTGATATTAAAATATTAGAACAAGAAGATAAAAGAAGTTTTTTTAGTATTTTAACACCAAGAGTTGTCAAAGTAGAAATGAAATTAAAAGAAAATGTAGAAGAAGAAAAAGAAAAGAAAAAAGAAGATCATAAAAAATCTCATGAACCAGTTGATATAAAAGAGGCAATGGAACAAGTTAAAAAATTTCTAGATGAATTTATTGAAAAATTGCCTAATAAATTAGAATATACTATAACAGAAGAAGATAATGTAATAAAAGTAGATATAAATGGGGAAGATACAGGATATTTAATAGGATATAGAGGAGAAGTTTTAAATAGCATTCAAACAATAGTATCTAACATAGCTTCTAAATCAAACAAAGAAAAAGTTAGAGTAATTGTTAATATAGGCGGATATAGAGAAAAAAGAGAAAAAGATTTACAAAATTTAGCAGTTAAAATAGCTGGAACAGTTATAAAAACAAGAAAACCAATAACTTTAGAGCCAATGTCTGCTTATGAAAGAAAAATAATTCATACAAAATTACAAGAAAATGATAAAGTTACAACACATAGTGTGGGAGAAGAGCCATATAGAAAAGTAGTTGTTTCTTTAAAATAAATAGAAAATAAAATCTGAAGTCAAAGTGAGGATTAATTATTTTATTAATGCTTGCTTTGACTTTTTTATATCTATAAATATGTAAAATTATAATATTCTTGCCAAATTATGTAGACTATGATATAATTATTGCTGATTTTTAAAAGAAACTAAAATTATGAAAGGAGCTAAAATGAGTACTATTGTAGCAATTTCAACAGCACCAGGAATAGGTGGAATTGGAATAATTAGAATGAGTGGTGAAGACTGTTTTGAAATATTGGAAAAAATATTTAAACAGAAAAAACATAAAAAAATAGAAGATATAAAAGGATATTCTATAAAATACGGAAATATAGTAGATAATGAAAAAGTAATAGATGAAGTTTTAGTTTCTTATTTTAAAGCTCCAAATAGCTATACCACAGAGAATATGTGTGAAATAAATTCTCATGGTGGAATAGTAATAATAAATGAAATTTTAGATTTATGTATAAAAAATGGTGCTATGTTAGCAGAACCAGGAGAATTTACAAAAAGAGCTTTTTTAAACGGAAGAATGGATTTATCTCAGGCAGAGGCTGTTATAGATGTTATAAATGCAAAAACAGATAAAGAGGCAAAAGTTTCTATGGAACAATTAAAAGGTAATTTATCTGAAAAAATAACGCAAATAAGAAAAAAAATAATAGATGTAATGTCAGATATTGAAGCAACTATTGATTATCCAGAATATGATTTAGAAGAGGTTACAAATAAAAGAATACTAACAGTTTTAGAAGATGTTGAAAAATTGCTTGATTCATTAGAAAAAAGTTTTTATAATGGAAAAATATTAAGAGAAGGAATAAGTACAGCGATAATAGGTAGGCCAAATGCAGGAAAATCTTCATTACTTAATGTGATTTTAAATGAGGAAAGAGCAATTGTTACAGAAATAGAAGGAACAACAAGAGATAGTATAGAAGAATATATATCAATTGATGGTATTCCACTTAAAATAATAGATACAGCAGGAATTAGAAATGCAAATGATGAAGTAGAAAAGATAGGAGTTCAAAAGGCTATTGAAATAGCTAAAAAGAGCGATATTATAATTGCAATATTTGATTCAAACAAAAAGCTAACAAAAGAAGACAGAGATATTTTAGAGCTAATAAAAGATAAAAACGCAATAGTAATATTAAATAAAATAGATTTAGATAAAGAAATAGAAATAAAAGAAATAAAAACAATTGGAAAACCAATTGTTGAGATATCTACAAAAACAAAAGAGGGAATAGATATACTTTATAATGAAATTTCAAATATGTTTAAATTAAAAGAAATTGCAAATGATGGGGAAGCAATTGTAAGTAATGTAAGACATAAAAACATAATAATAAATTCAAAAAAGAATTTAGAAAAAGCAAAAGAAACAATATTAAATAATATGCCAATAGATATAATATCAACATATTTAAAAGAAATAATAGAAGAACTTGGAAAGATAACAGGAGAATCTGTTACTGAAGATGTAATAGCAGAGATTTTTTCAAAATTTTGTTTAGGTAAATAAAATGTTTCACGAAAAACAAAATGTAAAAATCGTTTATATAAAGCGAATTTAAAGGAGAATAATAATGAAATATGATGCAGGAAAATATGATATAGCAGTTATTGGTGCAGGACATGCTGGATGTGAAGCTGCTTTAGCTGCAGCAAGATTAGGAATGAAAACATTACTTTTTTCTATAAGCTTAGAATGTATAGCAAACATGCCATGTAATCCTCATATTGGTGGAACATCAAAAGGTCATCTAGTAAGAGAAATAGATAGCTTAGGTGGAGAAATGGGAAAGAACATAGATAAAACTATGATTCAACTAAGAATGTTAAATACTTCAAAAGGTCCAGCAGTTCATTCATTACGTGCTCAAGCTGATAGAAAAAGATATCAAATGGAAATGAAACACACATTAGAAAAACAAAAAAATTTATATATTAAACAAGCAGAAATAGTTGATATAAAAGTAAAAAATAATAAAATTGTATCAGTAGAAACAAATTTAGGTGCTATATACAAAGTTGATTGTGTTGTGTTAGCAACAGGAACATATTTAAGAGGAAAAATATATATAGGAGAAACATCTTACGAAAGCGGTCCTGACGGGGTTGCTGCTGCAAATAAATTATCATCAACACTTAAAAAATTAGGAATAGAATTACAGAGATTTAAAACTGGAACACCAGCAAGAATAAATAAGAATAGTATAGATTTTTCAAAAATGGAAATACAAGAGGGAGATAATGATTTAGTACCATTTTCATTTGAAGATAAAGTGACTAATATTGAACAGGTTCCTTGTTGGCTTACATATACAAATGAAAAAACACATGAAATTATAAGAAAAAATCTACATCGTTCACCAATGTATTCAGGAGTAATTGAAGGAACAGGGCCAAGATATTGCCCTTCAATAGAAGACAAAGTTGTTAGATTTGCAGATAAAGAAAGACATCAAATATTTGTAGAGCCAATAGGATTAGATACTGATGAAATGTATATACAAGGAATGAGTTCTTCTTTACCAGAAGATGTACAAATAGAAATGTATAGAACTTTACCAGGATTAGAGCATGCTGAATTTACTAGACCAGCTTATGCGATAGAATATGATTGTATAGAACCTTCTCAATTAAAAAGTACATTAGAATTAAAGAAAATTAATGGTATGTTTTTTGCAGGACAAATAAATGGAACATCAGGATATGAAGAAGCAGCATGTCAAGGATTAATTGCTGGAATTAATGCAGCTCAAAAAATAAAAGGAAAAGATCCTGTAATATTAGATAGATCAGATGCATATATAGGCGTATTAATAGATGATATTGTAACTAAAAGTACAGCTGAGCCATATAGAATGATGACTTCTAGAGCAGAATACAGATTATTATTAAGACAAGATAATGCTGATTTAAGATTAACAGAATTAGGACATGAAATTGGTTTAATTTCTGAAGAAAGATATCAAAGATTTTTAGAAAAAAAGAGATTAATAGAAGAAGAAATTGAAAGATTAAAAACAACTAATGTAAAGCCAAATAAAGAAACAAATAAATTTTTAAAAGAACAAGGAACAACTGAAATAACAGCAGGAATGAAACTTTCAGAACTTTTAAAAAGAACAGAAATTACATATAAATCTTTAGAAAAAATAGATAAAGATAGACCAGTATTAGATAGACAAGTTACTGAAGAAGTAGAAATAATGGTAAAATATGAAGGCTATATAGAAATGCAAAAAAAACAAGTTGAATCTTTTAAAAAATTAGAGAAAAAATATTTACCAGAAGATATAGATTACAATACAATAAAAGGAATTAGATTAGAAGCAAGACAAAAATTAAACAAATATAAACCTTATTCAATAGGGCAAGCTTCAAGAATTTCAGGAGTTTCTCCAGCAGACATATCAGTTTTATTAATATACTTAGAGCAAAATAAGAAAAATGACACTAAAAAGAGTGTATAAAATATAAAAATTAAGTGTTTAAGGAAAATTAAAATGAATTTTATAGAATTTAAAGAATTTTTTATAAAAGAAGCAAATAAAAATAATATTGAATTTAAAGAAAATAAATTGGAATTACTATATGAATACATGAAAGGTGTATTAGATTGGAATGAAAAAATAAATGTTACAGCAATTACTGATGAAAAAATGTTTATCGTGAAACATTTTTTAGATTCTCTTACAATAATGCCACTTTTAGAAGAAAAAAATTCAATAATTGATATAGGAACAGGGGCAGGATTCCCAGGAATACCTTTAAAAATAATGTACGAAAATAATAAAGTAACATTAATAGATTCAATCAATAAGAAACTAAATATAATTAGAGATTTATCAGAAAAATTAAATATAAATAATTTAGAAATAATTCATACAAGGGCAGAAGATTTAGCAATAAAAAAAGAATATAGGGAAAAGTATGATGTTTCTCTAACAAGAGCGGTTTCTAATATTTCAACAATATTAGAATATATGCTACCATTTGTAAAATTGAATGGAATTGCAATATGTATGAAAGGGCCAAATTATAAAGAAGAATTAAAAGATGCAGAGAATGCAATAGAGATATTAGGAGGAAGACTAAAAGAAATTAAGACTATAAAAATAAATGAAGATGAAAGAAATTTAATTATTATAGAAAAGATAAAACAAACTCCAAATAAATTTCCAAGAGGAAACGGAAAGCCTTTGAAAGAGCCAATTAGATAAGAATGTTCTATGTGGAACATTCTTTTTTTTATGCAGAAAAAACTTTATAAATATAATTGACATATTATAAAAAATTTTATATTATAATAACGTAAAAATAAAAGGAGGAATTTACTTTGGGAAGAGTTATATCAATTGCTAATCAAAAAGGTGGAGTAGGAAAAACTACAACAGCTATTAATGTTGGAACTATATTAGCAAAAAGAGGAAAAAAAGTAATGTTAATAGATGCAGATCCTCAAGGTAATGCATCTAGTGGTTTGGGATTAGACAAAATAACAGGAACATCATTATATGATGTTTTAATAAATGATGTAAACATAGAAGCTACATTACAGAATTCATGTATAAAAAATTTAAAAGTATGTCCTTCTAATATGAATCTTGCTGGGGCAGAAGTAGAACTGGTTTCTCAAATGTCTAGAGAAAGAAGATTAAAAGAAAAAGTCGATGAAATTAAAGATGAATATGATTATATATTAATAGATTGTCCACCATCTTTAGGATTAATAACTTTAAATGCATTTACAGCTTCAGATTCAGTTTTAATTCCTGTACAATGCGAATATTTTGCTTTGGAAGGATTAGGACAACTATTAAATACAATTAATTTAGTAAAAAAACATCTTAATAAAGACCTAGAAATAGAAGGAGCTGTTCTTACAATGTATGATATTAGAACAAATCTATCTAATCAGGTTGTTAAAGAAGTTAAAAGATATTTTGGAGAAAAGGTATATAAAACTGTTATTCCAAGAAATATAAAACTTAGTGAAGCACCTAGTTATGGATTACCAATTACTTTATATGATGCAAAATCAAAAGGTGCTAGAGCTTATGAAAAACTTGCTAAAGAAGTAATTAGAAATGAAGAATTACGAAAAAAAGAAGAAAGTGAGGAAGAATAATTATGACTACTAAAAAAACAGGATTAGGAAAAGGATTAGATGCTTTATTTAGTTCACAAATGTTTGATGAAGTTGTTGCAGATGAAGATATCGTAAAAAAATTAAAAATAAACGAAATAGAGCCAAATAAGACACAAGCAAGAAAAATGTTTGATGATGAAGCAATAGAAGATTTATCTAATTCAATAAAAGAATATGGTGTGATTCAACCAATAATAGTAAGTAAAAAAAGTGGCTATTATGAAATAATAGCAGGAGAAAGAAGATGGAGAGCTTCAAAAAAAGCAGGATTAACAGAAATACCAGCAATTATAAAAGATGATAATAAACAAAGAAATCAAGAAATTTCATTAATTGAAAATATACAAAGAGAAGATTTAAATCCAATAGAAAAGGCTAGAGGAATAAAAATTTTAATGGATGAATACAATCTAACTCAAGCAAAAGTAGCTGAAAAGTTAGGAAAAAGTAGAAGTAGTATAGCAAATACAGTAAGAATATTAAATCTTGATGATAGAGTAATAAATTTAGCATTAGAGGGTAAACTAACAGAAGGACATTGCAAAACATTAATGTCAATAGAAGATCCAGAAAAACAATTTAAAATGGCAAATTACATAATTGAATCAGGAGATTCTGTTAGAGATGCTGAAAAAAGAATGAAAACAAGAAAAAAAGCAGCAAAAAACAAAGAAAAATATATGCCTATATATAGAGATATAGAAAACACATTTCAAGAATTTTTTGGTACAAAAGTTAAATTAGATGCAGGAGAGAAAAAAGGAAAGATTATTATACAATACTCATCTAATGATGATTTAGAGAGAATTATGAGTTTAATAAAATAAGGGATGTGATCAAATGGATAACTTTTTAGTATTATTACAAGATGATGTATACTTATCAAAATTTGTTTTTGCGTTATTTATACTACTAGTATTAAATCTTATTTTAATAGTGTTTTTATATTTAAAATATTTTTTGTTTATGAAAAAATTAGGAAATGGTTCTAATTTAGATGGAATGCTAAAGAAATATTTAGCAGATGTAAAAGAAATAAAGAAAGATAATTCTGAAATAAAAGCATATTATACAAAATTGGATAGTGATATAGCATCTTGTATACAAAAAATAGGACTAGTTAGATATAATGCTTTTCGTGATGTAGGAAGTGATTTAAGCTTTGCTATTGCATTACTTGATAGAAATGATAATGGAGTTATATTAAATGGTTTATATGGATCAGAATCATCAAATATATATGCAAAACCAATAAAAGGTGGAGTATCAACATATCAATTATCAGAAGAAGAAAAGTATGCATTAGAAATAGCAGAGCAAACAAAAAACTTTGTAGCTAAGAATAGAAAATTTTAAAAAATAAGATTAGATTATGATAAAGAAGTATAGCTAAATAAAAATTAGCTATATTTTTTATATTGTGGATAAAAAAACATAAAGAAAGGAAAAATAATAAATAAAAAAGCAGTAAAATAAGGTGTTTTATAAAATATAAAGTTGTTTTAAAATTAAAAATCAACAGAAAAAAAGTGGAAAAAGTGGTATGTGGAAATCTTTTTTTATACAAAAAAGTGATTTTTTATTGACAAAGATAACGGAAATATGCTAATATATATGTGTTGTTAATCAAACAGCTTTGGAGAGGTGGTCGAGTTGGTTTATGGCACCAGTCTTGAAAATTGGCGTAGGTTTGTAGCCTACCGTGGGTTCGAATCCCACCCTCTCCGCCACTAAAATAGGAAGCTAAATAAAAAAGAATTATGAGCTTCCTATTTTAATATAAATATCCACAGGACAAAATAAATAAAATTTTATTAAGAGAGCATTTGGAGATTTACCCAAGTGGTTGAAGGGGATGGTTTGCTAAACCGTTAGGGTTGCGTAAGTGGCCGCGAGGGTTCAAATCCCTCAATCTCCGCCAAAAAAGGTAGTATTTATATACTATCTTTTTTTTATTGCAAAAATAAGAGATTTTTTAAAAATAAGAAGAAAATTTGTTTCAAAAAAATGCATCAATTGAAGCAAAAAAGATACAAAATGACAAAATAAAATAAACGAAATTTTTAAAACAAGAAAAAATAGATATAAATGTTCGGAAATAAAAGGATAACGTTGTAAGTTAAAAGCAAAAATAGAGCACTAAAAGTAAACATAATACAATATTAACGTAACTAAAACTGTAAAAATTTTGCATACAAAAAAATGGCTTAAAAATAGTAAAAAAATAGATTGAAATTTGTAAAATTTATAAAAAAATTTCCAAAAAAATAAAAAATACCAAAAAATGATAAAAAAATTACAAAAAAAAAACTAAAAAACAACATAAAAAATTAAAAAAAAGAAGAAAAGTGAAAAAATGAAAAATAAAAATTGAATTTTTTAGTTGTCAATAAAACAAGGATTTTTAAGTTTTAAAATTTTTATATTAAAAATTGATGTAGCCTAAGGGATATATATTGTCTAGAAAGGAAAAATAAAGCAAAAGTTTTAATTAAAATCAAGATTATGACAACTTAAACACTTCGAAAATTAGATAAAAAAGATATCCACAAAACCACAAAAAAAGAAAGATAATTTTTTTAGTTTAAGATACGGAAAATTTTTTCAAAAATGATATAAGGATTAAATTAAATTTAAAATGTGTAAATATAATTTTTAAAAACAAAAATTTAACTTAAAAGAAAATTTAAGTAAAAATTTTTTCTTTATTAAGTAAAAAATAAAAATAAAGTTTGGAGATGAAAATTTATAAAAAGAAAAATTATAAAAAATGAATGAGAAAAATTTTTTATATAAAAATTTTTTTAAAAAAGAAAATATAAAATTACAATAAGAAAAATAAGATTAAAAAATAAAATATGCGAGAGCATAAAAATATAAAAAGATGCAAATAAAAAAATATAACAAAAATAGATCTGATTTTATATAACGAATATAAAAAAGTAGATAGTTTTTTATATTATAAAAGGACTATTTTATTATATAAAAGTATCAAGAATTTATATAAAAAAATTAGAAAAAATGAGAAAAAATAGAAAACAAATGTTTTAAAATAACAAAAGAAAACACAGAAAAATATTGTCTAATAAACAAAAAATAGATAAAAGTATATAAAAAAGAAGATTATACTTTGGAAATAATAGATAGAGAAGACAGTTAAAGAAGAAAACAAAAGAAAAATATTAAAATTATGTAAATGTATTTAAAATAAAATTTAAAGATTTAAATTGGCAAAAAAGAGAGAATTTTAAAAGTAAAAAATAATAAAAAATCTTAAAAGAAGTATCCTTAATTTATCGTAAATTTTAATGTGAAAATTCAAAATTACCATTAAAATCTGATAAAAAGTTACAAATATGTTGGTATTACTGGAAAAACATAAACAATTGGAAAAAAGAATCGATATACAAATAAAGATAAAAAACATGGAAAAAAATTAAAGAAAAAGAGAAAAAGTAAAATTTTGAAATTCAAAACCTAAAAAGTAAATTGACAAAAAAACAAGTGATTAATTTTAAAACTTAAAAATAAAGAAATTTTTAGTAAAATGCATGGGAAATAAGCAAAAACGAGAAGAAAAATAACTAAAAATAAGCCCAATAGATAATAAAAAAATAGTTAAAAAGTAAACTAAAAAGAAGAATTTTTTAGATAAAGAAACCTAAAAAAAGTAATTGCAAATTTATAAAAAATTTTGATAGAACTTATAACAAATATTATTAATAAAAAAGTAAATTATTGGAAAACAAGAAAAAGAATTTTAATAAAAAAAATTAAAAATTTTAAGTCAAATTTTATAAAAAATTTAATTAAGATAAAAGTTTAGAGAAATTTAATTCTTTAATAGAATAAGAAGCATATAAATTATGAATACAAAAAAATGTAAATTATAATAGTTAGGAAAAGATTTATTGATGAAAATCAAATAAAAAGTGTTTATATATAACTAAATATTTAAACAAGAATTTTGAAGTTATTTATAATAAAAAAGAAGTATCAGCCTTAAATGAAAGAATACAATATTCAAACATTAGCAATAATACTTCTAATAATAGTATACAAAATTCAAACACAAATATCAATAATGGAAATACTACTACTAAATATTCTATGCAAGAAAATGAAAATAATATACAAAACAATAATAGTTCTTTTTCTTTATCTCAAAAAGAAGTAAAAGATAATAAAGAAAGAAAGGTAACTAAAGAAAAGAATAACAAGTAACATAAATTTTTTATAATATAATTTCATTACTTTATTTTTAAATCGCTTTAAATTTTATTTTCAGAGGTCATTTTTATATAAGTACAAAACAAAATGTTTATATAATAAGATATGCAAATCTAAAAGATAATAGATCAGTTAAAAGAAAGTTTTATAAAGTTATCAAAATTATATTTGTATAAAATTTTAAAAGTTGATACCAAAATAGAGAACATATTTTAATATAATAAGTGCTTATAACAGATGTATAATTTTATAAAAAAATTAGAAATTTTGAGAAAAAATTTTTCAAAATTTGATAAAAAATCACTAATAAATTGTCTTTTAAACAACAATAAATGCTTTTGATTTAAGAATTTATAAAAAACAACTAAAATACTTGGGAAACAAAAGATAGAGCTATGTGACTTTTGTATAAAAAGTGATATGATTTATTTTCGTAAAATGTGTTTTAAGTAAACTTAAAACTTAAGAAAAAGGTAGATAATAAAAAGTAGTTTTTTTGAAGAAAAAAAACTACTTTTTTTCAGAAAATGAAATAATGATATACCATTTCTATGTATCTTTCTTATCTAAAAATTGAAAATAAATATGCACTAATATAGAAAAAGGCTAAAATACTTTAAATATTAGGGTTTTAAGGCAAAATTCTAAAAATAACGTGCATAGAATGATATTTTATAAAAACAGGTAAAAAAATTAAAAATTTTGAGAAAAGTGAAAAAATGATTTTAGTAAAAAGCCTTTAGTAAATTGACAAAAAAACAAATAGTAAAATTGAACCATAAAATAAATGATTTTTAGTTGGGGAAAGAAGAAAAAAACAGATTTTAAAAACATAAAAATCTTTTATAAAATCCATATAATGTAAACTAAAATAGGTTAAATTTTTACCCAAAAATAAGTTAAAATTTACAGAAAAAAAGTAAAGGCTTGAAAGAAATTTAAAAAATAAGAAGTATAAAAAAACGAGCTCTTAAAATCAATTTTTAGAGATTTTAAAAACTCGTTTAATAAACTTTTATTTCTTATTAATTTTTTCTTTAATTTCTTCATGAGAAAGATTTTCAATTTCAATTGCTTTTTGAGATTTTTGTTTTTTCTTTAAATTGTCTTTAGCAACTGTTGTTAATAATTTAATTCTATTTGTTTGATTTGTTTCACTAGCACCTGGATCATAGTCAACTGGAGTTATATTTGCATAAGGATATTTTTCTCTAATTGATTTTATAACACCTTTTCCAACAACATGATTTGGTAAACATGCAAATGGTTGAACACAAACAATATTTGGAATGTCGTTTTCAATATATTCTACCATTTCAGCAGTTAAGAACCAGCCTTCACCTGTTTGGTTACCAATTGATAAAATATCTTTAACTTTTTCTTCAAGTTCAAAAATATCGCAAGGTGGTAAGTAACCTTTTTTAGAAGTAGCTAATGCTTTCTTTAAATCTTTTTCTAACATTTCTATTATTCCAATTACAGCTCTAAAAATTCTTGCTTTTGCTTTATCTATATTTAATAAACGATTGTTAGTGATTTTGTGTGTAGCAATAAATTTTATAAATCCCATAAAGTCTGGAGAAATTACTTCAGCACCTTCTTTTTCCAAAACTTTAATTACTTCATTATTTCCAAATGGATGATATTTTATTAAAATTTCTCCAACAATTCCAACTTTAGGTTTTTGTTTTGACATATCAACTTCAATTGATTCAAAATCATTAACCATTTCATATATGCTTTTTTTGAATTGATTATAAGTTGATTTTGAACAAAGTTTTTTACATTTTTCAAGCCATTTTTCATACATAGCTTGTGAATCACCAGCATGTACTTCATAAGCTCTATTTTTCAATAATAGCTTTTGTAATAAATCACCATAAAATACTGCTTTAATTAGATTAATTGCCATAGGAACTGTTATTTTAAATCCTGTTGCTTTTTCCATACCAACAACATTAAATGAAATAATTGGAACATTTCCAAATCCAGCATCCTTTAAAGCTTTTCTTATAAATCCAATATAATTTGTTGCTCTACAACCACCACCTGTTTGAGACATTATAAGTGCAGTTTTATTTAAATCATATTCTCCAGATTGAAGAGCTTCAATAAATTGTCCTGTTGTAAGAATTGATGGATAACAAGCATCATTATTAACATATCTTAATCCAGTTTCAACTGTTTTTTCAGTACATTCTCTTAAAAGTTTAACATTATATCCTAAATCTTTTACTGCAGATTCTATTAATTCAAAATGAATAGGAATCATTTGAGGAATTAAAATTGTATATCCTTGCTCTTTCATTTCTTTTGTAAATGGAATTCTTTTTACTTCATAATTTCCTAAATCTTCTTTTTGTGAGTCTAATTTTTCTTCTTCTTTTTCTTTTTGTTTTTGAGCAATACGTTTGTTCATACTTGCAAGAAGTGAACGAATACGAATACGAATAGCACCTAAATTATTTATTTCATCTATTTTTATAAGAGTATACATATTGTCATAGCTTTTTAAGATTTCTTCTACTTGATCTGTTGTAACTGCATCAACACCACAACCAAAAGAATTAAGTTGCACCATTTCTAAGAAATCATGTTTTCCAACAAATTCAGCGGCAGCATATAATCTAGAGTGAAATACCCATTGATCTACAACACGAAGACGATGACTTACTCCATTTTTTGGTTCGCAAATACTATCTTCTGATAATACACATAAACCTAAACTTGTAATTAATGTATCAATACCATGATTAATTTCTGGATCTACATGGTATGGACGTCCTGCTAAAACAATACCTCTTAAGTTGTTATCTTTAATATATTTTAAAGTTTCTTTACCTTTTTTACGAACATCATCTTTATATTTTTGATATTCAGCTTCAGCGGCTTCAGCAGCTACTAATAATTCTTTCTTAGTAAATTTATATTCTTTGAAACAATCAGATTCATAAACAACTTTTACTAAATTTTTAATATTATCAATAGGTAAGAAAGGATTTATGTATTTTATATCATCATTTCTTAATTCTTCTATATTATTTTTTATAACTTCAGAATATGAAATTACAATTGGACAGTTATAATGATTATCAGAAGATTCGTATTCTTTTCTAGAATATGGTATGCAAGGATAAAAAATAGTTTTTATTCCTTGATTTAATAAACTCATTATATGTCCATGTGCAAGTTTTGCTGGATAGCAAACAGATTCTGATGGCATTGATTCCATACCTTTTTCATAAGTTTTTCTGTTGCTTTTTTCAGAGATAATTACTCTAAATCCTAATTTGGTTAAGAAAGTAAACCAAAATGGATAATCTTCATACATATTTAATACTCTAGGAATACCAATAGTTCCTCTTTTTGCTTTATCTTCTGGTAAAGGTTCATATCCAAATAATCTTTCAAATTTATATTTATAAATGTTTGGTAAATCTTTTTTCTCAGAAGATTGATTTCCAGCACCTTTTTCACATCTGTTTCCAGATATGAATTTTTTACCATTTTCAAAAGTATTAATTGTAAGTAAACAATTATTTTCACATCCACCACAACGAGCGTGAGAAATTTTTATATTTAAATTATCTAATTCATCTGTTTTTAAAATAGTAGATCTGTAAGTCATATCTAAATTGCTGTTATATTGTTCTTGTGCAAGAAGTGCAACACCATAAGCTCCCATTAGTCCTGAAATATCTGTTCTTATAACATTTCTTCCAACTATTAATTCAAAGCTACGAAGAACAGCATCATTATAGAAAGTACCTCCTTGAACAACTATATTTTTTCCAAGTGTGCTTACATCTCTAACTTTCATAACTTTTTGAATAGCATTTTTTATAATAGAATATGAAAGTCCACTAGAAATATCTCCTACGGAATAGCCTTCTTTTTGCGCTTGCTTAATTTTAGAGTTCATAAATACTGTACATCTAGAACCTAAATCAACAGGAGCTTTTGATTTTAAAGCTTCATCTACAAATTCTTTAATAGATAAACCTAAGCTTTTTGCAAAAGTTTCCAAAAAAGAACCACAACCAGAAGAACAAGCTTCATTTAGCATTATATTATCAATAGAATTATTTTTTAATTTTATGTATTTCATATCTTGTCCACCAATGTCTATAATACTATTTACATTAGGCAAGAATTTTTTAGCAGCAGTGTAATGTGCAATTGTTTCAATCTCGTTTAAGTCAACATTTAAAGCTGTTTGAATTAATTTTTCTCCATAGCCTGTAACACCACTAAAACGAATTGTAACATCATTTGGTAATTCTTTATATAGTTCTTTAAGCATAGAAATAACACTTTTTAATGGATTACCTTTATTATTTCCATATAGTGAATAAAGAAGAGAACCTTCATTATCTATTAATACCAATTTTGTTGTAGTAGATCCAGCATCTATTCCTAAAAAAGCATCACCTTTATAAGTTTTTAAATCTACTTTTTTAACTTTATCTTTATCGTGTCTTTCTTTAAATTCTTTATAATCTTTTTCTGTTTCAAAAAGAGGTGGTAAGGTTTTTCCTTCCGTAAATTTTGCTGATTTAAAATCTTCCAATTTTTCCTTTAAAGAATTACTTGAAAAACTTTCTGTTTCCAAAGAAACTAAAGCTGCACCATTTGCTACTAAAAGATGTGCATTTTCTGGAATAATTATTTCGTCATCTTTTAGTTTTAAAGTTTCTATAAATCTTTTTCTTAATTCTGGTAAATAATTTAAAGGGCCACCTAAGAAAGCAACTTTTCCTTTTATAGGTCTACCACAAGCTAAACCACTAATAGTTTGATTTACAACAGCTTGAAAAATTGAAGCAGAAATATCTTCTTTTCTAGCACCTTCATTTAAAAGTGGCTGAATATCTGTTTTTGCAAAAACACCACAACGAGATGCAATAGGATATATTGTTTCATAAGTTTTTGCAAGTTCGTTTAAACCATTTGTATCTGTATTTAAAAGTGAAGCCATTTGGTCTAAGAATGCACCAGTACCACCAGCACAAGTTCCATTCATTCTTTGTTCTATAAATTTATCAAAATATATTATTTTTGCATCTTCTCCACCAAGCTCAATTACTACATCTGTTTGAGGTATTATTTTTTCAACAGCTAATTTACAAGAAATAACTTCTTGTATAAAATTAATGTTTAAAGCTTTTGAAATATCTAAAGCACCAGAACCCGTAAGAGACATTGTAAAATCTACGTCTGGATAATCATTAACAAGCTTTGTTAAAACATTATATAATGTAGTTTTTGTATCTGAAAAATGTCTTTCATAGTTTGAATAAACTACATTTAAGTCTTTATCTAAAATTACAATTTTAACGGTAGTTGAACCAATATCTAAGCCAACATGTAATATTTCTTTCATATATACAGTATTTCTCCTATATAATATTTAGGTTTTTTATATGATACCTATAAACTTAATTTATTTATAAAAAAATTATATAATTAATTCCTCTAATATCTAGTATATTATATCTTTTGTCCTATTTTGTCAATGTCTATATTTGGCATAAAAATATTCTCAATATAATTACTATACATAGAAGGTACAATAAAATATTGAGAATCTTTTTTTGTTACAAAATTGTTACACTCTTAAAACATAAATTAATATAAAGAAGTATTGGCAAGCACTTCCAAGCATTACAAAAACATGGAAAATTTCGTGAAATCCAAATCCTAAAATCTTTTTCTGAGGCTTTTTTATAGCATAAATTATACCACCAATTGTATAGAATATACCACCAATTAAAAGCCAAAATACACTATATAAAAGACCAGCATCTTTAAAAACTTTTATTAAAGGTAATATAGCAATTAAAACAAACCATCCCATAATTACATAAATAATTGTAGTAAGAATTCTTGGTGCTTTTATCCATACAGCAGTTAGAATTGTTCCAAATATTGCAAGTCCCCAAATTACTCCGAATATACTCCAACCCCAAGGACCTCTTAAAGGACCAAGACAAACAGGAGTATAGCTTGAAGCAATTAAAATATAAATCATTATATGATCAAATTTTCTAAAAACTGTTAGTCCTTTCTCACTTATGTTTAGCCAATGATATAAAGTACTAAAAAGATATGTTAAAAAAAGACCAAGACCAAAAATTGTAAAAGATACAACATCAAATGCATCGCCCCAGATGGATGCAAAAACAATTAAAACTACAAGACCTGCTAAAGATAATCCAGCTCCTATACAATGTGTTAATCCACTAACTAAATCCCTAACTTTTGCCATAAACAATCCTTTCTATAATAGATAAAATATTTTTTAAAATCTACATATATAATAATACTATAATTTATAAAGATAGTCAATTACATAATTATAAAAATAAGAAAATCTAGTATTAAAAACAAGATAAAAATTATTTAATGAATAAAAAACAATTATAAGAATAGTATTTACAAAGGAGGAAAAGCTATGCAGAAATGGATAATTTTAGCTATTATTATTTTAATTATTGTATTAGGGATATTTATAGTATCAAATGTTAGTGTTGAAACAGAGTATACACCAGAAACAGAAGTAGAAGATATAGAATTAAGAAAAACAATAGTTACATTATATTTTAAAGAAAAAGATTCTGGAGAACTAGCAAAAGAAACCAGATTTATAGATTCAAAAGAACTACTTAAAAATCCTTATGATGAACTTATAAATTTATTGATTAGTGGCCCAGAAAATACTAACTTTGATAAGATTATTCCAGATAATGTAACATTATTAAATACTGAGTTTAAAAATGGATGTGTTACTGTTAACTTTAGTAAAGAATTAGAAGAATCAAATGTAGAGAAAAGTGTTTTTTTTGATTCAATATTTAAAACATTAACAGAATTAACAGAAGTAACAAATGTTGTTGTTTTATCAGATGGAGATTTGTTTTATGAAAATTCCAACTTAAGTACTTCAAATACATCTTTAGAAACAAACATGGTTAATAGTGCTCTAACAAATAATATTTAATAAATAATTGATAAATTAATGAAAAGGTGCTAAAATAAAGTAGTTATAGGGGGAAGAAATGTTAAAAGAAAATGAAAGAATAGATGACTTAGAATATAAAGGACTTAAAATCATTCAAAATAAAAAAGGATTTTGCTTTGGAATAGACAGTATACTATTATCAGACTTTGCAAAAAATATAAAAGATGGTTCTTATGTAGCAGATATAGGAACAGGGACTGGAATCATTTCTTTATTACTATGTGAGAAAACAAATTTAAGCAAAATCTACGGAATAGAAATACAAAAAGATGTTGCAGAAATGGCAACTAGAAGTGTAAAGTTAAATAATTTAGAAGATAAAATTGAAATATTAAATATTAATGTAAAAAATATTTTTGATGTTTTAGAAAAAAATACATTTGATGTAGTAGTTACAAATCCACCATATAAAAAAGAAAATACAGGATTAAAAAGTGAAGAAAAAATAAATCTTATATCTAGACATGAAGTAGAATGCACATTAGAAGATATTGTGAAACAAGCATATTTACTTTTAAAAGATAAAGGCGAATTCTATATGGTACATAGGGCGGAAAGATTAGTAGATGTTTTATATACTCTTAGAAAAAACAAGTTAGAACCAAAGAATATTAGATTTGTGCATTCAAAACAGAATGATAAACCAAATTTAATATTAATTAAAGCTGTAAAAAATGCAAAAGAGTTTTTAAAAATAGAATCGCCACTTATAATCTATAAAGAAAATGGTGAATATACGGAAGAAATTTTAAAAATATATAATAAAATATAAGAAGGAGAAAAAATGGCAGGAAAATTATATTTAGTAGCAACACCAATTGGAAATTTAGAAGATATAACATTAAGAGCATTAAGAACCTTAAAAGAAGTTGATATAATAGCTGCAGAAGATACAAGACATACATTAGGATTACTTAACCATTTTCAAATTTCAAAACCGTTAATTAGTTATTACAAAGAAAATGAAAAAGTGAAGAGTAAACTATTAATAGAGAAATTGCAAGAAGGAAAGAATATAGCAATTGTATCAGATGCAGGAACACCTGGAATATCTGATCCAGGTGAGGAAATTGTAAAGTCAGCAATTGAAAATAATATAGAAATAATTCCAATTCCAGGAGCATGTGCATTTGTTAATGCTTTAATATCATCTGGATTATCTACAAGGGAATTCTGCTTTATTGGATTTCTATCTGCAAATCAAAAAGAAAAAAGAGAAAAATTAGAAGAAATAAAATATGAAACTAAAACTTTAATATTATATGAAGCACCACATAAATTAAAAAATACACTAGAAGAAATATTAAAAATTTTAGGAGATAGGAAAATAGTTTTAGCAAGAGAAATTACAAAAATACATGAAGAGTTTTCAAGAGGTAATGTAAGTACTATTTTATCTAATCTTCAAGAAGTAAAAGGTGAATTTGTTGTTTTAATAGAAGGAAGCTTTAAGTCTAAGCAAGATGTTAATCAAGAAAAAATGAATGGGCAAACATTAGAAGAACATTATGAATTTTATGAAAAACAAGGACTAGAGAAAAAAGACATAATTAAAAAAATAGCAAAAGACAGAAATGTTAACAAAAACGAAATATATCAATATTTTTTAAATAAATAACTATAAAAAGTTGAATATAATGTAATTTTAAAAATTACGCAAATATTCAACTTTTTATTTTGATAAAAATGGGTAAAATAATATTGTATTTTTTAACTTAAAATGATATATTATGTATGTAATACTGGACAAATATGTTATGGAGGTTTGAATGAGAGGAAATAGAGGAAGAAGATATGATAATACACAAAAGCTAAATTTAAAAAAAGTTTTTGCAACTATAATAGTTTTTATAGTTATTATCATCATAATAATTTCTTTAAAAAATTTATTTACTCCTAAGCAAAAAACAAACAAAGATGTTTCAACAGTTACAACGTATCTACCGGTATATGAAAATAACAAGTGGGGAGTAATAGATAATAAAGGGAATATTATTATTAATCTAGATTATGATGAAATGATAGTAATTCCTGATGAAACGAAGCCTGTATTTATATGTACTTATGATATAGATTATCAAAATGAAACATATAAAACAAAAGTTGTTAATGAAAAAAATGAAAATATATTAACAGAATATAGTACAGTACAAGCTTTAGAAAATAAAATAGATAATAGTATAAAGTACGATGAAAATGTATTAAAGTATGAAGACAACGGAAAATACGGATTGATAGATTTTGAAGGTAAAAAAGTAGTTGATGCTGAGTATGATAATATATATACATTAGAAGGAATTGAACATAGTATTATAATAGAAAAAGATGGAAAAAAAGGATTATTTAATTCAAGTACTTCTGAAGTGCTTATAGAACCTAAATATGTGGAAATATCAACTCTTTCAGAAGACTATCAAAATGGATACATTGTAAAAAATTCTGAAAATAAATATGGTATAATTTTACCAGACAAAACAGTAGCTTTAGAAGAAAAATATGATGATATAAAGAATGTAACAGGAAACAATTATTATGTTGTTAATGAAAATGGAACTTTAGAAATTATTGATTCTACAAAAAAAGTTATTTTAAATAAAGGTTTTGATAGTGTAGAAGCAATTAAATTAGATAATTTTATAATAACACAAAATGGAAAATATGGAGTTATTAATACTAAAGGCGAAAAAGTAATAGATACAAAATATCAAGATATAAAATTTGCTTTTTCAGATCATTATATAACTGAATTAGATAATAAATATGGAATCATAGATAATACTGGAAAAAATGTAATAGATTATAATTACACTAAAATAGATTATATAGAATCAGGAGATTTTTTAGTAGCGGAAAAAACAGATTTTACAACAGATGTTATAGATAGAAATTTCAATATTGCATTAAATGGAGTAATAATCTCTGAATTAAATCTTGAAAATGGATATTTAAGAGTAAGAGTTGATGATAATTATAAATATTATAATTTCAAATTTGAAGAAAAATCTAATAAAGAAATACTAACTACAAATACTTTGTTTTTGGTTAAAGAAAATGGAAAATATGGCTATGAAAACAAAAACGGAGAAAGAATAGTAGATTGCATATATGATGATGCAAAAGAACAAAATAGCTTTGGTTATTGTGCTGTACAAAAAGATGGATTATGGGGAGCATTAAAATCTGATGGTACAGTTGTTGTAAAACCATCAAGAAAACTTGATGATTACTTATATATAGATTTTATTTCTGAATGGAATAGATATAATGACTTAACATTTAAAGCATATACAAAGTAACATAAGAAAAGGGTAGGTAATAATTGTGGAACTAATGACAAAATATCAATATACTTATTTCATACATCCATATATTGTTGATGAAACGAAATATGATAAATATATATTGAAACTTTTAAGAGATAAAAAGTGTTCTTATAAAGTATTTGAAAAAGAAAAAGATTTAGATATATATAATTTTTTCTTACCAAATATAAGATCATTTTTATTTCCTTCTTTTGAGCTAAGAGGAGAAATTTTAAAAGATTTTAATAATAGCAAACCAGAAGAGAAAAAGAGAAAAATTGTTAAAAATACAGTAGCTTATTTCACTTATGATTTTGCTCAAGATATACAAGGTAAAGTTGGCACAGAAGATGGAATTTTCTTTAAAATAGAAGGTATTGAAATTATATGCTTTAATACCGGTATATGTTTTTTTACTATGAAAACACACTTAGAAAACACAAATAAATTTACAGATTTATTAGATTTTAATTATAGATTTAAAGGTATAAATTCTGAATTTGCTTCATTAAAGGATTATGAAAATATAAAAATACAAACAGACACATTTAATGATATAAAAGACATTTCAGAGTTTATTCATCAAATTACAGGAGTAAATGCAAAAAATAAAAATGCTACAAATTCAAACACAACTGAAGATGTAATAAATTCGCAATTTTATACATATTCTTATGTATGTGTAGAAACTAGTAATTGGAGTGAAAAATCAAGTTTTAGTAATATAGAAAATGACTTTTTGCGTTACGCAAATGTATTACCTAGCAACTATAATTCAGATTTTAATAAAGCAAATATAGAACATAATTTGCATATTATTGAAAAATTAAAATATGTAAAGACTACTCTTTCTAATACAAGCTCAAATGTAATATGTTCAGGAATAGATACTTACAATTATACTAAATTGCCTTATGAATATGAAAATCAATATTTCTATCTTTATATATTGTCATTATATAAAAAGATTTTCTTAATGAAACTTAATAATGATTTTAGACAATATGATGTAATAGTTAAGATGAGAGAGAGTTTTACAAAATTTACTAGAAAAATATGGAATAAAGAAGTAACATTAGATGATACAGGAGCATTGTATTATAAAACATTAAATCAAACTTTAGAATTAGACGAGCTTTATGCAGAAATACAAAACAAATATGAGGTTATTTATAAAGAATTAAATATTGAAAAAAATAACAATTACTATTCTATAATAGTTATTTTGTTAATATTTTCTTTAATATTTAACACTATAAATATTATTTTCTTAATGTTTTGGCTATCGAGGTAGAATAATGAAAATAACAAATGGAACAGATATAATTGAAATTAAAAGAATACAAAAAGATATTGAGAAAGATGGAGATAAGTTTTTAAAAAGGCTTTTTACAGAAAAAGAGATTAAATATTGTGAATCAAAAAAAAGTCAAAAATATCAAAGTTATGCAGCAAGATTTGCAGCTAAAGAAGCAACTTATAAAGCACTAAGTAATTATATTAACTTTGATTATTTATGGACAGATTTTGAAGTTGTAAACGATGAAAATGGAAAGCCTGATATGAAACTTAATTTTTGTATTCCAAACTTAGAAGAATTAGAAGTTAGTCTTTCACATTGTAAAGAATATGCTATTGCAAATGTAGTAGCTATATATAAGGAGAATTAAATGGAGTTTTTCGATTCGCATTCTCATTTTAATGATGAGAAATTTGAGGAAGATAGAGAAGAAGTAATAAAATCAATTTATGAGCAAGGTATAACAAAAACCGTATGTGTAGGATACAATGTAAGCCAAAGCTTACATGCCATAGAAATATCCGAAAATACGGCTTTTATTTATGCAACTTGCGGAATTTCACCAAATGATATAGAAGATTTTAGTAATCAAAACTTAAGTAAAATAGAAGAACTTGCAACAAAAGATAAAGTTGTTGCAATAGGAGAAATAGGTTTAGATTATTATTGGAATAAAGATAATAAAGAAAAACAGAAAGAGCTATTTATAAAGCAAATTGAAATAGCTAATAAATTAGATAAACCAATAGTTATTCATACTAGAGAAGCAGTTATGGATACACTAAAAATTTTAAAAGAACATAATGTAAATAAAAAAGGTATATTTCATTGTTGTCCTTTAAATGTGGAACTTATTAAAGAAGGATTAAAATTAGGATTTTATATATCTTTTAGTGGTAATATAACTTTCAAAAATGCTAAATCAGAAGAGGCAGTAAAAATGGTGCCTAATGATAGAATATTAATAGAAACTGATTCACCATATTTATCTCCAGAGCCCTTTAGAGGGAAGAGAAATACACCAAGTAATGTAAAATTAGTAGCTAAAAAAATTGCAGATATAAAAGAAATTTCTTTAGAAGAAGTAGCAAATATGACTTATAAAAATGCACTAAATATATATAATATTAAGTAAAAAAATTCCTGAATAGACTATTTTCGTAAGAAAAGTTAAAAAAATCCCTAAAAAAGTAATAAAAACTTAATAAAAGATAAGTAAAACCTTCGAAAACATTTTCCGTAAAAGAATTTTACAGAAGCTGGAAACCCTGAAAAAATATACTATTGAAAAAAAAGAATAAAATGCTATCATATTACTAATGAAATTATCTAATCAAATTTTCAGGGAGGATTTATTATGAAAAGGAAAATGTTAATCTCAATTGCATTAATTACGATTATGCTATTGAATTGCGTTATGCCACTTTTCGTGGTAAACGCAGCAGAAGGTGAAGAGATTCAACTAAACAGTAACTTGTACAAAGCTGTAAAAGCAAGCCTTGATACTCAAGGAATTAAAGTTACAGCAACAGAAGTTACTCACACCTTAACTTTAAGTGAAGCACAAAAAGCCTCTATTAAAACTTTGAACTTGAATGAAGGTTCAATTTCAGATTTAACAGGACTTGATGCATTTTCATCACTAGAACACTTAGAGTTATCAGGAAACAATTTAACTAAAAGTAGTAATTTAGGTGTTTTAAATAACTTACCTAATTTAAACTACTTAGATTTATCTACTAATAAATTAGATGATATTAGTGAGATAAGAGGGTTAATTGATACACTAAGAACAAAAGGAACAGTAATTCTTAGTGGTCAAAATGTAATGTCTGTTCAAACAGTATATGTTGATACTGATGAAGAATCAGACAATGCAGAAAAAGCTAATTTTAATTTACCTACAATATTAGAATTAGCTGGATACATTAAATCATGTTGGAAATCAACAAGAAGTGTAAAAGAAACTCCAAGTTCTATTGCACCATATATAAGTGTAGATAGTATACCAATGTATGTATCACAAGATGAATATCAAATAGAAGTAAATATCAGTAGTGAAGAAGGAACACCATATTATGGTATGTTAGAAGTAGTTATATACATATATGATGATCCAACAGAAGCAGCAAGTTTAAGTAATCCAAACAAAGCTGCAAGTAATATATTAAATGGAAGTAAATTTACATTATACTTTGTAGTATATGATAAATCATCTGAAGCAATTACAACAATGGATACAAATTTATATTATGCTATAAAAGAACAATTAACAGCAGGACAAACAAAAAATCCTGAACTTGCAAGTTATCCATTTAAAACAGATACAAAAGGAAATATTATATATGAAGAATTTACTTATGAAGAAAAACAAATACAAGGTAAATCATATAGAGTATTAACTAATGTAGAATCAAAAGAAAAAGAATATATTTATGATTATGCTACAAAAACTTTATATAGATATAAAGATACTGATGTATTAGGAGATATTGTACGTACAACAGTCGAAGAAACAGTTATTTCTACACCAGATGCACAAGGAACACTTACAAGTAAAGCTGGTTATAGAATAGCATTTGTTGGAGAAGACTCAAATACTACATTATATATACAAGCTTATGATGATGCTAAAACATTTGTTATAAATGATTTAGTATTAACAAACAAAATAACATCATTAATATTAAACAATAAACAAATAAGAGATTTATCAGGAATTGAACATTTTGTAGGTTTAAGTTCAAGACTAAATGTTTCTCATAACTACTTAAGTGATATTGATCCATTATATAGTATGGAAGAACAAAAAGCATTTTGGGAATCACAAATAATTGAAAAATATGTTGAATATTTAAAAACAAGAAGTTATGGAAATTTATCTCAAGTAACTAAAGAAACAGAAGACGCTAGAAAAGAAATGAAAGAAAATGAAAAAGCTATTACAGATGCATATACAAGAGTACTTGCATTGTTAGCTGATGCAGCAGATGTTGATGTAACAAAAGAAAAATATTTAGACGAAGTAGATAATAAAGCTACATCTGTTAATAAAATATTAGATGAAATTTATGGATATACTAATGAGCAAGGTGAATATGTTCCAGGATACAAAGATTTAATTGAAGGTTATGAAGGAACAAGTGAAGGACATGTAGATGGTAATATCGAAAAAGTAAATGAAGGTATACAATCAATGTATGCATATTTAGCTCATTTATATCTTCTATATAATAATGAATATAAATTAACTTCATTATTAAGTGTAGACATGAATTATGAAACTTATGATGAATACAAAACTTATGAAGATAAAACAAAAGAATCTACAGATTCTGCAAAAGGATTATTACAAGGACAAATTGATTTCTTAAAAACATTAGAAACAGAAGGTGCTCTATCAGATTTAGATAAAGCTTTACTTTCAACACAATTTGGAATTTCTTTTGATGATTCAAAAGAAGAAAAACCAGTAGCAAAATATTTTGATGAATATTTAAAAGATACACCTTTAACTAGAACAGAAGTTGTAAAATTATTAAAAGTATTTAGAGAAATAGGACTTTATTCAGAAATGGCAAATTATTGCTTAATTAAAAGAATGAATGAAGACACAGCTACAGGATATTGTTATGAAGAAGAATACTTAGAGAAGAGAATAAATGCACTTGAAATAGAAGAAATACCAGCAACATTAGAAGAAGATGTATTAAAATCAATTCAAACAGGTTCTTCATATAGCAAATTATATACTGAATACAGAAAATATGAAGATACTAACAAAGATTATACAAATGTATCTCTTGGACAAGAATCTGATAAAGTAAAAGTATATTTAGGAAAAGATGAATATAAAGAAGTAAATTCTTTAGTAAGTCAAAGAACAAATTATACTAAGAGTGAATTAATAGAAAATGCAGTAACTGCTTCTAAATCAGAAACTAACCAAGATTCAGATAAGAGAGCAAATGTAACAAGAGTACTTGATAAAATTGGAACAGAAAGAGCTAATGGAGTAGTTAAATCAATGGATTTATACGAAACAGTAAAAGTAAATGAAAAAGTATATAAGAGCGAACTTAACTCAGTAATGTTATATAACCAAATGATGAGTTTAGCTAAAAAATTATTAAATGGTGATACAAATAAATATATTAAATTACCAAGATTAAAAGATTTAAATGTTTCTTATAACGCAGACTTAGATAATATTGAAAGAATAACTGAATTACAATCATTATATACATTAGATGCAAGTTATTGTTATATTGCAGATGTAGATAATATTGATTGGTCAAAAATGGAAAACTTAAAAAGATTATATTTAGGATATAACTTCATATCAGATATGAGTGCACTTACAAATTTACCTAATATAAAAGAATTAGATTTAAGTAACAACTTACTTTCTGGAAAATTAGATATTACAGAACAACAATATTTATCTGTATTTAAAAATATGGAAAAATTAAACTTATCTGGAAACCAAATTTCAGATGTAGAAAGTTTATTAATATACTTAGATTATATATCAGGTGGAAACTATGCTAACTATTTAGCTAGAGAAGACACAGTAGATATAGATTTAAGAAATCAAAATATTGAATTGGTAATTAGAGAACCAATTAATATAAACGAATATCCAACAACAATAAATGTTGAATTACCAAAAATATTTACACAATTACAAAAAATAGATACAGAAAGAACATCTTTCGGTGAGACAAGCCAAAGAGGTAGAGTTGAATTCGAAGGAAGTTATGTAACATTAAATACAAGAACAACAGGAGATAAGGTAGGAACAGTTGTAGTAATTGCACAAACAGGAGACAATAGCCCAGTTACAACATGTGTTGGTGAAGGAACAACTGCAACAATTTATTATACTGTTGTAGATGGTGAGAAATTACCAGTAAATCCAGATACAAACACAAATACAAATACAGAAAATCCACCAGTAGATCCAGACACAAATACTAATACTAATACAACACCAGTAGATCCAGATACAAATACAGAAAATCCACCAGTAGATCCAAATACAAATACTAATACAACACCAGTAGATCCAGAAGTTCCTTCAGTTAATACAGAAAACTTAGGATATACTGAAGGTGAAGAATATGTAACAGAGATATTGGCAAAAACACCAGTTGAAGACTTTAAAGAAGTTTTATTAAACGGATTAACATACAAAGTACAAGTAACTTCTGAAGAAGATGGAGAAGAAGTAACAACAGGATATATGAAAACAGGAATGTATGTAAAAGTTTTAGACCAAAATGGAAATGTAATAAAAGATCAAAACGGAGATCTTGTAGTATATCAAGTAGTAGTAAAAGGTGATATTAATGGAGATGGATATGCAGATGCATCAGATTCAATATTAATAAAATCTCATAGAGCCGAAGTAAAAGTTCTTGAAGGTGCACAATTTGCTGCAGGAGATATAAACGAAGATGGACATGTAGATGTATTAGATTCAAAACTATTATTATATCATAGAGCTGAAGTAAGTGGATATGATCTAAACTTCGTAAAATAAGAAAACAATTAGATAATTAGGTAACAAAAAAGTTGCCTAATTATCTATAAAATAAAAGTCGAATATGGTAAAAAAATATTGATTTTTAAATTTATAAATGTTATTCTTATATTGTATAAGCAAATGAGGAGAATAAATATTATGAAAAAATGTAAGTTAATATTATTACAAGTATTAGTTTCAATACTGTTAATAAGTACAAGTGTATATGCTGCTAGTGCCAATATAGGAGCAACAGTTTCTAAATCAAGTGTAAAAAAAGGAGAAACTGTTACTGCAACACTATCATTAGTAGATGTAGGTGAAGGTAAAAAAGTTGGAACAATAGAAGGATATATAAATTATAATACTAGTATATTTGAAACAATTACAGTAGAAAATATACAAAAAGATGCAGATGGTAATGTAAAAATAGGATCTGAAACATTAAAAGTTGAAGATGTTACAGATGGTAAAAACGTTTCTGATACAAATGCATGTGTAGTATTTAATGCTAAACCATCAGGAAATAACAATGTTAAAATACTAATTGATTTAGCAAATGGTATTTCTTCAGATACAGAATTATTAAAAATAGATTTCAAAGTTAAATCAAATGTTTCTGAAGGACAAATACAAAATGCAATATCTTTCTCAAACTTCACACTATTTTCAACATCTGTTGAAGAAGGTAGAATTGCAGATGATTTATCAAAAAATATAAATTTAACAATTACTTCTGATTCATCAACTCCAGTAACACCAGATAATCCTAGCGAACCAGATGATCAAAATCCTGGTGATGATGATAAAAACGAAAATGTAAATAACAATGATAATGATAACAGAAATGAAAACACAAATAATAATAAAGATACTAACACAAACACAAATACAAACAGAAACACTAATACTAATACAAACACAAATAGAAACACAAATACAAATACAAAT